>JBKQTR010000137.1:0-60153 GCA_052143095.1 Allostellaceae bacterium
CGTAATAGGGATGCCGCTGGCGCTTGCCGGCTACACCGCGTCGGTCGCGGTCTTGTCGCGGCTCGGCGTAAAATTCCCGTGCAGGGTCGGAAAGAGAATCCACCGCGGCGAGCGTCAGCTCGCGCGCCTGGCGCCGCGCCGCCTTCGCCGACCCGATCGTGGGATTGGCGCGCAGCGCCTTGGCGACCAGCGTATTGAGCGGCGGGCATTGAAAGCTCGTCTACCAATCGAAGGAGATGTCGTGCCCCGACAAAAAGTGCTGGGCTTCGCCGCCATAGACCGGTGCCGAACGCTGACGTCGGGCAGCGGCTTCGGCGGGCGCCGTAGGCCGCAGGAAATTCGGCACGACCGCGCGACCGCATAAAAGAAACGCGCTGCCACATAAAAGAATCGTCATTGCCGGTGCGGCGTTCCTGCGGCGAGAGCGCGCTCTGCGTTGGTTAAGAGCGGAAAGCCACTGTCCCCAGCTGCAGTGCGATGTGGCGGGACTTCAGCTATGCGCGAATTGCCCAGGAACTGTGACCCATCACAGTTTGTGACTGCTCACAGTAGAATCCAGGATGTAGGAGCGGAAATCTTCGTGACGGTCTTCAGCAAGGTCAGATGGTTGACGTAGCTGATCTGTTGTCGCCGCGGCGTGAGGTCCAGCGGCGCTTTCGCGGCCTGCTCCGCCGTCAATGCGTCGGCGTCGGACAATAACGCGCTCGTGCAGCGGCGGCAGCGGTTGCTCGACAAAAGAATTGCCAGCGCTGGTGCCGCGTTCAGACGGTGCAAGCGCAATCTGTGTTCCTTCACTGTTTAAGAGTGCGATGCCAATTTCACCGCTGCAGTTAGATACTGTCGGACTCCGGCGGCGTGCGAATTGCCCGTAACCGTCGGTCTGATGCCGACAGGATGCTCACAATTGCCCAGGAACTGCGACGTATCACAGTTTGCGACTGCTCACAGTAGAGTCCAGGACACCGGCGTGAGAATCTTCGTGACGATCTTCAAAGAGGTCCGTCATGGGACACGGCCGGAAAATTGCCGCGGGGGCAGCGATAGCGGTCATCGCCGTCGGGACTTTCGCGGCGTGGGTTTCTGGTGCTTTCGTGGGCGCGACGGTTGCTCCGGACGCGGTAGCTCAATCACAGCCGACGCCAAATCCGATCCCTTCATCCGGTGGCGCGGCGGCCGCGCCGATCCTGGAGTTGACGCAGAACCAGTTGGGCTCGATTAAAATCGCGGAGGTTGGTGAGCACGTCTTCCCGCTCCAAAAGGTGGCCGTGGGCAGTATCGATTTCAACGAGGACCTGTCGATCCAGGTATTCACGCCGTATCAAGGAAAAATCATCTCGGCTTTTGCCCAGGTCGGCGACGAGGTCGAGAAGGGCAAGCCGCTGTTCACGATCGACAGTCCCGATCTCATCCAGGCGGAATCCACCCTGATCGGGGCGGCGGCGACCTTGGATCTGACCAGCCGGGCGCTCATCCGCGCCCAGAAACTCTACGACACGCGGGGGACCGGCGGCATCGCCGAGAAGGATCTCGATCAGGCTGTCTCGGACAAGCAAACCGCCGAAGTCGCGCTGAGAGCCGCGCGGGATGCGGTCCGCGTTTTCGGCAAGACCGAGGCCGAGATCAGCATGATGGTGACGCTGCGGCAAATCGATCCGGTGCTGGTCGTGCCCAGCCCGATCACCGGCAGGATCACGGCGCGCAACGCGCAGCCCGGGCTCCTCGTGCAGCCGGGAAACCCGCCGGCGCCCTATTCGATCGCCGATATCTCGACCAGGTGGATGCTGGCGAACGTCCCCGAAATCGACAGCTCCTCGATCAAGCTTGGGCAGGAAGTGAAGGTCTCGACAATGGCCCATCCCGGCCAGGTGTATGAAGGCAAGATCACGACCCTTGGCGCCACCGTCGATCCGAATCTCCATACGCTCCTGATACGGTCGGAAATTCAGGATCCCCGGCACGAGTTGCGGCCGGGAATGTTCGCGCGGTTTGTGATTGTCACCGGCGCTCCGGTGACCGCGACGGCCGTTCCGCTCGACGGCGTCGTGCGCGAAAGCGACGGCACGATGACGGTATGGGTGACCACCGACCGCCGTCATTTCGCGCAGCGCGCGGTCAAGATCGGGCTGCGGCGAGACGGATACCATCAGATTCTCGACGGGCTGAACCGAGGCGAGCTGGTGGTCACGGAAGGTGCCGTCTTCCTGGACAACATGCTCACGCCCGGCGACACAGATTGAGGCTTCTTCGATCCGGTTGATCCGGCCATGCTCATCGAGGAGAACACATTGTGCTGAAGGCACTTCTTGCATTCGTGCTCACTCGCCGGACGATCGTCCTGCTGGGCTTGGTGGTGTTTCTTGGCTGTGGGGTGATCGCCTTCACCAAGCTCAACATCGAGGCATATCCCCAACCTGCGCCGGTGATTATCGAAATCACCGCCCAGCAAGCCGGCTTATCGGCCGAGGAGATGGAGCGCTATTACACGATCCCGATGGAAGTCGGCGTCTATGGCACGCCCGGCATCGCAAGTGTTAACTCTACTTCGTTCTATGGCCTTACGTTCCTCCGGGTCACTTTCAAATATGGCATCGACTTTTATTTCGCACAAACCCAGCTCTCTTACGCCCTGCAGCAAAATGTCTCGCTTCCAAACAACGTACAGCCTCAGATCCAGCAATCGAGCCTGATCGGCGAGGTCGTCCGTTACCAGGTGGTAGGCCCGCGCCATTTCGGATTGGAGAATCTGCGCACCGTCCAGGACTGGGTCGTGCTCCGCCGCTTGTCGACGGTTCCCGGCGTCGTGCAAGTCAACAGCTTCGGCGGTCCAACCAAGGAATTTGAAGTCGAGGCCGACCTTCACAAGCTGCAAACCTATGGCATCACGGTCCCACAAGTGATAACGGCGTTGGGCAATGCCAACATCAACGTGGGCGGTCGCGAGATCAATATCGGCCAACAATCCGTCAACATCCGCGGGGTCGGTCTCTTCAACGATGGTGGGAACGAAGATCTGACCAAAGGCTATAAGGTCAGTGACATCGAGAATGTCGTTCTTACCCAGACGGACAGCGTGCCGGTACGGATAAAAGATATAGCCAAGGTGTATGTCGGCAACGTTCCCAGGCTTAGCATTGTCGGCCGCGATCATGACGACGACATCGTCGAATGCATCGTCGTCATGGGACGCACGTTCCATACCCAAGATGTCGTCCCGAAAATCAACGCGGAAATCGACCGGATGAACAGCGACGGCAGCCTCCCTCCCGGGGTCAAGGTCGTCACCTTCTACGACCGGATGGGCCTTGTCGCCGTTACGAGCCATACGGTCTTGGAAAATCTCGTCATCGGATGCATTCTCGTCTTTTTTATTCAGTGGATATTCCTCGGCGATCTGCGCAGCGCGATCATCGTCGGGATCAACATTCCCTTCGCGCTTCTCTTCGCCATCACATTGCTGGTGCTGCAAAACGAGGATGCAAATCTGCTTTCGATCGGTGCCGTGGATTTCGGCATCATCGTCGATTCGGCGGTCATTCTGGTCGAGAACGTCTTTCGGAACTTCCAAGCGAAACCGTCGGATCAGAGGATATTGTTGGAGCACCTTGCCGAAGAGCAACTTGGTACGGATCCGACCAGCCCGCACGGGACGTCGACGAACAAGAGTTGGACCGATCGGTTGCGCCTCATTCTGATCAGCGCTCTGCAAGTCGACAAGGCGATACTGTTCTCCGCCCTGATCACCGTGGCCGCGTTCGTACCGTTGTTTACCATGCAGGGCGTCGAGGGCCAGATATTCGGTCCCATGGCAAGAACCTACGGTTATGCCTTGGTCGGCGCCTTGATCGCCACCTTCACGATCACCCCGGCAATCGCGTCGTTCCTTATTCCCGCGCATGTAAAAGAGGCCGAGACACTAGTGGTACGCGCGCTGCGCGCTGCCTATACCCCGGCGCTTCATTGGTCACTTGACCGGCGATGGATCATGGTGGGGATGGGCGCCGTGTTCCTGGTCGTAACCGGGTGGCTCGCGACGCGGCTCGGCAGCGAGTTCCTGCCCGCTCTCGAGGAAGGCAATTACTGGATCCGGGTGTCGATGCCGCGGACGATGGGCTTGGCGGCGGGTACGGAGGGGGTAGGGAAGATCCGTGAAGTTCTGCTGAGTCACCCGGAAGTCATCACGGTGGTTTCGCAACACGGCAGGCCCGATAACGGCAGCGATCCGTCGCCCTTTTCCAACGTCGAATTGTTCGTGCCGCTGAAGCCCGCCAGCGCATGGACCAAGGGATTAACCAAGGACAAATTGACCGCACAGCTGGTGCAGGAGTTCAACGACGTAGTGCCGGGGCTCGGGTTCAATTTCTCGCAGAACATTCAGGACAATATCCAGGAGGCCACGTCGGGCGTCAAAGGCGCCAACTCCGTCAAGATTATCGGCCCCAACCTCGATGTCCTCGAAAAGCTTGCAGTTCAGATAACCGACCAGATGAAACTGGTCAGAGGTATGGAGGATCTCGGCACCTTTCATGTCGTGGGACAACCGAACCTCAACATCACGATCGATCGGGAGAAGACCGCCCGGTATGGCCTCAACACCGGCGACGTGAATACGGTTATTCAGGCGACAATGGGTGGAGCGGTCGCGACGACGCTCCTGGAAGGCGATCGCGCGTGGAACGTCACGGTTCGCCTCTCGCCCCAGTACCGCGATAACATTGAAGCGGTTGGCGATGTCAAAGTCGGCTATCAAAACGCCACCGGCACCACGTCGTATATTCCCTTGAGCGAGCTCGCGACGATCACCTTGGATACCGGGGCGTCCTACATCTACCACGAACGCATGCAGCGGTTTATTCCGGTGAAGTTCAGCATTCGTGGGCGCGACCTCGGGAGCACCGTCGCCGAAGCGCAGGAGCGGATCGCCAAGAACGTCAAGCTGCCGACCGGGTACCGCATCATCTGGGCTGGAGAATTCGAAGAATGGCAGCTCGCAAAGGAGCGCCTTGAGATCGTCGTGCCGCTCAGCCTCGTCCTGATCATGGTGCTGCTGTTGGGCCTGTTCAATTCGCTGCGCGACAGCCTGCTGGCGCTGGCCGGCATACCCTTTGCGATCGGCGGCGGAATCATCGCTTTGTACATCTCCGGTCAGCCCTTGAGCGTCTCGTCGATCGTCGGTTTCATTTCGTTGTTCGGCGTGTCGGTGATGGATGGAATCCTGATGATCACCTATTACAACCAGGTCAGGACGCAAGGGATGCACGGCACTGGGGCCATGTTCCACGCGGCCGAGCAGCGGATGCGGCCGATGCTGATGACGGCGCTTGCCTCCTGCATCGGCCTAGTCCCCGCGGCACTCTCGACGGGTATCGGCAGCCAGGTGCAGCGGCCTCTGGCATCCGTGGTCGTCGGCGGCATGCTCATCGGACCGGTCTTGTTGCTCCTGGTCGTGCCGGCTCTCCGGATGATGTTCATCGGCAATGATGACGATGCTTCAACGGAAATCCCGGGGACCGCGAATCAAGGGGATGATATGTGAACGGGTTTGCGCAGGGTCTGAAGATCCACACCGGAATCGTCGAGCGCTGGTGGGCTCAATGGAGGCGTGGAATGAAAGTCGATTTTCTTCTCTTCGGACTCTCTCTCGCTCTCTTCGCGTTGGTTGTTGTTGGTGTGATAGCCGCAACTGCGACTTACGCTCAGCCGCCTCAGCAGAGCACGACCAGCACTGCCGCAAAGCCCGCGCAGGTGAATTCTGCTGCGTCGGCGGGTGCTCCGCGCGGCCCAGTCGGCGGACCCGTCAACAAAGGGGCGAAAATCAATGGAACGGGCATGCAGCCGAAGCATTGAGCCGGACCGATGCGGCTGACGGAAGCTTTGGAATCTCCGCTGGACCGCAGTCAGTCTCCCGATCAGGAGGTCATCGATGAGATCGAACTCGTATTTCTCCGGCAATGCCGCAGCCAGGTCGGATCGGGAGTTGGTACCGTCGATGCCGATCCTGCGGTACGTGGTTCTCATCGTCGCTGCCGTTGTCTCGGCCGGCTGCGCCGCTGATGTCGTGATGAAGAACCCGCGCACCGGGATGTCCGAGACTTGCCAGGAGAGCCTGCACGGCCTTGATCCCTGGTCGCAGACCATGGCTTGTGTCGCGAGCCACGAAGCCGAGGGCTGGACACGGGTTGGTCAGGAGTGACGTGTTTCCCGGCGGATTGCGCCTTGATGTCGAAGCCGGAGATAGCGGGCATGCCAATGTCGCAGAGTACCAGATCGGATGTCCACTTCAGGATCGCGCTGAATCCATCCTAACCATCGTGAGCGAAGCAGACCTCGAAGCCTCAGTGAAGAATCCAAGTGCGCCTCGAATCGGGGCCCGATCCGCGACCGATATCGCCCCATTCGCCGTTTCTGTCGTGGGAGAAGGCCGCAATGAGCCGAACACATTCGATCAGATATCGCTTCTCGACCGTGTTCTTGCTCGTCCTGTTGGTGGTGGTCGTCCTTGGCACTTTCAGCATCTGGCGCCTTAGGGACTACTATGTATTCTCGGCCGAAATCCAGGACCGCTTCTTCCGCAGCACGCAGTACATCGGTGATCTCAACAACTTCACCTCAGACTTCCACGCTGCGGAAGGGACCGCTCTGCTTTCTGCGAGCTCAGTCGAGACGGTGGCGAACGACCGGGAGCGGGAAGAGCTCGACCGGCGGATTGCCGTGGCTCAGCATAGTTACGAGCAGGTCTACCACGACACGGACGAGGCCGACCTTTACACAAAGTCCCAGGCACAATGGCGTGCTTACAGAGATATCGCCTATCAAGTGCTGGCGTTGGCGTCCAGCGGCCGCATACCGGAAGCGACGGCGATGTATATGACGGGCTCGCGTTCGGCCTACGATGCGGCGAGCGGCACTCTGGACGCGTTGACCGACCTTAATGTGGAAAAAGCCCAGCGCGCCGGTCTGCGTGCCGATTTGGCCTACCGCGAAGCACGCATGCTCACGGCCACCGCGGTGGGGTTCGCGGGGTTGTTGGTCGTTGGCGGTCTTCTTTATATGCGGCGCTCGATCGCGGACCCGCTGCTCGATCTCGCTCGATGCATGCGCGGGCTCGCGGGAAATGAGACGGATGTCAACATCCCCGGCGTCGAGCGCGGCGATGAGATCGGGGACATGGCGCGGGCGGTCGTGGTCTTTCGCGATAACGTCATCGATCTCGCGATCAGTCAAACGGCCTTGGCGGATCAGGCATCGCTGCTGGCGGAGAAGCTGGCGGCCGAGCAACGTCCGACGCAGTCGCAGCGCAACTTCGTATCGATGGCCTCGCACGAGTTCCGCACGCCATTAACGATCATCGACGGACAAGCCCAGCGCCTTATCAATGCGAAAGACCGCCTTGGGCCGGACGATGTTGCCGCGCGCGCCGGGAAGATTCGTGGTGCGGTCCTAAGAATCACGAGCGTCATCGGCAGCCTGATCGATTCTTCGCGGCTGACCGAGGGTGACGCCCAACTATACTTCCATCCGACAGAGATTGATCTCGGCGCGCTGCTGAGCGAGGTCTGTCGTTTGCACCGGGAAGTCGTGCCGAGGGCTCAGATAATCGAGAACGTCGGCACTCTGCCCTTGCCGATCGTTGGCGACCGGAAGCTGCTCTTCCAAGCCTTCGACAATCTGCTGTCCAATGCCATCAAATACTCGCCCGACGGCGGTACGATAAAACTCAGCGCGACGTCCGAGTCTGGTCGGACAGCGGTCGTGATCGAGGATCGCGGGGTTGGTATCCCGGAAAAAGACATCGCACGGCTGTTCGAGCGGTATTTTCGCGGCAGCAACGTCCCGGGAATCGTCGGGACCGGCGTGGGGCTCTATCTGGTCAAGACCGTAGTCGATCTCCATGGCGGCGACATCGCCGTGGAAAGCCGAGAGGGCAAAGGCTCAAGGTTTACGTTGCGCTTGCCGGTCCGCCCGCCGCCAAGACTTGCTGCCGTCTCGCCCGCAAGGTCCGGCGCATCTGGTTCGACTGCCGCCAGCGGCAGAGCTGCAAGAACTGGCGTACGGGCGAAGCGCGGTTCGAAAATCTGACGGCGTGATTCCCCTTGCCCCCTTCGCATCACTCGCCCGTTGATACCCCGGGCGTGCCGCACGGGTGACTCCCGGAAAAAGCCGGGTGGGGAAAAGCGGCATCTCCGGCTCGGTGAGGGCGAAAGCCGAATGGCTGAGCCACGCGACTATGACGGAATGGCACGACACATCGCGGTTCGCCGGCCTGCAGGTCGGATCTCGGCCCCAACGAGAAGGCGTCAGTCGTGGCACGTGGAGATGACATTCTGGCGCTTCAGCATGGCCGAGTGCGTTTCGATCTGATCTCTAAGAGCCCCGTCCTTGTGCGAATAAGAGAAAAAGACAATGGTCACGGTCACTTTCCTAGCCCGAGGTGCCATTCGCGCGCGGTCCGTGGGGACCATGTTGTCTGGTATCGGGCGGTATGCTCGACCAAGTCATTGCGGCAGCGACGCGGTAGTGGGTTAGTTTGGCCGGTTTTCGACATACCTCCGAAGCAGATCAAACGATCCAGTCTCATAGAGAATCCGTCCGCCAAGCCCGATCAGCACGAACGGCAAGACCCGGTGTCCGTAACGACGGATGGGTTTGCCGAGCATCGGATGATTGACCAACCATCCCGCCACCAGGCACCACACGAGCGTCATTATCGCGAAGACAGCGATAGTGACCGACATTTGCCAGCCCGCCTGCGTCGCGAATAGCGGTGCATAGATACCGATGTTGTCGCCGCCATTCGCGATCGTCACAGCGGCTACTGTTAGCACCTCGCCGCGCTCTCGCCCTGTCGGACGGGCGTTCGGCGCGACTTCGTTGCGGTCTTCATCCGAAAATGCACCCCATAGTTTCTTGACCCCGATCACGAGCGGAGCGACGCCAAGCAGACCGACATAGGCGGGTGGGACTGCAAGCGCGGCAAGGGCTGCCGCAAGGCTGAGAGCGACAAGAGAGGCAATACCAAGAACCTGGCCGGCGACAACGTGCCAGCGGCGAAACCGCGAGTCCGCAAAGAAGGCGACCAGGACAAATAGGTCATCGACATCGGTCGAGGCGAAGATGATCGCTGACACGGCAACCAGAGAGAGGTCATTCATTCCAGCTTACGCATTTTGTAAGGGCACCGCCCGGGCTTTTTCTGACCACTCCCGAGCGGTGCCGCACGACGTGTGGGCCTTCAGCGCTAAGCGCCCTCGCGCAGCCGATAGCCCACGCCGGGCTCGGTGAGGATGTGCTGCGGCCGCGCCGGATCGACCTCGAGCTTGTTGCGCAGGTTGCGAATGAAGACGCGCAGATATTGCGCGTCCTCGGTATGGGCGGGGCCCCAGACCTTGGTGAGAATATGGCGGTGGGTCAGCACCTTGCCGGCATTGACGACGAGCTCGGCGAGTAGATCGTACTCCTTGGGCGAGAGATGCACCTCCTCGCCGCCGCGCCGAACGAGGCGGCGCACGAGATCGACCGCGAGATCGCCCGAGACGAAGACCGGCTTCTCGCCCTGCGCCTGGAAGCGGTGGCGCAGCGCGGTGCGGATGCGCGCCACCAGCTCCTCGACGCCGAAGGGCTTGGTGACATAGTCGTCGGCGCCGAGATCGAGCGCCTCGACCTTGCCGCGCTCGTCGTCGCGCACCGACAGCACGATGATCGGCAGGCTGGAGCGCTGGCGCACGCTGCGGATGACCTCGATGCCGCTGATGTCGGGCAGGCCGAGATCGAGGATGACGAGATCGGGCTTCTCGCGCTCGATCGCCGCCAGCGCCGACGCGCCGTCCTCGGCTTCGGTCACGTCATAGCCCTGCCCGCCGAGGCTGGTGCGCAGCAGCCGCCGGATCGGCGGCTCGTCATCGACCACCAGGATGCTGGCGCGCCTAGCCATGGTGAGCCACCTCCTCGACCGCCGCCGCGGCGCTCGCCGCCGGCAGGCGGATGGTGAAGACCGCGCCGCTGCGATCGCTGCGGCTGCCGGCGGTGATGGTGCCGCCCATGGCGGCGATGAAGCCGCGGCAGATGGCAAGCCCGAGCCCGGTGCCGGCGCGCTGCCGGTCCTGCTGCTGGACGCGGTAGAACTTGTCGAAGATGCGCTCGAGATCGCCGGGCGGGACGCCGGCGCCCTCGTCGCTCACCTCGATCGCCACGGCGCCGCGCTCGCGTCGCGCGGCGATGCGCACTAGCGAGCCCGGCGGCGCGTATTTCGCGGCGTTGTCGAGCAGGTTGAACAGCGCCTGCTCGAGCAGCAGGTAATCGACGCGCAGCAACGGCAAGTCGGGCGCGAGATCGACGGCGACGCGGTGCTCGGCGAGCAGCCGACCGGCGCGCTGCAGCGCCGTGCCGACGATCTCGGCGAGGTCCTCGGGCTCGGGCTTGATCTCGATGGCGCCGGATTCGAGCCGGGTCATGTCGAGCAGGTTGCCGATGAAGCGGTTGAGGCGTTCCGCCTCGGCCTGGATCGTCGCCAGCAGCGTCTCGCGCGTGGCATCGTCGTAGCTGTTGCCATAGCTCCTGAGGCTGGTGAGCGAGCCGATGATCGAGGCGAGCGGTGTGCGCAGATCGTGCGACACCGAGGTCAACAGCGCCGCGCGCAGCCGCTCGGTCTCGGCGGTGACGCGGGCGCGGTCGATGTCCTCGACCAGCGTGATGCGCTCGATAGCGACCGCGGCCTGATCGGCGAGCGCGTCGAGCAGGCGGCGGCCATCGGGCGTCAGCGGCGGGCCGGGCTCGTCGCGGTCGATGCCGAGCACGCCGATCGGCGCGCGCCCGGTGCGCAGCGGCAGGAACAGGCGCTTGGCGCCCGGCAGCGTGTCGGCGCCGCGCCCGGCGGCGCGGTTGTGCTCCCAGGTCCATTGCGCCGCGGCGAGGTCGGCCTCGTCGAGCTGGTCCTCGGGCGGATATCCCGCGCGCACCGCGATGCTGTTGCCCGCCGGCAGCAGCAGCACGACGCGCACTTTGAGCATCGAGGCGATCTGGTAGACCGTGGCCCAGAGCAGGTCGTCGAGCGTGGCGATGCCGGCGAGCTTGCGCGAGAAGGCGAAGAGCTCCTCGGTGGTGCGCGCGCGGCTGCGCGCCGTCAGCACCTGGTTGCGCGTGCGGCCGGCGAGATTGCTGGCGATGACCGCGACGATGAGGAAGAAGAACAGCGCGACGACGTTCTCGGGATCGGCGATGGTGAAGGTGTAGATCGGCGGCAGGAAGAAGAAATTATAGGCGAGCACGCCGATGAGGCAGGCGAAGAGCGAGGGCAGCAGGCCGAAGCGGATCGCCGAGACCAGGATGCCGGTCAGGAACACCAGGCTGATGTTCTGCACGCTGAGGATTTGCTGCAGGACGAGGCCCACGCCCACCGCCACCGCGATGATCGCGGCGGTGGCGACGTAGGGCCGGGGATCGACGCCGTCGCTGCGCTGGCGCGTCGCCACCGTTGCCGCCGGCGCCGCGCCCTCGCCCCCGCCGGCGATGACATGGACGCTGATGTTGCCGGCGCGGCGCACGAGATCGTGCACCACCGAGCCGTGCAGCATCTCGAACCAGCGCGACCGCTCCGACTTGCCCAAGACGATATGGGTGATGTTGTTGGCCTGGGCGTAGCCGACGACGTCCTCGGCGATGCGGCCGCCGGGGATGGTGATGGCCTCGCCGCCGAGCTTCTCGGCGAGCCGGAGGCCATCGGCGATGCGGTCGCGCTCCTGCTCGCCCAGGCGGTGATAGCGCGCGGTCTCGACATAGAGCGCGGTCCACGGCGCGTGCAGGCGGTCGGCGAGCCGCTTGGCGTAGCGGACGAGCGCGGCGCAGTCGGGCGCCTCGCTGACGCAGACCAGCACGCGCTCGCCCGCCGCCCAGGGGCCGCTGATGGCGTGCTGGCGCATATAGGTCAGCATCTGCTCGTCGACGCGCTGCGCCGTGCGCCTGAGCGCCAGCTCGCGCAAGGCGGTGAGGTTGCCGGGCTTGAAGTAGTGCTGCACCGCGCGCTCGGCCTGATGCGGCAGGTAGACCTTGCCCTCCTTGAGGCGCTGGATCAAATCCTCGGGCGAGAGGTCGACCACCTCGATATCGTCGGCGCGGTCGAGGATGCTGTCGGGCACGGTCTCGCGCACGCGGATGCGGGTGATCTGCGCCACCACGTCGTTGAGGCTCTCGACATGCTGGATGTTGAGCGTGGTGTAGACGTCGATGCCGGCGGCGAGCAGCTCCTCGACATCGAGATAGCGCTTGGGATGGCGCCCACCCGGCGCGTTGGTGTGCGCGAGCTCGTCGACCAGCACCAGCCGCGGTCGGCGCAGCAGGATGCGGTCGAGATCCATCTCCGCGAGCATGCGGCCCTTGTAGTCGACGCGCCGCCGGGGGACCACCTCGAGCCCGGCGAGCAGCGCCTCGGTCTCGCGCCGTCCATGGGTCTCGACGACGCCGATGACGACGTCGATGGCCTCGCGGCGCTTGGCCTGCGCCGCCTGCAGCATCTCGTAGGTCTTGCCCACCCCCGGCGCCGCGCCGAGAAAGATCTTGAGCTTGCCGCGCCCTTCCTGCACCGCCGCCTCGAGCAGGGCGTCGGGCGAGGGCCGCTGGTTACGCTCGGATCGGTCGGCGGCGGGCATGAATTTCATTATAGCGCCGGTCCTCGGGCGCCGTCCCGCCCCATCCGCCGCCGCGACCCGGCGGCGGCGCTACTTCGCCAAGGCATCCAGCGCCAGGTTGAGCTTCAGTACGTTGACATGCGGCTCGCCGAGCACGCCGAGGAAGCGGCCCTGGATATTGTCGTCGACGAGCTTGCGCACCCGGCCCTCGTCAAAGCCGCGCGCCTTGGCGACCAGCGGCACCTGGAAGAAGGCGGCGGCCGGGGTGATGTCGGGGTCGAGCCCGCTGGCCGAGGTGGTCACGAGATCGACCGGCACCGGCGCCGCGGGGTTCGCGGGCGCGAGCCCGGCGGCCGCGTCCTTCACCCGGTCGACCAGCGGCTGGGCCGTGGGCGCCAGGTTCGAGCCGCCGGAATTGGCGGCGTTGTAGGGCGCCGCCACGGTCTTGGTCGCGTCGTTCGGGTCGGTGTCGGTGGTGGCCGACGGGCGGCCGTGGAAGTATTTGGCGGCGGTGAAGTTCTGGCCGATGAGCTCGGAGCCCACCACCTTGCCGCTCTTGACGATGAGGCTGCCATTGGCCTGGTAGGGAAAGACGGCCTGGGCGATGCCGGTCATGGCCAGCGGGTAGGCGAGGCCGGTGATGAGCGTCATGACGACGATCATCAGGATGGCGGGGCGGATTTGCTTCAGCATGAGCGGCTCCTCAGGCGAGGCCTAGCGCGGTGACGACGAGATCGATGAGCTTGATGCCGATGAACGGCACGGCGAGGCCGCCGGCGCCATAGAGCCAGAGATTGCGCCGCAGGATGCTGGCGGCGCCGGCCGGCCGGTAGCGCACGCCGCGCAGCGCCAACGGGATGAGCGCGACGATGATCAGCGCGTTGAAGATGATCGCCGACAGGATGGCGCTCTCGGGCGTCCGCAAATGCATGATGTTGAGGATGCCGAGCTGCGGATAGAAGGCGACGAACATTGCCGGGATGATGGCGAAATACTTGGCGACGTCGTTGGCGATCGAGAAGGTGGTGAGCGCGCCGCGGGTCATCAGCAGCTGCTTGCCGATGGCGACGATCTCGATCAGCTTCGTCGGGTCGCTGTCGAGATCGACCATGTTGCCGGCCTCGCGCGCCGCCATCGTGCCGGTGTTCATGGCGACGCCGACATCGGCCTGGGCCAGCGCCGGCGCGTCGTTGGTGCCGTCGCCGCACATGGCGACGAGCTTGCCCTTGGCCTGCTCGCCGCGGATGAGGCGGAGCTTGTCCTCGGGCGTCGCCTGCGCCAGGAAGTCGTCGACCCCCGCCTCGGCGGCGATCGCGGCGGCGGTCAAGGGGTTGTCGCCGGTGATCATCACGGTGCGAATGCCCATCTGCCTGAGCTCGGCGAAGCGCTCGCGGATGCCGCCCTTGATGATGTCCTTCAAATGGATGATGCCGAGCAGCCTTCCGTCGCGCGCCACCGCGAGCGGCGTGCCGCCGCCGCGCGAGATGCGCTCGACGATCGCCTGCATGTCCGCCGGCCCCGCGGCGCGCCCCGGTGCGCCGGTGACCTGGCGCACATGCTCGAGGATGGCGTCGACCGCGCCTTTGCGGATGACGTGACCCTCGATGTCGACGCCGCTCATGCGGGTCTGCGCCGAGAACGGGATGAACTGGGCGTTGAGCGGCGCCATCTCGCGGCCGCGCAGCCCGTATTTCTCCTTGGCCAGCACGACGATCGAGCGCCCTTCCGGCGTCTCGTCGCTCAAGGAGGAGAGCTGCGCCGCGTCGGCGAGATCGCGCGGATCGATGCCGGACAGCGGGAAGAGCTCCGCCGCCTGGCGGTTGCCGAGCGTGATGGTGCCGGTCTTGTCGAGCAGCAGCGTGTCGACATCGCCCGCCGCCTCGACGGCGCGGCCGGACATGGCGAGCACATTGAAGCGCACCAGCCGGTCCATGCCGGCGATGCCGATGGCCGAGAGCAGCGCGCCGATCGTCGTCGGGATCAGGGTGACGAAGAGCGCCACCAGCACCACCACCGAGACGGCGCCGCCGGCATAGGCGACGAAGCTCGGGATGGTGACGGTCGCGAAAACGAAAATGATCGTCATGCCGGCGAGCAGGATGTTGAGCGCGATCTCGTTCGGCGTCTTCTGCCGCACCGCGCCCTCGACGAGGGCGATCATGCGGTCGAGGAAGGTCGAGCCCTGCGCCGCCGTGATCTTGACCTTGAGCCAGTCGGAGGTGACGCGCGTGCCGCCGGTCACCGCCGAGCGGTCGCCGCCGCTCTCACGGATGACGGGAGCGGATTCGCCGGTGATGGCGGATTCATCGACCGAGGCGACGCCCTCGATCACCTCGCCGTCGCTCGGGATGAAGTCGCCGGTCTCGACCAGCACGAGATCGCCGGGCTGAAGCGCCGCTGCGCCGATCAGCTCGAATTGGCGCGACGCGGCGGCGGCGAGGCGCTTTGCCTTGGTGTCGGTGCGCATCCGCCGCAGCGTGTCCGCCTGTGCCTTGCCGCGGCCCTCGGCCACCGCCTCGGCGAAATTGGCGAACAGCACGGTGAACCACAGCCACGCCGTGATCTGGCCGGAGAACAGCGCGTTGTTCCCGATCACCGCGCTGCCGCCGCCGAAGAGGTCGCGCAGGAAGAAGATCGTGCTCAGCACCGAGACGATCTCGACCACGAACATGACGGGGTTCTTGGCGAGCGTCCGCGGATCGAGCTTGCGGAACGAGGCCGAGATCGCCGGCACGATCAGCTTGCTGTCGAGCAGCGCGATCGGCTGCATCTGACGCTTGAACAGCATCTGCTTCGGCGGCGCGACGGGGGAGAGGTCGGTCATGAGAGCAAGTCCTTCTACGGGATCTTCGGGCTCACGGCGCGGGATAGAGCGTGCCGGCGCTCATCGCGACATGCTCGACCACGGGGCCCAGCGAGATGGCCGGGAAAGAGGTGAGGCCGCCGATGATCAGCACCACGCCGACGAGCAGGCCGACGAAAAGCGGGCTGTGTGTCGGGAACGTGCCGAGCGACGGCGCCAGGAGCTTTTTCTGCGCCAGCGATCCCGCCACCGCGAGTAACGGGATGACGAAGAGGAAGCGGCCGATCAGCATCGCGAAGGCCAGCGTCGTGTTGTAGAAGAGCGTATTGGCGCTGATGCCGGCAAAGGCGCTGCCGTTGTTGCCGGTGGCCGAGGTGTAGGCGTAGAGGATCTCGCTGAAGCCGTGCGGTCCGCTATTGGCGATGCCGGCGAGACCGGCGGGAACCACCGTCGCAATCGCGGTGAAGCCGAGCATGGACAGCGGCAGGCTCAACAGCGCGATGATCGCCATCTTGACTTCTTTCGCCTCGAGCTTCTTGCCGAGGTATTCCGGCGTGCGCCCGACCATGAGGCCGGCGACGAACATCGCGACGATGGCGAAGGCGAGCATGCCGTAGAGCCCGGAGCCGACGCCGCCGAAGATGACCTCGCCGAGCTGGATGTTGACCAGCGGGATCATGCCGCCCAGCGGCGTGAAGCTGTCATGCATGCTGTTGACCGCGCCGCACGACGCATCGGTGGTGACCGTGGCGAAGAGCGCGCTGTCGGCGATGCCGAAGCGGACTTCCTTGCCTTCCATATTGCCGCCGGCCTGTGCCGGTGACGGCGCGCTGTCGATGTGGAGGGCGGCAAAAGCCGGGTTGCCGGCGGCTTCCGCCCAATAGGCGGTGGTCACGCCGACCAGGAACAGGATCCCCATGGCGGCGAAGACCGCCCAGCCCTGGCGCTCATCCCCGACCATGCGCCCCAGCAGGTTGGTAAGGGCGGCGCCGATCGAGAAGATCAGCACGAGCTGGACGAAATTGGTGAGCGCGTTTGGGTTCTCGTAAGGATGGGACGAATTGGCGTTGAAGAAGCCGCCGCCATTGGTGCCGAGCATCTTGATCACCTCTTGCGAGGCGACCGGGCCTTGCGCGATCGTCTGCTTGGCGCCGTCGAGCGTGGCGGCGTCGACATAGGCGTTCAGATTCTGCGGCATGCCCTGCCAGACGAAGAACAGGCCGACGACGATCGACAGCGGCAGTAAAATGTAAAGCGTGCAGCGCGTGAGATCGACCCAGAAATTGCCGATGGTGGCGGTCGAGCGCCGGGCGAAGCCGCGCACCAGCGCCACCGCCAGCGCGATGCCGGTCGCCGCCGAAAGGAAATTGTGCACGGTGAGCCCGGCCATCTGCACGAGATAGCTCATCGTGGTCTCCGGCACGTAGGACTGCCAGTTGGTGTTGCTGATGAAGCTCACCGAGGTGTTGAAGGCGAGGCTCTCCTCGACCGCGGTCTGGCCTTGCGGATTGAACGGCAGCACGCCCTGCAGGCGCTGCAGCGCATAGAGGGTGACGAAGCCCGCGACGCTGAACAGCAGCATCGCCACGGCATAGACCAGCCAGTGCTGCTCGACCGTCTCGTCGATGCCGCAGATCCGGTAGATCGCCCGCTCGACCGGGCGCAACGCCGGGGTCAGCAGGGTCCTCTCGCCGGCGAAGACGCGCGTCATGTAGCCGCCCAGCGGCCGCGCGAGCGCGATCACGATCACGCAAAACAGCGCGATCTGAAGCCAACCGTTTGCAGTCATGGCGCGCTCCTAGAAACGCTCGGGCCGGATGAGAGCGAAGACGAGATAGATCATGATGGCGAGGCTCACGCCGCCGCCGAGGATGTAGTCGATCAGCATGGCTGCCTCACATTCTGTCGCAGGCGGCGACATAGGCAATGGCGAGGACGAAGAACGCCACGCCTGCCGCCAGCAGTACCGTGTCGAGCATCTTACTCTCCTTTGCCGCCAGGTCAGACTGCCACCGGCGGCGACGCTCGGAGTTGACGTGGATCAACCGCAGCAAAACCGTCACGGCACGCGCAACCCCCAACCGAAGCGCGCCAACGCTGCAGCGACTGCCCATTAAAAGGCGGCCGGCGCGTATAAAATCGAGAGGGAATCGAGGGCGCTGATGTAAAGGCGGCGTAAAGAGCGGTTCGGCACCCCGCATCAGTTCAGCGACAGGCCCTGCACGGCGAGGACCACCGCGACCACCGTCAGCAGAAAGCCACCAGTGGTGATGAGGAGGTCCATGACGATGGATTTGAGCAGCGGGTCCATCGGGCGGCGGCGCGCGTCGCCGACGCTGCGTCCTGGCCTGCCGGCGCGGATGCCATCCCACATGACCGAAGATCCTCTTCTGCCCATCGCATCGGCGCTTGCCGCGCGGAGCGGTTTCTTACTCGATCTTTATTTGAAGCGCGCAGGCTGCCGGCTCGCGGGGCGGCATGAGACCGAGCTCGCCGAGCGCCGCCGCGACCTGGCCCCGGGTCTTGTCCGACGCCGCGCAGAGCGGCAAGCGGACCGCGGCGCTCATCCAGCCCATCGCCTCCAGCGCGCATTTCACCGGCACCGGGTTGCTTTCGGCGAAGAGGGCGGCGGCGAGCGGCGCCAGCGCCGCGGCGATGGCGCGCGCATCGCCCGCCGCGCCCCGCTGCCAGGCGCGGTGGAGCCTCACCGCCAGCGCCGGCGCGACGTTGGCGACAACGGATATGGCGCCGTGTCCGCCCGCCGTCAGAAAGTCCAGTGTGGTCGCGTCATCGCCGCTCAGCAGGCGGAAGCGATCGCCGACCAACGCGTGCAGGCGGAGCGCCCGCGCCAGATCGCCCGTCGCGTCCTTGAGACCGACGATGCGCTGCAGATCGGCGAGGCGAAGGACGGTGTCGATCGCCAGGCTGCAGGCGGTGCGCGAGGGCACATCGTAGAGCAGGATGGGAAGCGAGGTGGCGTCGTGCATGGCGCGGAAGTGGAGAAAGAGGCCGCGCTGCGACGGCCGGTTGTAGTAGGGCGTGACCGCCAGCAAGCCGTCGGCGCCCGCCGCCTCGGCTTCACGCGCGATCTCGACGGCGTGGGCGGTGGCGTTCGAGCCGGCGCCGGCAATCACCGGCACGCGACCGGCGGCGGTCTCGACCGCGGCGCGAATGAGACGGCGCTGCTCCCCGAGGCTCAAGGTCGGCGCTTCGCCGGTGGTGCCGTTGACGACGAGAGCGGCGATGCCTTCGCCGATCTGCCAGTCGCAGAAGGCGCGGAACGCGTTCTCGTCGATATGGTCGCCGCGGAACGGCGTCGGCACCGCCGTCGCATAGCCGCGCAGCGTTGCGACCGCGCAAGCGGGGATGGCGCTCATGGTCCGGCGGCGCCTAAAGGATCAGCACCAGCATGGGAACCCCGGTGCTTTCGCGGCGCGCGAAGCGGAGCGCGGCGGCGCGCTCGAAGAAGGCGCCGCCGGTCATGCCGTCGCTGCCTTCGACACGCCAGAGACCGCGCTCGTCGCGCCAGACGCGGAACACGGCGCGACGCGCCGCGGTGCTGCGAAACCAGGATGGCGTCGCGGCGCGCGCTTGCGGCATGGCCCGCGCCGGGCGGGTGTCGAGTGCTGCAGTGCCGCTGCTGGTCATCATGGCCGACGATCCTCCGTGAGCTGCCGCCGGGCTCGCGGCGACGCCCTAGAGAAAGGCGGCGGGCGATAAAGAATCGAGACCGATCTCAGCGCAGGCGCATAAAGTTCCGATAAGCGCCGGTCTTTACGCCGCCTTTACGACGGCGGGTCTGCTGGGCTTCTCGGCGCGGCCGGCCGGGCCGGGCGCAAAAAAGAGGGGGGTGCCTTGCAGCACCCCCAGGTCCTACGGGGAGGAAGACCCGTTATTGGACCGTTTCGCCATGCAGCGCGAGGTCGAGCCCATCGCGTTCGATCTCGACATCGACGCGCAAGCCGATGACCATATCGACCACCTTGAGAATGATCAGGCTGGCGATCACGTCGTAGACGATGACGATGGCGACGCCGGTGAGCTGGTTGACCACCTGGCCGGGGTTGCCCTCGATCAGTCCCGACGTGCCGCCATACTCGCTGATCGCGAAGACGCCGGTGAGGATGGCGCCGGCGGCGCCGCCCACCGCATGCACGCCGAAGGCGTCGAGCGCGTCGTCATAGCCGAACAGCGCCTTGACGAAGACCGCGCCCAGGTAGCAGCAGACGCCGGCGGCGACGCCGATCACCATCGAGCCGACCGGGCCGACGAAGCCCGAGGCCGGGGTGATGGCGACGAGGCCCGCGACCGCACCGCTGCAGATGCCGACGACCGTCGGCTTGCCGCGATGGGCCCATTCGACGAACATCCAGGTCAGCGCCGCGACCGCGGTGGCGACCTGCGTCACCGTCATCGCCATGCCGGCCTGCATGCCGGCGCTCACCGCCGAGCCGGCGTTGAAGCCGAACCAGCCGACCCACAGCAGCGAGGCGCCGATGAAGGTGAGCACGACGTTGTGCGCCGGACCCGAATCCTTGCGTTTGCCGAGCATCAGCGCGCACATCAACCCGGCGACGCCGGAATTGATATGCACCACCGTGCCGCCGGCGAAGTCCAGCACCTTGACCCAGGCGGCGTCATTGCTGCTGTTGAGGAAGCCGTCCGGTCCCCACACCCAATGCGCGATCGGCGCATAGACCAGGGTCGCCCAGAGGCCGATGAACCACAGCATCGCCGAGAACTTCATGCGCTCGGCGAAGGCGCCGGCGATCAGCGCGGGCGTGATGATCGCAAACGTCATCTGGAAGCACATATAGACCGTCTCGGGGATGGTCGGCGCCAGCGGATTGGGATTGCCGATGCCTTTCGAGATGTCGCTCAAAATGCCTTGCAGGAAGGCACGGTCGAGCCCGCCGATGAACCCCGAGCCCGCGCGGAAGGCCGTGCTGTAATTGAGGATCGCCCACAGCACCGTGACAAGACAGGTGATGGCGAAGCTGGTCATCACGGTGTCGCCGACATTCTTCTTGCGCACCATGCCGCCATAGAAGAGGCCGAGCCCGGGGACGGTCATCATCAGCACCAGCGCCACCGAGGTGAGCATCCACGCGGTGTCGCCGGAATTGGGCGTGCATTTCTCCAAGGTCTTGGCATCGCAGGCCGGCGGCGCGGGTTCCGCCGCTGCGGCTGCCGCCGGCGCGGCGGGGTCGGCCGCGGGTTGCTGCGCAGCGGCGAACGTCAGCGGAATGAGCACGGCGAGCGCCGCCAGCGGCAACACGCGCGCCATCCAGGTAACCAACGAACGACATTTCATGTGAGCTTACCTCCCGTAAGGACCGAGCGAATGCCGGCCGGAACGGCCCCCCAAGCCGGCCGCCATGGCGCTGAAATCAAGAATCGTGCCAGGGGAGCAGACGCGATGGACGGCGTGGCTGCTGCGCCTCAATCATAAAAGCATTTTAATGACTGACTATTTTTTAGGCAATGTACCAGCCCCTGCTTTGCTGGTAAGCATATGCGACGCGGGAAGCGGCACAAACGACATCGATGGCACGCCGGTATCCCCTCGTGCCTGGCTGAGAAATCCACGCTAGACTCCAAGCCATGGTCTCGCTCTGGGCGCTGGTCAACACCCGCGCGCTCTCCGTCTCGGTGGCGCAAGGCGCCTTCGAGTTCGAGCTCTCCTGGCTCGGCATCCTGCTGATCGTTGGCGCCATGCTGCTGTGGCGCTTCCTGCGGCGCTGACGCCCGCGCCGACAGACACGCGCCTGGACAAGCCCCGCCGCGCGCCGCATCCTCCGCGCCATGCAGCGTCGCGTCGAGCTTATCGTCGTCGGTGGCGGCCTCACCGGGCTGAGCCTGGCCATTGCCTGCGCCGCGTCCGGGATCGAGGTCGCGGTCATCGACCGCGAGGACCCTGCCGCCACGCTGGCGGAACCGTTCGACGGCCGCACCACCGCCATTGCGCACGGCTCCAAGCAGGTGCTGGAAGGCATCGGCCTCTGGCCGCTGATCGCGGCGGCGGCCGAGCCCATCCTCGAGATCCGCGTCGCCGATGGCGGCTCGCCGCTCTTCCTGCATTACGATCACCGCGATCTCGGCACGGCGCCGCTGGGCTACATCGTCGAGAACCGCGTGTTGCGCGGCGCGCTGCTCGAGCGCGCCCGCGCGCTGCCGAGCCTGCTTCATCTGGCGCCGCTTGCCGTCGAGCGCGTCGAGCGCGGCGCCGCCGCCGCGCTGGCGCATCTTGCCGATGGCAGCGTGCTCAAGGGCGAGCTCGTCGCCGCCTGCGACGGGCGGCGCTCGCCGCTGCGCCAGGCGGCAGGGATCCGCGCCGTCGAATGGGACTATCCGCAGACCGGCATCGTCTGCACCGTCAGCCACGCGCTGCCGCATCGCGGCATCGCGGTAGAGCATTTCCTCCCGGCCGGGCCTTTCGCCATCCTGCCGCTGACCGGGCGGCGCTCCTCCATCGTCTGGACCGAGCGGGCGGCGCTGGCGCCGGCGATCCTGGCGCTCGATGCGGCCGGGTTTCATGCCGAGCTCGCCCGCCGCTTCGGCGATTTCCTCGGCGAGATCGAGGCGGTGGGGCCGCGCTGGTCCTATCCGTTGGCGCTGCTCCACGCCGAGCGCTATGTCGCGCCGCGCTTGGCGCTGGTGGGCGATGCCGCGCATGTCATCCATCCCATCGCCGGCCAGGGCCTCAATCTCGGCATCCGCGACATCGCCGCGCTGGCCGAGCTCATCGTCGATGCGCGCCGCCTCGGGCTCGATATCGGCACTGCGGGGATCCTCGAGCGCTATGAGCGCTGGCGGCGCCTCGACACGCTCAGCCTCGCCGCCGTCACCGACGGGCTCAACCGGCTGTTCTCCAACACCGTGCCGCCGCTGAAGCTGCTGCGCGATCTCGGCCTCGCTTTGGTCGACAAGCTGCCGCCGGTGAAGCGCGTGCTGATGCGCCACGCCATGGGCACGCTCGGCGAGCTGCCGCGGCTGGCGCGCGGCGAGCCGCTCTGATCCGGTGCGACAGGTGCCCGTGATCTATCCAGCAGATTGATTTTCCTGGAGATTCTTCGCGTCCGTTACAATTCGCCATAAATCAGCGAAAAAAATTGCAATATCGCTGGAACCGTAACCGGGTGTAACCGTTTGTAACGCGAGGACGTTGGGAAAATCGGGGCACGGCGGAAGGAATCTAGACGATGGGCGGACGGAAGGAAGTGGCGGAGCTTGCGGTCGCGATCGAGATCGAGGGCTTCCTCAGCGGCAAGAGCGACGGTACGGCGCTGTTCCAGGCGCTTTACGGCGCCGTTGCCGAGGAGCCGGTCCCGGAGCGATTGCTGACGGTGCTGCGCGCGACCTGCGCGTCTGCGTTTGACGCCGCTGACGCGGCGGTACCGGCGCTCGACGCGGCGGCGTCCTGACGTCGCGCGGTCACGCCTTGGCGCTGGGGCGCGCCTTGATGCGCTCGTACCAGGCGGGAAGGGCGGCGAGCGCGGGATCGAGCGGCTGGCCGACGCGCTTGCCGAACTCGAGGAAGGCGAAGAGCAGGAGATCGGCGAGGCTGAGCCGCTCGCCGCAGATATAAGTCTTGCCGGCCATCAGCCCGTCGAGCCAGGCGAGCTTCTCCCGGGCGATCTGCTTGAGATCGGCGGCCGCCTGCGGAATGACGTGGACGCGATCCCTGAACATTTTCAGCCCGTCGGAGAAGCGGAAGCCGTTGGCCAGCGGCTCGAGGATGTTGAGGTCGATGCGGCGGATCCACATGCGCGTCTGGGCGCGCTCCTGCGGCGTGGCGCCGATCAAGGACGGGCCGGGAAAGGCCTCGTCGAGATATTCGCAGATGGCGGTGATCTCGGCGAGGAAGCTGCCGTCATCGAGCTCGAGGCAGGGCAGCTGGCCGCTCGGATTTTTCGTCAGGTAAGGCTCGCGCCGATTCTCGCCGCCCATGAGGTCGATCTCGACCTTGGGCAGCTCGATCCCCTTCTCCGCCATGAACATGCGCACGACCTTCGGATTGGGGCCGATCGAGGTGTAAAGCTTCACGGGATTCCTCCCATCGCCTTGCGCTTCCACAGCTCCCAGGCGCGGCCGACCTGCGGGGTGTTGGTCGCTGTCGCCGCTGCCGCCTCCTGCTCGTTGAGAAACGTGACCCGGCCCTGGCCGAGCAGCAGCGCCTCGGCCTCGAGCCTGGCATTGATCTCGGTATAGATCGCGCGGAAGACGGCAAGGCGCAGCGTCTCTGCCACCACGACATTGCCATGCCCGCGCAGCAGCGCCACCGCCGCGCCGCCGAGGCGCTTGGCCAGCGCGGCGCCGAGCGCGGGACTGCGGATCAGCATGTCGGTGCCGTCGCCGCCGGACTCGCGGATCTCGAACACCGGCGCGCCGGTGCCGAGAAAGGCGCTCATGTGATAGATCGGCCTGAGCGCCACTGCGGTCGCGCCGAACGGGATGACCGAGGGCGAATGGCTGTGCACGATCGCCGCGACGTCGGGACGCGCCTTATAGATCTCGCAGTGGATGAAGCGCTCGAGATAGAGCGCGCGGCCGCCGGCCGCGATGGCGTTGCCGTCGAGATCGAAATCGAGGATGTCGTCGGTGGTGACGAGGCCCGGCGCCATGCTGCGCGCCAGCAGGAAGCGGTCCGGGCGCTTGTCGTGGCGCGCGCTGACATGGCCGAAGCCGTCGACCACGCCTTCGCGATAGAGAATGTGGTTGGCGGCGACGAGATCGTCGATCAGCGCCGGGTCGGGCGTGTCGGCCGACGGCGTCATGGCCGGCGCCGCCGGCAGCGGTGATGGCGGCTTGAGCAGGGCAAGGCGAACCTCCGGAGAGCGCGGCGCCGGCGCCCAGTCTATCCGCGTCGCCAGGGGCTGCACCACCGCCGATTTCGTTCGGCAGGACCGGACCTTACCGGCTAAGCTCCGGCCCCAACGGGTGCGGCGGGGCCGGAGGAAGCACGATGCACGAGGAAGGTTGCGGCGGCCACGAGCTGCCGCGCCGGCAAGTCATCCAGGGCGGGCTTGCGGCGGCGGCGGTGGGCGCGCTTGGCGCCAGCGGCACGGCGGCGGCGCCGGGCGCGGCGCTGGCCTCTGCCGACAGCCCGGGCGCGCGCGCCATCGACATCCACGCGCATTACTACCCGCAGGCCTATCTCGACATCCTCGGCGAGGCGGGCAAACCCTACGGCCTCGACTACCGCGCCGCGCCCGACGGCTTCTTCATCGGTCCCGTGCATTACGAGGCGAAGTTCACCGACCTCGCGCTCAGGCTTGCCGAGATGGATCAGCGCGGCGTCGAGACGCATGCGCTGTCGCTGACCGCGCCGATGCTCTACTGGGCGCCGCCGGAGCTGTCGCAGCGCCTGGCGCGCGCCTGGAACGACGCGGCGAGCGGCGCGCATCAGGCGCATCCCAAGCGCTTCGTCGGGCTCGCCACGCTGCCGATGGGCGATCCCGACCGCGCCGTCGACGAGCTCGACCGCGCCGCCAAGCTCCCCGGCATCCGCGGCGTCTATCTCGGCACCAATATCGAGGACCGCGATCTCGACGATCCCCGCTTCACCCCGGTCTTCGCGCGCATCGAGGCGCTGGGCCTGCCGGTCTTCCTCCATCCCCTAAAGACGCTCGACCGCAGCGACCGGCTGAAGCCGTTCTATCTCAACAACCTCATCGGCAACCCGCTCGACACCGCGATCGCCTGCGCGCATCTCATCTTCGGCGGCGTCATGGACCGCTTCCCCGGCCTGGAGGTCTGCCTGCCGCATGCCGGCGGCGTCGTGCCGATCCTGATCGGCCGCTGGGATCATGGCGCGCAGGTGCGCCCGGAGCTGGCGCATCTGAAGCGGCCGCCGAGCGAGTATCTGCGCCGCTTCACCTACGACACGGTGGCGCATTCCAAGAAGATCATGAAATTCGTCATCGCCGAAATCGGCGTCGACCGCGTCATGCTCGGCAGCGATTACTGCTTCGACATGGGCTACAGCCATCCCGTCGAGGTGGTCGACGAGCTCGGCCTCACCGAGAACGAGCGCCAGATGGTGCTCCACGGCACCGCGGCGAAGATCCTGAAGCTGTGAGGCGGCTGCCTCACCCCCGCTTCGGCGCGCGCGCGAGGCCGGCTCGCGCCAGCGCCGCGACATAGGCCGCCCAGCGCTTCGGCTGCTCCTGGCCCAGCTCATAGAGATAAGTCCAGGAATAGATGCCGGTGTCGTGGAGATCGTCGAACACCAGGCGCACCGCGTAATTGCCGACGGGCTCGACGGCGATGATCGCCACCTCGGCGCGGCCGGCGACGAGCTGCTTCTGGCCGGGGCCGTGGCCCTGCACCTCGGCGGACGGGCTCTCGACGCGGAGATATTCGGCCGGCAGGCGGAAGCGCGCGCCGTCGTCGAAGGCGACCTCTAGCAGCTTCTCGGCCTTTTTCAGACGCAGCTCGACCGGCCAGCGCTCGCTCACGGCGCGGGCGGCGCGGCCTGCAGCGTCGCCTTCTCCGCCTCGTCGAGCGCGCGCGCCTCGTCCACCAGCATGATCGGAATGCCATCGCGGATGGGATAGGCGAGCCCGGCCTCGAGGCTGATCAGCTCCTGCGCCGCGCGGTCATAGCGCAGCGGCGCCTTGGTCAAGGGGCAGACCAGGATCTCCAGCAGCCGCGGGTCGACATCGGGCGCGTGGTCGGCCATCTCGCCCTCCTAATGCCGCGCGCCGTCGGCGCTCTCGCCGCCGGCATGGGCCGCCATCTCGACCAGCGCGGTCAGCAGCCGCGCCCGCTCGGCGAGGTCGCGCGCCTCGAGCAGCGCCTGTTTCTCGTTGGGCGCGAACGGCGCCGCCATGGCGACGGTGGTGACGAGGCGGTCGTCCGGCGTCGCCTCGACCGCCTCCCATTCGGCGACGATGTTGTGGCGACGGAAGAACGGCTTCAGCGCCGCCAGCAGCCGCTCGCGCTCGATCGGCCGGGCGTCGTCGTCGAGATCGCCGCGATAGGGCTGCCAATCCGGCACGATACGGCGGTAGAGCCGGTCCTGCGGCAGCTCGCGGGCGATGTCGAAGCGCGCCAGCCCGGTGAGCGTGATGAGATAGCGCCCGTCGTCGGTCTCGCTGAACGAGGTCATGCGCCCGGCGCAGCCCGTGCGGTACAGCGCCGGCTCGCCGGCATCGCCCTCGCCCGCCTGCGGCTGCACCATGCCGATCAGCCGCTCCGCCTTGAGCGCGTCCTCGGTCATGGCGAGGTAGCGCTTCTCGAAGATGTTGAGCGGCAGCCGGCCGCGCGGCAGCAGCAGGACGCCGGTCAAGGGAAAGATCGGCAGGCTCGCGGGCAGATCGGCGAAAGCGGGGGCGGGCGGCAGGCTCATGAGAACAGAATCGACGAGAGGCGCTTCCTCGCCGCCACCGTGAGCGGGTCAGCATGGCCCATCGCCTCGAAGAACTTGACGAGCTGCTTCCTCGCTGCCTCGTCGTTCCATTTGCGGTCGCGCCGGACGAGGTCCATGAGCTCGTCCACCGCCTGCTCGCGCTCATCCGCGGCGAACAGCGCCGAGGCGAGGTCGAACCGCGCCTGATGGTCGGCGGGATCGCGGTCGAGCCGCTGGCGCAGCTCGCCGACCGCGCCTTGCGCCTTCTCGCCGGTCTCGGCGAGCTCGAGCGCGGTGCGCGCCGCCACCAATTCGGCGTGGTTCGCCGCTTCCTTCGGCACGCGGTCGAGGAGCTGGCGGGCCTTGGCGAATTCCTTGCGCCCGATGGCGATGCGCGCGAGCCCGGCCACCGCCTCGACCGTACCGGGCTCGTGCTGCAGGATCTGGCCGTAGATGTTGGCGGCGCGTGCGGCGTCGCCGGCGGCCATCGCCTCCTGGGCGAGCGCCAGCGCCTCCTCGATCGGCGACGGGCCCGCAGCGCCGCCGGCCAGCCGGCCGACGAACTGCTTCACCTGGCTCTCCGGCACCGCGCCGACGAAGCCGTCGACCGGGCGGCCGTCTTTGAAGGCATAGACCGCGGGGATCGACTGGATGCGCATCTGCTGCGCCAGCTCAGGGTTCTCGTCGATGTTGATCTTGACCATGCGGACGGCGCCGCGCGCGTCCCTGACCGCCTTTTCCAGCGCCGGGCCGAGCTGCTTGCAGGGGCCGCACCAGGGCGCCCAGAAATCGACGACGATGGCGGCATCGTGCGAGGCGTCGACGACGTCGGCCATGAACGTGGCGGTGGTGCCGTTCTTGACCAGGTTGGCCGTGTCCGCCGGCGCGGGCGAGATGCCGAGAATAGGTTCCATAAGCGTGCGTTCCCCTGATTTTCCCCCTAAACATGGCGGCGGAGCCGGCCGCTGACAAGCACTCCCTCAATCACCCGCGCGGTCGAGCCCGGCGAGGTTCAGAAGCACGGGCGTGTGCCCGCAATCGGCGATAAAGCGCTGGAGATCGCCCGGAGAGATGGCTGTGGTCGCGGTATTGACCAACGGGTGGTAGTTAAGCGGGTCGACTTCCAGCATGCCGGCATCGAGCACGATGCGGACCCGCCGCTCGTCGCGATCGTTGATCAGCGCGAAGGGGGTGACGCTGCCCGGGCTCACCCCCAGCACCTGCTGCAGCAGCTCGGGGCTGGCAAAGGAGAAGCGCGGCGCGGCCAGGCGGTCGGCGAGCGCCTTGAGGTCGAGCCGGCGGTCCTCCAGCACCACCACCAGCCACAGCCCGCCCTTGCGGTCCTTCAAGAATAGGCTCTTGCAATGCCCGCCCGGCAGGCTGCCGCGCAGCCGCACCGATCCGGCTTCCGCCACGGTGTGGACCGGCGGGTGATGATGGGTGGCGTGGCGGATGCCGAGCGCGTCGAGGCGGCGGAACAGCGTGTCCGGGGTGGCGGCCATCGGCTGGTCCTACCGCAGCGGACCCTTGGTCCAGCGGAAGCCGGTGAGGATGCCCTCGTTGAAGCGGCATTCGACCGCGACCTCGCGCAGCGGCACGCCGTTGGGCGCGACGTTCTTGCGCGTGCCCTCGGCCGCGGCGACGATGGTGGCGATGCTCTGCGTCTCGACCGGCACCACCGCCGTCTTGGTCACGGTGATGTCGCCGCCGGGAAAGGCCTGCTGCATGAACTCGCCGCAACGGCCGGTCGGGGTCTCCTCGCGCACCGAGGCGATGAGGCTGCAGGCGGCAAGCGCGAGCGGCAGCAGGGCGGCGGCGAGCGGAAAGGCGCGCGTCATGGCCGCGATAGTGGCGCGCGGCGCGGCGGATTTCAAACCCGCGGCGGCGCCGCGTCGGGGCGCGAGGTGCGGCGACAGAAGGCCGCGGACTTGCAAACCGCCCTCACCTTTGTATGATGCCCGCCTTCGGGGCGCGGGCGTAGCTCAGGGGTAGAGCACAACCTTGCCAAGGTTGGGGTCGAGGGTTCGAATCCCTTCGCCCGCTCCAGAATTTAACAATCGAATCAAGATATTGAGTCCCCGCGCCGCCGCGGCGTCGAAGAGACCGCGCGAGCGGGGAAGCGTTAGGGAAGCACACGGAGCAAAGTGGAGCGCCCGGCGGACAGACAGCGGACGGTGGCGGACAGCTGACCACTTTGCCGCAAGAGCCTGATCCAACAGGGCTACGGACAGGGCGGACAGGGCGGACGGGCGCCTGCCCCCGTTGTCGCATGCCACACCCAACGGCCCCGGCGTGTGCATCGCTCCAGACAGCATTACCGACAGAGGAACCTCCCAGAGACTCTAATAAAAAAAGGCCGTCCGCGCCGTCCGCCTGTCCGCTCGCCAACGTGGCCAATGAGTTAGAGCGGACAGCGACCGCCAACGAGCCGTCCGCCGCTGTCCGCCCCTCCGGGGAGTTAGACTAGAGCCTCGAAGCGGCAGCAACGGTTGCTGCCGTTGCATCATCCGCAATGCGCAACACTAGCGCGGTGGCGCCGGGCAAAATGCCCGCATTTGCAACGCGCCAGGAAGGACCCGCTTTTTAGCCGCGGGCGATAGCCATAGCTCGCGCCATCGCCGCCGACAGGAGGGGACGGGGGTCATGTGAGTTCACAATTTTACAAGCTCTCGCTGCCGTGAAAAGGCGCGGTGCGAATGCCCCGCGGGGCGAGGTCGGCTGGAAGGACCCCTTCCCTTTGGCGCGATCGCGCGATGGAATGTGGCGTGGCCGTGCGTGCGCCGTCCGCCAGCAACACTGTCCTCCGCTCCGGGCGGACAGTGCGGCCAGCAATCAACAATCAGTCCGGGGGCGAGGGGGCGAGGCTCTCGACCCACGCGCGGGCCGCCCGGCCCTTTTGACAAAGAACTGTCGCGCCGAACTCGGTGGCACGATGCACGTGCACTTCTACGCGCTGCCCAACGGCAGCTTCTCGGTCGGTTCCTACCGCCGCACCGACAAGGCGCCGGATTACGCGCGCGACAGGCCGCTGATCGAGGATGCCATTGCCTGCATCGCCGATGCCGTCGAGGCGGAGCGCAACGCAGGGCGGAATTGGATCGCAGGGCGATGATGCGCGGCCCGTCCGCTCGACCGCGGCTCTCGCCGACCGCGCTCGCCATCCCGCCAGGACCAAGCACCAGCTGAGCCTTGCGCTAGATATGGCGGATCGCCGACCGGGCCGATGCCGAAAGCTGCCGCCCTTGCGGGCCCGAGCACCTCGACTGACCCCGCCGGCGGTGTTAGGTTGGCGGCCGCTCGAGCGGGAAAGAGATCATCGAGGCGATCTTCGACGCCGCCGGGATGCGCGAAGGCCGGTGATCGCGGGGAAAATCATCGCCGAAGCGGTGAACTGCAACGCCTCGAGGAAGGCGCCGAGCTTTTTGACCAGATGAAGGCGAAACGCAAGCGCACATCTGCGCGTCCTTCGACGCCAGGACCTAAGAAGCGGAAGCCACGGCCGCGTTCCGCAGCGAACATCGCCGCCGCGAGGGGGCGCCCAAAGGTTCAACAGGTCCTCACGCCCCAGCGGACGGCACTTATCCACGGGCAGCAGATCGAGGGGTCGCAGCTCGAGATCGAGACGGCTGCGTGGGACGGGCGCGGCTTCGCACGCCTGTGCAATGCCGTCGCCTGGGCGCTGACCTGGCGTTCTGGCCCCTCTTCAATCCCAGCTTTCACCGAGCGCGTCGACGTCGCGGACAACGGGGTGGACGCCGAGTGGTCCCGAGCGTTTCCTGACAAGACCGTTCCGTCCGACGGCCTGATCCGCCCAGGGCTTAACGTGCAGCAATACAAGAAGCGCACTGGTGGCCCGGCAAATCGCGGAAGCGTCATCGCTCGGCTCAAGACCGATCTTCGCCGCGCGCTTCTGGCGGTCGAGAAACTGCTCGGCCAGCAGGTTGCCTCCTACGTGCTGTGGGTGAATGTCGACATCACGCCGGAGCAGAAGCAGGCGCTCAGAGCCGAGATCCTCCTCGGCCTGAACGCTGCGCGTAAGAGGACCATGCGGGTTGAGATCGTCGGCGCGGCCGACTTGGCGTCGATGCTGAACGACCTGCCGCACCTGCGCTCGGCGTTTCTCGTGCGGTCTTCCTTCCAGGATTGGGGCACGGCGTTCGAAGCCCATCGCGCGCAGTCGATCCAGCTTGGCGATGGCGCGAGTCTGCCAGACCTGGTGGGCCGCAGCGAACCGCTGGACGGGTTGCGACAAGCTGTCGACGATGCGGCGGTGCGCGTCCTCGTGCTCACCGGCGCCCACATGGTGGGGAAGACACGGCTCGCGCTTGAGGCGACGAGGCACCGCGACGTCGACGTCGTCGCCTGCCTGGACCAGGCCATCACGGCAGATGCGCTGCAGCGCCTCGGCAGAGAAGGCCGAGAGGCGGTGGTGCTGGTGCACGATGCCGACCCGGACACCGCGAAGCGCCTCATCCGTGACGCGTTGGCGTTGGGGAGCGCGCTCAAGCTCGTCATCACTTTGCCAACGCAGGACGGCGATCTCGCGCCGAACTTCGGCTTCGACAACCGGGTGCAGATCGTGCCGGTGCGGCCGCTTGACGATGAGGCGGCCCGGACGCTGCTGACCGTTGCGCTCGGCAAGCAGCGGCTCGACTACGGGCTCGAGAGCTGGATCCTCGAGCAGGCCGGCGGCATTCCGGGCATCATCCTCGCCGCCGCCAGCCTCGGGGCAAAGCTACGCCCCGCGGCCGGCCGATTCGCCGAGCAGGTGGGCGAGGCGTTCGAGACGAAGCTCCGCCGCCTGCTGCCCTCTCCCGACGCGCTGCGCTCCATGCAGGCGGCGTCCCTTTTGACGCATGTGCGCATCCGCGACGAGCCCTCCGAATTGGAGGCGCTGTGGCAGTTCGCCGGATTGACGCCGAACGCGTTTTTCGGCGCTGTGGGTCCGCTCGAACGGGCCGGCTTCTTGACGAGCGGCGGTTCCTATCGCGAGGCAGGCCCTCGACCGCTGGCCACCCGGCTCGCGGCGGCCGCGGTCCGCGGCCGGGCCCAGGAGGTCGTCACGCTCTTCGGCGCCCTTCCAGACGGCGGCCGGAAGCGGCTGCTGCGCCGTCTGGCGCAGGTTGCCCGGGAGGACGCCCACCCGGTCTGGTCGCTGCTGTTCGCGCCAGAGGGCCCGCTCGGCTCCTTCGATGCCGTGCTGGCAAATGCAAGCGTTTACCGCGCCGCCGCACCGGCCGGGGTGCGCCAGGCGGTGGCGATCGTGCGGGATGGCCTCGGTGCCATGACGACCGAGGAGAGACGCACGATCCCGGGCGGGGCGACACAGGAGCTCGTCTGGGCGCTGCAGGACATGCTGGGCCTCGCGGCGACATCGGAGGGCGCGTTCCGCAGCCTCGCTCTTCTTGCCGAAGTCGAAGACGATAGGAGGAACGGCTCCGCGTATGATGCGCTCTGCGAGGCGGCGTTCCCGCTGAACCCGCAGGTGCCGCTGCCGCTCGCGACCCGATTGGCGGTCTTACGTGATATGTTGCTGCCGTCGAGAACGAACGCGGCGGCGGTTGCGGCGCTCGACGTGGCGCAGAGTGCTGCGGGCAGGTCGGGCACGTCGGTCTTGCGGAGCTCGCGGGGCGCTGTGCCCGCTGGCGGATATCCTTCCGGCCTCACCTATCCGGACGTCTTCGCCTACAGGCGCGCGGTTCTGGATATGATCGCGCACGCCGCGCGCGATCCGCGGCCCGCGGTGCGCCGGCATGCCAAGAGCGTATGGCCGCGCGCGGCGGAGGGTCTTGTCTACGACGGCGGCGAGAACGCGAAGGCGGCGGTCGCCGCCTTCAGAACGATTGTCGACGGGATCCTTGCCGAGGACGATGAGCTGCCCGTCGCGGAGACCGTCGACGTGCTGGCTTACGCCCGCTTGAATGTCGAGTGGGTCGCAGGCAGGCCCGCCAACGCCGACGACGTGTTGCCGCAGCTTCTCGCCCTCGTCGGCAAGCTCAAGACCGGCGGCTACGGGGTGCAGCTGAAATGGCGCCTCGGTAACGGCTGGCGCGGCATCGACGACGAGGAGGAGGAAGACGAGGCAGCGAGAGCAAGCCCGTTCGAGGCAAAGCAGCGAGAGATCGAAGCTCTAGCGAAAACGGCCTGCAGTGATCCCTCGAAGCTGACCGACAAGCTGCTCGCCTGGAGTCTCTCGCGCGAGGCTTCGACCATGGCCATGTTCTGGTCGGCCATCGGCAAGAACGACACCCACGGGCATTGGGCGCCGGCTGCGCTCGCCACCGCGCGCACGAATGATGGACGCGCTGCCGTCGGCTATATAAGCGGCACTGCGCAGCGCGATCCGGCACGCGCCAGTGCATTGTTTGACGAGCTGCGCCGTGATCCGGAGGCAATTTCCACCACGATCGTCCAGTCGAGCCTCGCCACGCAGGGCGCGGAGGTTGCAGCGACACTCGCAATGGAATTCGTTGGCGCCGGCAAGCTCGCGCCGGCCGACGCGGCCGACTTTGCCGACCAGCTATCCTTCGCGGGCGCCTCGGGGGGGGCCGCTTATCGATCTGCTCGCGGCCATCGCCGGACCGCAGCTTGAGCGGGGTAATCTGGTGGTGGGGGTGCTTTCACACTGGTTCCAGACGCAGAAGTCATCCGCCGCTGCGCGCGCGGCCGACCTCGGCTGGCGAATTCTGGAGGCCGGGATCGACGTGGATCGCGCGCACAACGTCCGGTATGAGGCAGATCGCCTTGCCGCGGAGCTCGTCAAGCTGGATCCCGAGCGCGGCTTTCGCCTGCTCGACGCCGCCCTCGCGCGGGCGATGCGGCGCTCCGGTTCGGCCGGTTGGTATCGCACATGGTCTCCCCTCAACCGCGTGGGGACGCGCCAGCCTTTTTGGGAACAGCTGCGCAAGATCGACAGAGACCGGGCGCTCAAGGCGGTGCTCGACGCGATGGTGACATCCAGCGCCGACGGGCTTGCGATTTTCCTATCCGTCGGGCACCTCGCCCAGGTGCCGAAGGACGCCGAGTTCTTGCGCGGCTATGCCGTCCAGAGCGAGGCACACGCCCTCGCCGTCGCGGCGATGGTTACGAGCCGCGATGACGGCTTCTGGCCGCTCGCCTGCGGGATCTTCGAGCAGTATCCCGACAGCGACGCCGTCCGGAGCAGGCTGGCCGCTGGCATCCAGCGGCTCGAGCTTGTCGGCCATGGCAGTTACGCCCAGGGCCAGCTTGCGATCGCGGCCGAGATCGAGCGTATCCGCGACAGCATCGCGGGACTCAGGGCTCGGGGGTGGCTGGACGCCATGGCGGAAGACTTGCGGGCCGCGGCCGCGCAGAACGGAACGAGCGAACAGGATCGCTTGATCGAGGACTGAACAACTGCGATGGGGATGGCAAGCACCACGCGTAGAATTCCACAGCCAGATGAATGCATCCGGCCTGGCGTGCGCGTGTCTATGCCCGGCGTGCCGACGTGCGCTCCCGCCGATGAGGGCAGAGCTCGACGGGCACAAGCTCGTCACGCACCGAGCCGCCGACTTCTATTGCGACAGCGTGCATTGCAGCACCGACAGGGCATTGCCGGCACGTCCCATAGACCGATGTGCCCGCTGCATGGGGAGCCGGGTTCCACATGAATGGCGATGCAGCGGCCAAAAGGATACCGCGGATCTGTCGCCTCTCGATTGAGCGCTTCCGCGGCATCAGCTCCCTGACGTGGCGCCCCGCGCCCGGGGTGAACATGATCCTCGGCGGGGGAGACGTGGGCAAGACCACGATCCTCGATGCGATCGGCCTATTGCTGAGCCCGGTCAATCCCTCAACGCTGCTGGACACCGACTATTTCGGGCGAACCATCGCGGCCGGCTTCGAGATTGAGGCAGTGATGTCGCTGCCGGCGGGCAGCGGGATCGGCGACCAGCTTCGGCCAACGTGGCCCTGGACCTGGAACGGTAAGGATCCTGTTGTTCCTGCTCTCGACCGCGAAGCCGGCGAGCCGGTCTACCGGCTGCGTGTCCGCGGCACCGAGGACCTTGAGCTCCTCTACGAGGTCCTGCAGCCGGACGGATCGGCAGACAGCTTCTTCGTGACGCTGCGGCGTTCGATCGGGCTGGTGCGCTTGAGCGGCGATGACCGCAACGATCGCGACCTTCGGCTCGTGCAAGGCTCTGCGCTGGATCGGCTGCTGTCGGACAAAGGGTTGCGCTCGCGCTTGGCAAGCGAGCTCGCCAAGCGTGACGTGAAGGATGAACTCGCGGAGCCAGCACAAGAGGCGCTCGGCGCGCTCGACACAGCGTTCCGGGAGCGCAACCTCCCGGCGGGCCTCGACCTCGCGATCACTGGCGGTCAGGGTGCCTCGGTCGCGGCGCTCATAGGCCTCACGGCGGATCGTGGCGGCGTGCAGCTGCCGCTGGCGAGCTGGGGCGCGGGCACGCGCCGCCTCGCTGCGCTTGCCATCGCCGAGCAGAACCAGGGTGAGCGCCCGGTGACACTCGTCGACGAGATCGAGCGGGGTCTCGAACCCTATCGTCAGCGTGCGCTGATCGAGAAGCTGCAGTCCGGTGCTTCGCAGGTGTTCGTCACCACCCATAGCCCGGCTGCGATCTCCGCAACTTCAGAGGCGAGCCTCTGGTACGTTGACCACAAGGGGACGATCGGTCCGCTCGATGCGACGAAGATCGCCAGCCACAGGGTGACCGATCCCGACACCTTCCTCTCCCGACTGGCGATCGTCGCCGAGGGTGCAACGGAAGTGGGGTTCGCGACCGCGCTTCTCGAGCGCGCCCTAGGAAAGCCGCTGACGCACTTTGGCCTGCATGTGAGCGACGGTGGCGGGCACGAAACTACCCTCGAGCTGCTGGAGGCGCTCAAGTCAGGCGGTTTGAGCTTTGGCGGCTTCGCCGACGACGAGGGCGGAAAGCACCCCACACGCTGGCGGAGGTTGGAGGACGAGCTCGGGCGCCTGCTCTTCCGCTGGCCGAAGGGCTGTCTAGAAGAGAACATCTTCGCCGTCGTGCCGGAGGGGAAGCTGGAGAGCCTGATGATCGACCCTGAGGGCGAGCAGACGGGCATGCGCCGTCAAACGCTGGCCTTTCGGCTCGGGGTGCAGGCCAAAACCTTCGCCGAGGTGGCCCAGGCGGCCGGGGTCAAGCTGCGGGATGTCATAGTGCAGGCGGCGCTCGGAACCGTCCCCGCGGGCCGAGAGGAGGACCGGGCGATCTTCAAGTCTCACGGGAGGATCTGGTTCAAGTCCCTCCAGGGTGGGCAAGAGCTTGCCGGTAAAGTCTTCAGCCTCGGGCTGTGGCCGACGCTCAAGCAGCGCCTGCTGCCCTTCTGCAATGGCGTGCGCGCGGCGCTCGGGCTTCCCGGCACCGACGATCTGCCGGTATGAGCGACGCTTCAGTCCGTGCGGCGCTCCGGTCCGACGCCCAGCTCGTCGCGATCGAAGCGCCTGGGGGCTGCGGAAAGACCTATCAAGGGGCTGACTATGCGCAGGAGATTGCGGCAGACGAGCGGCCGCTGATCTTGACCCATACGCACGCTGCATGTTCCGTCTTCGCTGAGCGCACATGCCAAGCGCGCTCGCGGGTGGAAATTCGGACAGTCGACAGTCTGATCAGCCAAGTCGCAGGCGCCTATCATGCCGGGCTCGGGCTCCCGGCTGACGCCGCGGCCTGGGCGCGCCGGAATAGGGATGGCTATGCGCACATCGCCGTCAAGGTGGCGATGCTTCTGGAGCGTCACCCTATGATCGCCGAAACGCTGGCGCACCGTTACCCGGTGGTGATCTGCGACGAGCACCAAGACTGCAGCGGCGATCAGCACGCGATCGTGATGGCGATGCACAAGCAGGGCGCGCGCCTGCGCGTTTTCGGCGATCCCATGCAGCGGATCTACCCTGAGAAGCCGCTTCCCGGGTGCAAGACGCCAATCGAATGGGGGAGGTTGGCTGGAGACGCAGACGCGTTCGAGGAGCTCGATACTCCGCATAGGTGGAACGGTCACTGTCCGGAGCTTGGTGCATGGACCCTCCATGCGCGAGAGACGCTCAAGGCAGGCGGCCGGGTAAACTTGAGGACCGGTCGGCCAGGCAGCGTCGAGCTGGTGGTCGCCGAGAACCAGGCGCAGCGATACGGCGACTACCAACTCGCCGGACAAGATCGCCGGTCGATTGACGCATTCGAGCGCGCTCACGCCGCCCTGCTGATCGTGTCGCGCTTTACGGAGACGGCGCAGCGCCTGCGCGCATTCTTTCACCGACGGATCCCGCTGTGGGAAGGCCATACGCGGCCGGCGCTGGAAGCTCTTGTCGAGGCGGCGCTCGCCCATCGTGGAGAACCAACCGTGCTGGCCCAGACCCTGGTCGACTTCATGAAAGAGATCGGCAAAGGGTTCAGCCACTCCGCGTTCGGCGACCGCTTCATCAGCGAAGCGACCGAAGGGTGCGTGCGGCAGACGCGTGGTAAGCCCGCGGCGCTCCAGGCGATGGCGCGGCACATCGTCAATTCGCCGGACCATCGCGGCATCGCGAACGCGCTCCGAACTCTCGCCGAGTTGCGTAACTCCAGCGAGGACTTCGCAGAAGTCGAGATAGACCGCCATGCGGAATTCTGGGAGGCGGTGCGCCTGGGCGGGCATGAGGATCTCGAAGCGGGGTTCGCGGCGATCACCCATCATCGGACCTACTCACGGCCTAAGCCGCCGACCAAAGCGATCAGCACGATCCATAAGGCCAAGGGCCTCGAGTGTGGCGGCGTAATCATCCTGCCATGCGACGCCCAAACCTTTCCCGATACGCACGAAGCACGCTGCCTCCTCTATGTCGCGCTCAGTCGAGCGAGAAACCGCCTGCTGCTGGTGGTCTCGCGAAGGTCTCCTAGCCCGCTGTTAATTCTTTAGCCGCTGCGATGCGGACGGTTGCGTGTGAGCGGCATCGACGGCGCCCGGTTGCAGCCTACCCGGATGACGTGTCGGCCGCGGCGCTAGGAGCGCCCCCGCGCGGTGGCCGTCCGCCGGCCGCTGGTCACAGAATTCGCTTCTGCAAAGCCCGGGCCTAACCTCTAGACTAAGGTGAACCTGTTGAAAATTGATCCGTTGCCGAGCCGTCTGCCGATGAACAGCGGAGGGTGGACACGGAATGCAAATTCGCTCAGAAGGAAGGGACAAGAGCGGTAAAATTCAGGCTATACTGTGCTGCGATATACTGTATCTTTGAATGGACAGGAAAGGCTCGGGCAGCTTCGGACAAGCTGCGTCGTGCATCGGCTCGAAGGCGCTTGACGGAACACATCAGCAGCACGTCGTGGGCGCCTAAGGCGCGTACAAGCTGGAACTCCTCGGACTTGGGCCGTGCGCCGGCGATATTATCGAGGCGAGCGAACGCCGCCTCCATCTGATCCCATCGCGCATGTTCGCCATAAGACGAAATGGCGTTGAGCATGCCGCTGGCTTGCACAAGCTGGATCTGATCGGAGTTGGGCCAGGCGTCGGCCACGTCCTCAAGGCGCGCGATCGCCGACGCCATTTCGTCCCATCGCAAGGACTTGCCGTAGACGCCAATGGCATTTCGGATGGCGGAACCAAGGCAGAGCTGGATCTTCTCGGAGTTGGCCCAGGCGTCGGCTATATCCTCGAGGCAAGCAATCGACGACGCCGTTTCGTCCCATCGGGCGCGAAAGCCGTAGTGGAAAGCGGCGTGGCTAATGCCCAGGGCGCGGCAGATATGGATCCGCTCGGACATGGGGCAAGTGCGGGCGGTCTCATCGAGGCGAGCGATCGCAGCCGCCGCGTCACCCCACTGTGCATTTTCGCAGTAGAACAAAATGGCGTTAGAGTTTCCCGTGGCACGTTGATACTGGATCCCCTCGGAATTGGGCCAAGCGCGGGCGGTCTCCTCGAGGCGAGTAATTGCAGCAGCCGCATCGCCCCACCGAGCGTTCCGGCAGTGAAATACAATGCTGGTGGCGGCTCCACTGGCGCATCGATGCTGTATCTTCTCGGAGTTCACCCAAGTGCCGGCAATCTCCTCGATGCGAGCGATCGTCGACGCCATGTGGTCCCACCGCGCAAACTGGCCGCAACGATTGGAGGCGTTGACCAAGCCCTTGGCGCGTTCATGCTGGATATCCTCGGAGTTGGGCCACGCGCCGGCGGCCTGCTCGAGGCGAGCGATCGCGGCCACCACATCGCTCCACTCGCCGCAGCAAAAAATGGCGTTGACGGCGCCGGCGGCGCGTTCAAACTGCATCCGCTCGGAGTTGGGCCATAGGCCTGCGGTCTCTTCGGTGCGGGCGATCGCTGCCGTCATATCGCCCCACTGCGCGCGCGCACCATAAAGGACAGTAGCGTTTCGGGCCCCTACGGCGCGGCAAAGCTGGATCTCGAATTCGAACGGCCAGACTGCGGCGATCTCCTCAAGCGCCGCGACAGCCTCATCAACGGCCGACAGGTCATTACCGCTCAATCTCTTGGCGATCTCCGCTCGCATCCCGCTCAGGTACGGCCGGAGTGCGGCGATCTTGACCTCCCGAAGCCCCCCTCGCCACTCAATCGCGGTCTCCTCAAGCGGCCCGCCATCAGGGCCCGACAGATCATCGGCGCTGAATCCTTCGGCCATCTCGGCAGGCAGGACATCAGCCTCCTGTTTCGCCCGGTTTAGTCCTTCGGAGCCCAAGCGCAGTTCCCCTTGCTCGGCCAGCATAATCAACACGCGCGCCGCCCGCTCATTCTCGGCGGTCAGCATGACGGCGCCTTCCTCTAAGGTTCGGAGCTTCAGCGCATAGGCCAACGAGCGCTCGGGTCGATGGCGCCAGAGGCCCGCAATGAAACGGCAGGCGGCCGCAGCGTTCGCGGCGAATGCCGTGTCGATCGTTTCTCGAACTTGGTTGTCCTGCAATTGCGAGAGGCTCCTGATCAGCACCTCGCGGGCGATGAGCTCGGGACGGAGGGCAGGAACCTCGCGGCGCAGTGTCTGAGCGGCAGCATCGGGGAAAAGAGCGGCGAGGGTTTGAATATCCCCGGCCTCGGGAGCGAGGTTGGAGAGTTGCAGGGCGGGAACGGGTCCGGCAAGAGCGGCAACACTCAGCAGCTTCAAAGCTGCGGTCCTGCCCAGGGCTCTGGCCGCTTGATCGATCAGGTGTTCGGCTTTGAGGGCGAGGATATCCGCTGGCGTCGCGACACCTTTGCTCTCGGGCGAGCCAAGAAGCATCGCGAGGAAGGGGTTGCCTTCGCTGCGAATGTATAAGTCACGCGCTGCGCTCCCGGTAGAGCAGTACGGCGAGAGATACTGTACGACCGCTGCTACGTGATCCGCGCTCGCCAATGGGCCAAGCGCGAGAATTGGCTGGTGGGAAGAAGAGACTGCAGACGTCCTGACGGGGACAGACGAAGGTTCGTCTCTTGTATATTTCCACCGATGCGCCAAGCCAGCCGACACCTCGTCAGCAGTGCCCTGCGGACGCAAAGGGGCGGAATCGACAAGCAAGATCCGCACTGGCTGGCGATACTGAGAGGAATGGGTAGCAAGCACTTTGACCAGCAACCACAGGTCATGCTCGGCTGCAGCTTCGTCGATAATGATCGCCGTAGGCCGTCTCGGACGCCAACCCTCTAAGTCGCGCCACGCGAAGGGGCGGCGCAGCACGCCCACATCCCAGGGACGGCGCGCCGAGGCTTCGAGGGCATAGAGCCATTCGATCGCGAGGCGGGTCTTGCCGATCCCGCATCGCCCGCAAACGCCATACCACAGCAGCGCGCCAGGGGCTCCAGCGAAGCGGCGGAGCTGACGCATCGCCTCGTCGCGGCCGACGAATGGGGTCGTGCGCGAGAATGGGTCGAACGGATCCTGTCGCGGAATCGGCCAGTCGAGGAATGGCGGCGCCTCCGGCCAGACGCACCTCATGACCGCACGTCCGGGCCTGGTGCCGAGAAATATCCAGACGCTCGCGAACGCGATGGAAAAGACCGTCGCATAGAGATGCGGTTGCACCAGCCGCCTTGCGGGATCGACGCTCTCGAGAATAAAGCCGAACCAGGGAAACCTGCCGATGAGAAAGTCGATACCGGATGCCGGATCGAAGGCCGAGACACGCTGCGCAAGCGAGCCCAGGCCGACCACCAGCGCCGCCGCGCCCACGGTGAGTACCGCTCGTCTGACGGGGCGCCACCATAGGTGGCTGTAGCGCCGCGGGCGCCGCGGCTTGGGCCGAGCCCGTCCTTCGACGGCTCGATGCGCTTCGAGACCTGATCTAGGGTCGATCCATTTCGCAATCGAACGAGCCATCTCATCCCTCCGCGGGCCGACGAACCGCGGCGAAGGCGTTGGCTTCCTCCAATTAGGCACCAGCTTAACGCTAATGGGAAGCGTGTGTTGGGACAGACCTGCTACAGCGGCCATCGCCGCGTTACAGGTAGTCGCTGTCAACTACAACGAAGCCTCGCTCGGGTTGGTGTTGGAAGCAACGTGGTTCCGTGAGCCGCCGACGTGTTCGCAAAACAAAGCGCGCATGTCGGTTCGCTGTGCTGGGCCATGAAGCACCAGGGGCGCTGCCTCTATGAGCGACGATAGAAAAATCCGCCGCTTCCTGGAGCCTGTCCTACATCGCACCGCACCGCTCGCGACTGAGACCCCAATCGGCGTCAGGCTTGCCCGGTCGCGGCCGCGAGCTTGAGCTGAAGGCGGCCGCGCCGCGGGCCCTCTGCCGCAAGACCGATCGCCGCCCTCAGATCGTCCAGGGCCTCCGCATCGCCCAACGCTCGGCGGATCTCGTAGCGGAGCTCCAGGAACTCGTCATGTCGGCTGATCCCTTTGGTGTCGGCCAGCGCGCGATTAATCCAAATCAGCGCGGCGCGCGCGTCATCCTGCGCGAGACGGGCCCGCGCCATCAGCCGATGGATCCAGCAGCTCGATTCGAACTGCCTGTGGGCCTTCAGCATGGGTTCCGCTTCCGCGGCCCGGCCCATGTCGAGCAACAGTTCCGCATGGCGCTGGACGTGGAAATCTCGCGGCTCGACCTCAGCCTCGAAGAAGGACAAGGCGAGCGTCTGGGTCTCCCGCGCGCGCGTATCCGACGCCCGCGACGCCTCGAACAGGATGTCCCCTAAGGCAAAGCGGTCTTCGTCGTCGTTCACGCGTTCCGCGCTCATGGCGGGGATCGCCGCCAGCACCCGCGCCAGGACGTCCGGCGCCTCCTGTGACCACCAACGCGCCACGGCCGCCAACGTTTTGTACGCCTGGTCGTAGCCGGCGTTCGCGTGACTGACGATTGTCTGCTCGATGAAGGCCTGCTTCGGCCAAAGGAGCTGCGCCCGAACCGACGCTTCGCGCCAGGGCAGGTCCTGGATCACCGCCAGCAACACCGAGGGCGGAACGTCGCCGGTGCCTTCCGCCGCCGTCAGAACCTCCTCGCCGAGATGTGCAGCCGCCGCGAACTCGCCGATCCGCTTATAGAGGCGGATCAGCTGCAGGCGCGTCGCGTCGAGCGGGCACGGCCCGGCCATCACCGCTTCGAATTCGCGGCGCGCATCCGCATCGCGGTGTAGCCAGCGATAGACCTTGCCGCGATGGTGATGAATCTCGGCCGTTTGCCGAGGGCTCAGGCCCGGGAGCGCGGCTAGGCTGTCGAACATGGGCAGGCTAGCGTTGAGGAAGGCGGTCACAGCCTCCTTTCCCTGGGTTTTCGCGCGTCGGAAGAGTTGCTCGACGGTCTCGATGAGAAGCCGAAACTCCACCGGAGTAATCTGACGCCCTGCCGCCGTCAGCACTGCCGCCTTGGCCGCCGGGTCTCCCAGAGGGCCAGGGTCGATCTCCTCCGGCGTCCAGGCCATCAGCAGGGCGAGCAGGAAGGCGGGGCGCAGGTCACCGGCAGCGATGAGAGCTTCCAGCCGTCTCTGCAAGCTTCCAGCCGCACTCCAAAGGCTCAGGTCATTGGCGACGGAGGCCTCGTCCAGATAAGCTTCAAGCCTGTCGGTGAGCCAAGTGCGTCTGGCCGGCGTCCACCAGTCGAGGCTCGAGAGGCTGGAGAACACCACGTCATGCAAACGGATCACGGCGTCGCGGTCCGCGGCGGCCAGCGCGTGGGTGCGCAGGTTGCGAATGCCGGCGGGATGTACCACGAACCGCAGGAAGCCGGCGTCGCAGTCGGGTTGACCGGCCCACTCGAAGACGGCGAGCGCGTCCTGCATGAGATTCCGCCGCCGCCGCAGGAGGCGATCCGCCAACCGCTGCGTGCTATCGGCGAGCTGACCTACCGCGGCGCAATCGTCTTGGATGTCGCGCCAGGGGGCGCCGTCGCGGACAGCGCCATTCATCAGGGCCAAGCTCAGCGGATGCCCGCCGACGGTGGCCCATATGGTATCGAAGAGATTCTGCGGACAAGCGTCCGCTACGTCGGCATCGAGGATAGAGCGCGCTTCCACCGGCGACATCCGCGGCATCTCATAATAATTGGGCCGCAGTTCCTGGGTCGTGACCAGGACGTGGGAGCCTGGCCCGCAAAGCGCAGCCAATGCCAAGGCGTCGGGCGGGGTTGGGGGGTCGTCTATGACTACCAGGCAGCGACGGGTGCGCATGAGGCTGGCGATGTTGCGCTTCTCTTGTCCCCGCATCAGCGAGGCCGCCCGCAGGTCATCGACGCGGCGGACCTCATTGCGGTCAAACCAAATCAAGTGGTGATAGTCCTGGCGGTGCTCCGTGCCGTAGGCCTTCGCCGCGTCCGACTTTCCACTGCCCGCGATGCCCCCCAGGGTGACGCACGTCTCGCTGAGGAGGCGGCGACGGATCTCGGCAGATATCGCCGGCCGCGCCCTGTGCCGCGGATCGGGCGCAGGGAACAGGCGGTCGCGCGCAGCCTCCTCCCAGATCTCGGTCAGCGCGGGCAAATAGGCCGACAGCGCCTCAACCGCCACGTCGTTGAACATGATCTTGTCGATAAGGTGCTCGGCAATGCGCTCGGCGCCCCAGATCCACAGCGCGCGCCCTTTCATCTCGGGTTTCGCCATCACCGCCTTTTGGAACGCCTCTGCGATCTGAGGGCGATCTGGCTGGGCAGACATGAGGAGCACCAGCTGTGCGTTCGGACGATGAGACAAGGCGTGAGCGAGGTCCCTTTCGGCCTTAGGCATGTTCTGCCTGAAGTAGTCGGCCTCAGCGGAATATTCCGCCACGATCGCGCCGTCAGCGCTGCTGCTGTCAAGCACACGGCTGATCGGAAAGCCGAGCGCGTTCAACCCGGTGTGTTGGAGCGGCGTGGAGAGCACGTGGTCCAGGACGAGCCCGCCAAAGCGCTCGAAGTCTGGGCCGATCACGCCGATAGCCGGGATTAGGCGTTGGATCAGGAGCTTTCGGGTCTGCGGATTCATGGTTGAATAATCTGGGAACTCCGCGGTTAATCATCGAGGGCGCTGCAATACCGACCCAAGTGATCACGTCCTGGTGACGACTCTTGCCTCGGGCGAGCCCCGATCGCTGCGCGCATGAGCCCGTCCTGCCCGACCTGGATCCAGTTGTAGTAGGTGCGGCGGATGTCGAGAAGCTTCTGAATTATCGACGGGTCCTTGGACGTCGTTGAAAACTTAGTGGCTGAATGCCGCAAATTCGGCGAATAGCGAGGGATTAGAGGCATTTTTCGTGTCGGATCATCTCCGGGAAAAGCCGATGCCGGACGCTCACCTCAAGGCGGATTGCACAGCCGCCCCTTTGATGAGCTGCGACTCGAGGCAACCAGGCTATCAGGACGGCGAGAACGCCGGATGAACTGCCCCCGATAACGCCGCTTACGCGCGATCATTTTGGAGAGGTGATCTTCGATTGAAGCAGTTGGGGCGCTTGTTCTACCATTCCTAAACCTCTGTTTGAGGTTCGGGCGGAATGGATCCATCGCCAACATATACCGGCGAGCAGAACGACCCGCTCAAAACGTTCGTCGACCGGGACAAGCCGCTCGCCGTCGTAACCGGCGCGATCCTCGAGATCGCTCCCGATCGTGCCGCCCAGATACTCGTGTTCCACGGCGTCGGGGGCCAGGGCAAGACACTGCTTTCTCGAAAAATCAAGGAGATCGTCGCCGACGATCCTTCCTTGGACCATGTCCGCGTCGCGCGCGTAAGCCTCGAGCATCACGCCGAGCGCGACCCGATTTTCCTGCTCGTCTGGCTGCGCAACGAGCTGGCGGCGGCTCGCGTTCGACTTCTCGCGTTCGATCTCGCTTACGAGATCTATCGGTCGGAAACTCCGCAAGGAGCGCTGCTCCCGCAGATGCGCTCGCCATGGACGGAATGGTCCGGAGACGTGTTCAGCGAGGGAGCCGGCGGATCCGTGGCTGAGGGAATCGGCGAGGCCGTGAAGCACGCCGCCGAGACGCTGGTAAGCGTCGCGGCGGAAGGCGTCCCCTTCGTTGGTGCCGCGCTCAAACGTGCGGGCAAGTATTCGATCCGCAAGGGCCGAGAACACCTCGTCCGCTTCGAGAACGAGTGTCTGGAGCACCTCTATCAGGAAGGGCGGCTGGTCGAGAAGCGCGATTTCGAGAGACGCCTCGTCTTCATCTTCGCCAAGAGCCTGGAAAGATGGCGCGCCGGCCATCGCTGGCCGCTCTCGATCGCTGGCGGGCCGCGCCCGGAGGAGCGGTTTCTCTTCCTCATCGACGAGTACGAGCGGGCGCTCGATCACGGCGGGGCCGGGAGCCGACTTGCCGAGAATCAATTCGACGAAATGCTGCGCGACATCATCGCCAGTTGCAAGGCGTCGCTTTTCATCGTCTTCACGCGCGAGCGGCTCGACTGGCCAGGCGACTGGGCAGCGGCGTTGCACGGGCGGCAGTGCCCGCTCGAGGGCCTGGCGCGCCGAGACGCCGAGGAATGCGTCGCAAAGAGCGACGTTGCCGAGGCGGAGATCCGGACGGCGATCGTCGACGCTGCGATGGTGGAGGGCCGCGGAAGGCCGGTGGCCTACCCGATTCTTCTTGAGCTCTCCGTCCAGCTCTACAAGAGCTTGAGCGGTGCCGGAGGCGCCGTTCGGCCGGAGGACTTCGCCCTCACCGGAGAGACCTATGCCGACAAGCGCAGGACCCTCGTCCAGCGACTGCTGCGAAGCTACAGGCGTCCCGACCTGGAAGCGACGTTGAAGCATCTCGCCGTCGCGCGACGCTTTGACCGGCCTTTGTTCGAATGGGTGATCGAGCGCTGCGGCACCCAGATGCCCTACGCGGACTGGCATGTCCTGGCGGATCTCTCGCTGGTCGAACCCTCACTGGACGGGACCTCGCTCTCCTTTCGCGGCGCCGTGCGAGAGGCGTTGGAGAGCCTGCTCAAGCCGGATGACCTGCGCCGAACGCGGGAGGCGCTCATCGAGCATTACGAACGTGACTTCGACGCCCTGACCGAGCCGGCGGCCGACTGGGACCGGAAGCGTGCGATCGCGGCTGACGCGGTCGAGGCCTTCTACCAAAGGCGCAGGGCAGATCCTGCCAGCGCCCTGTCTTGGTGGATTAGATCCGGTGAACGCTTCCATGATGCCGGCTTGGCCCGCGCAGTTGAATCGATGGATCGCGAATCCATTTCCATCGCCGAGACGGTTTTCGGGGCCGAAAGCGGGTGGACAGCCGTTCGGACGTTGGTGCTTGCCTCGAACCTCGACCATCAGAGCCGGCACGTCGAGGCCGAGACGCTGCGCCGGCGCTGCCTCGCGATCTGCGAGAAGGTCTTCGGCCCGGAGCACCGCGACACGGCGGTGAGCCTCTCGATGCTCGCCTCGAACCTCGACCACCAGGGCCGGCACGTCGAGGCCGAGCCGCTGCACCGGCGCTCCCTCGCGATCTTCGAGAAGGACCGCCTCCCGGAGGACCGCCTCACGGCGACGAGCCTGTCCAGTCTCGCTGGGAACCTCGATGATCAGGGCCGGCACGTCGAGGCCGAGCCGCTGCACCGGCGCTCCCTCGCGATCCGCGAGAAGGACCTCGCCCCGGAGCACCGCGATACGACGGCGAGCCTGTCCAATCTCGCTTCGAACCTCGACAATCAAGGCCGGCACCTCGAAGCCGAGCCGCTGCACCGGCGCTCCCTCGCGATCTTCGAGAGGGTCCGCGGCCCGGAGCACAGCGATACGGCGACGGGCCTGTCCAAGCTCGCTTCGAACCTCAACAATCAAGGTCGGCACCTCAGGGCTGAGGCGCTGCTGCGGCGTTCCCTCGCGATTCACGAGAAGGTCCTAGGCCAGGAGAACCGCCGGACGGCGACGAGCCTGTTCAATCTCGGTTGGAACCTCGACTATCAAGGTCGGCACGTCGAGGCCGAAACGCTGTGCCGGCGCGCCTTCGCGATCTTCGAAAAGGTCCTCGGCCCGGAGCACCCCCACACGGCGACGAGCCTGTCCGGTCTCGCTTTCAACCTCGACAATCAAGGTCGGCAAGTCGAGGCCGACCCGTTCCATCGTCGGGCAGAGGAAACTCACCGGAGAACGCTGGGAGGATTGCATCCCCGCCTGGCGCGCACGATGACGCGCCGCGCCGCCAACTTACGCTTCCTCCGACGAAATGAGGAGGCGTGCGAACTGGCTCGGAAGGCCGAGGAGATCATGCGGGGACGCATTCTTCCGACGCATCGATGGTGGATCGAGCTACAGACTTTCCTCGCGAACTGCCCTTCAACTTTCTGACCGAATTCGCCTCGATGCTCGCCGCGGAGGTTGGCGACGCGCAAGATGCCTTGGCCGTCCTCGGCGAGTGGAGGCCCCGACTGAATCCCGGCCCGCCCTATTGAGCAGCTGCGGCGAGTTGCCTCAGCGATAGTAGACGATGTCCTGGTGGTGAACGTTCCCACTGGCCAGGCCGAAGCGTTGGGCCCGCGTAAGCCCGTCCTCGCCCACCTGGATCCAGTTGTCGTAAGTGCGGTGGATGTCGAGGGAGCTTCGAGATCATCGAGGGATCGTAGGGCGTGTAAGCGATGGATCTACTTTGCTCTCCGCGCTCTCCGCTGATCACAACATTGGGCAATCTCCGCAGATTCTTCCGAAGGGGAGGCCGCCGCGGCATAGCGATGGCGCGGAGGTCAACTCCACCCTGCGCCATCCGCTCGCGACGGCGCTTCTGGCGGCGGCATCGGGGCCACAGAGCGATGCCTAGCGCGCTAGATAGACATGCACCACCCGTTGTCGATCCTTGCCGTCCCGCCGCTGCTCGATTTCGACTCCGTGCGCGCGCAGCACCGGCGCAATACGCCGCAGCTGGCTGCCGAGCTCGCTTGCCGTCTTTGGCCAATGCCGCGAGACGCGCAGGGCGTCACTCGCCTCTGCATCAAGCTGGGCGAGCAGCTCGGTCGCGGTTCCTTCCCATCCTTTCGCCGCATCGAAGCGGGACAGCACGAACTTCCGCAACACCACCGCTATAGCCGACGCCTCAAGGGCCACTTCGGTGGCGCCCGCTTGGTTTGCCTCGTAAGCCGCGAGAAAAGCGCCACGCTCCCATCCCAGGCTCGCCGATGCGGCCTGAGTCCACTGCGCGAAGTCGGCCATGCGCGGTAAGCGATCAAGCTTCGTCTCGGCTAGGTGGCGCTGAGCACCGGATACCGCGTCGAGTAGCGCGCCGAAGATCCCCGGCGCCTTCTCCTGGAAGGCACGGAGGAATTGCGCTTCGATGCGGCGTCTACTTTCCGGGATCGCGGGCAGCGTGATCACGAGCGCGCGGCTGGCGAGGTCAGGTCGTCCGGCGACGTCGCCGATGCCGTTGAGCAGGATCGGGCGCGTCGCCTCGAAAATCACTTCGCCGCGATCGGTGTGCAACTCGCGCGTCGAAAAGCCGCCGCCGGTGGAGAGACGGCACAGCCCATCAGCGAGCCAGATCGGCAGACTAGACAGGTTGTCGAGTGCAATCACCCAGCTGTTGTGAGCCGCCACCAGCAGATCCCGCTCGTCACGGGGCGCGGCACGAAGCAGCGACGCATTAGGGTCGACGAGATCGCGCAGCAGCCGCGACAGAGTACTCTTTGCCGCGCCCTGCTCGCCATTGACCGCGAGGATCGGAAATGGCCCACGCGGCCGCAGCGCCGCGACCAGCCAGGCGACGACCAGCATGAATGCCGCGTCGCCTTCGGCACCGTCGCCGACATTGACGAACTCGCGCAGCGTTTCGATCGTGTCGCCCGCTTCGGGCACGGGCAGCGCGCGCATCGCCGGCGAGCGTATGAACCTGCAACTCGCCCGGTCGACAACGCGCCATCGCTGAGAGGTGATCTCCACAGAGCGCCAGTCCGACGTCCCAAGGTCGATATAAACGCCTCCCCCGGCCTCGCCCACTCGTCGCCAAGTGCGATAGGTGGTGCCGTCGTTGACCGCAGCGGCCTCGATCACCCGGAGCGCATCTTCGTAGGCCTGCGCACCCGGCGAGCTGCCAAGCGCCTTGTAGTATCGCCCGGTCAGCCACAGTCGGAAATCTCGCGAGCGAAGGGCCAAGTTCTCGTGATGGCCATTGAGTGGTACCGTGGCGAAGGCCTCGCGACTCTCATCATGCCAAAGCTCGGCATCGCCGAGCTGGTCAATGATCAGATCGCGCTGCGGCGGTCCCTCCCGCCGTCCGCGTGGCGCGGACGCGCCTTCCTGGTCCGTGTTCCTTGCACCGCTGCCGTCCGGGCGCGTCCGCTCGGCCGCGAATACCGCCGCGCTCTGCACCAGCGCGACAGCGCGAGCAGACGTCCAGCCCTCAGCCTCGGCATCCGCCGCGTCCCAGCCAATGGCGACGCCTGCAGGCGGCGTGATGATGCGCGCAAGTGCGCCGATCGCTGCGAGGCAATGCGCGACCGCGGCGGCATAGCTAGCGCCGGCGTCATCCGCATCTGGCCAGATCACCACCTGGCGCTGGCGCAGCACCGACCAATCTGCCTGGCCAGCGCTCTTACTCCCGTTCGGCGCGGTGACAGACACATGCTCGGGCAACAGGCGGCCCGCCGCGTCGGCCGATTTCTCACCTTCGCACACCACCACCGGTGCGTTGGGTCTCGCCGACAGGCGGTCAAGACCGTAGAGCGGCCGCGGCACGGCCCAGGATTTCCACCGCCATTGGGTGGCCTCGGTCTCGGTGTTGCGGCACCAGGTGAGTGCGCGAAATTCCTTGCCGCCATCTGGTTGATTGAACCGGAGCACGTAGCCCGCGAGCTCGCCGCCGGCGGCGCGGTAGAGGTGACGCAACGCCGCCGGGCCCAACGTCGGGTGGCGGTCTGGCGCTGGCGGCGCGGCGGACGGCACGGGGACGATCACGACCCATTCGCCGCCTGGCGCCGCGCGCCGCGGCGGGCGGCCACTGCCCGGCAGCGGAGCGAACATGCCGTTATTGCCCATCGGGAACGCCCATCATCGCCGCGAGGTTTCGCGCGGCCTCGCCCTGGCCGATGCCGGCGAGATAGGCGGCCAGCGAGACGACATCGCCACCGCCAACGCCGATCGCGAAATCGCTCCACCGGCCCGTGATGAGGTTGACCTTGAAGGAGCCCGGCCGTCGATCGAGCCGCCGCGGGTTGCGTGCGATCCACTCATCACCATGCCGGCGCCCATCCGGCAGCCACCGCCGCAGCAGCGTCTCGAGGCGAGCGAGCGCAGCCGCGTTGACGCCGGCGAAGTCGATCGAGCCCTTCTCGGAACTCACCGCTCGACCACCATCGAGCGCCCATACCAGCGCTCGTAAATTCGCGCCAACCCCGACACCAACGCCTCGGCGATTGAGTCGAAGAGCGCCGGCAGGTCCCGCTGCAGTCGATCGACGAATTCGCTGACCGCCGATGACTCTGACGGGAGCTGCCCCGCGAATGAGACGGTGGAGAGCTTGTCGATGGCACCACGCAGGCCATAGAAGGTCGCATCCACCGCCGGGACGATCGCAACGATCTCCGCCGCGGCGCCGTCCTCGAGCGCATCGCGAAGCAGATCATTGAAGAGCCGCAGATTGTCCCGGACATCTCCATATCGACCGGCCCTGACCTTCTCAGCGGCATCTGCCGCCAGGGCAACGCTGGCCAGATGTAGCGCCATGGACAACCGGGTAGGCGCGGCGCACATGAACTCGGCACGCTCCCTCGCCTTCGGCGTGCGACACAGGAGCAGCAGCAGGTCTTCCAGCTCCCGGCCCAGGCCGGCCAAAGCTTGGCGCGCCCCCGGAGCCAGCTCCTCCGTCCATCCGGCCGGCTCGCCCAGATACCGCGCGAGTGGAAAGAGCGCGACGATCAGCTTGAGGCGGCCTTTGTCGACAGCAGCGAGCGATCCCATTTCACGCCCCTTCTGCCGACACGTCGGCGGCCGGCGCACCGGCGGCAGCCTCGGGCCGCTTTTGCCGACGCTCCGGTGGCAACTCCGATGTGCTTCGCACCTTTTTGGAAAGCCGCGCGTCCGCCCACGCATCCAGGTCGTCGGGGTCGTACAGAGGCCGGCGCCCAAATAACTGGAATGCCGGGCCGCCGCCGACACAGGCGAGTTTATTGAGCGTCGCCACCGCGGCGGGAGTGCCCCGCTCTTTGAGATGTGCGCTGGCCTCCTTGCGCGTCAGAAGTCTCTTGGTGATCTGCATGGGATGTCCTTCGCTGTGACCGCGAAGACATCATCAGCCAGCATCAGCATTGCCGCGAAAATCGGCATTTTCGGCGAGCGAAAATAGCCGCCGAATTTACTCCGCCGAATTAGAGCCGCGTCTCGGGCGACCGCGCGGCCGGGCGTCCTCAAGGCTACCAGCCGCCTCAAACGTTGCCCGCATCGCCCGAACCTTGTCCCGGCTCACGCGATGGCTATACGCTTCCTGCGCTGCGCTCCAATCATCGTCGCGAGAGGGTGCCCTTCCATGCCGCTCCCTGAATTTCGCGACATGCCCGTTATACCAACTGCGCAGCTCCGCATCTGGTATGTGGGTGCGCCTGGCGAGCGCGGCCTCCCTAGCTTCAGGCGCCGGGTTCGGCTGATCAGCCGTGGCGCGCGGCGCAGCGACCAAGACGCGAAGGCGCAGCATCTCCTGTTGCCAGCCACCTTTGCCATTGTCCGTCTCAAGCACTGCATCGTGGCCTATGCGACGAAGTTGCCAAGCCCAGCGCCACCGGTCAGCATCTAGACGGCTCCGCTCGTGCGACCACGAGGTGCCGCTCCAACGACATCCCTCGATCGCGACGGCGCCAGCGCGCAGCGCCTCGAAAATCGAACGAACGGCGTTCGTGAAGTGATTGGCTTGAGCAGCCAACTCTTGGCTGTCGTCAGGCTGAGAGACACCGCCGATAATCAGCAACCCCTTCTGCCGGCCGACTGTCTCCAGCGGTGTTGCCAAGCGCTCGGATGCAAAGAGCGACCACCGGTGTCCGCCATGGTCGATATCGCCATAGACGGACGCCTCTAGCGCAGGCACCGCATCGGTGGCCGCTGCGTCTGTCGCCAGCCGGTCCATGGCCTCGACGATTGCTAGCCCGTCGAGTTCCGCAATCTGCACCTCGTCGAAAGCGCGGCGGACTTGCGGTGCCACGCCTGTGCTAATGTTCGGCGCCGATGCCGGCGCGAGCGTCGCCGGCGAACTGTTAGCGTTGTGCTGGGCCTCCGACGCCATGCCCCGCGGGAACACTCGGATGTCGTCATACCTCTTGGCGGCATGGCTCGGCTTCGAGGAGCCGTATAGAAGACGGGAATGCTCCCAGGAACAATACCAGGGGCGCGGCCAACGCCCAGCCTTCTTCAGATCGGTTAGCAGCGTTGACCACATGGTTCGGGGGATCAGTTCACGCTGCCAGTTATCATGGGGTGGTTCCGGCCGATAGGTCGCCTCAAGATCGCCGGCGGCCAGCTTGCCGAAGAATTCGATATGCAACTCTACCTGTGCCGCAGTATAAGCCGCCTGCGTGGGCGTATCATCACGGCTTGTGCTGCCGGCGGTTACGTCGAGCGCCGCGGCGAAGCGGGCGACCACGGCCCCCATGTTCGAGCCGCCAGCGAGCGCGGTTCTTGCTTCGCGAAAGCGCCCCGTCTTTTCCGGGCAATAGTAAGCGAGCGCCTGGCGCCAGCGCAGACCTTCGGTCACCTCGGCGGCGGTCGGCTCGCTTTCCGGCTCACGGCGCAGCAATTGCAGAGCCTGCCGCTCAATATCGTCGTTCGCCATCGCCACCGCCCCACGGTCGGCAGGGGCCCACGGGAGGGAGGAAGGCGCGGCGGGCCGAGCGTGGGACCCGGCTTTCGGCGGCCAAACCTAGCCGCGCCAAATGAAATCCTACCCCGCGCCCGCCCCGGCAGCCACCACTCATGCACGTTTTGGCAGGGAGACAACGGTGGCGTCGGCCACGTTGCCGTCGAGCGCGGCAGCGATGTGGGCGGCCACGCGATCGGCAGCCGCGCCCAGTGCCGAATCGGGCACGTGGGCATAGCGCGCCGTCACGCCCGGCACCGCGTGCCCGAGCAAGCCGGCGATCGTCAGCTCGGAATAGCCGAGCTCGGCCGCCACGGCGGCGAATGTGTGGCGCAGGACATGCACCGTGACGCCATCAAGCTTCGCCCTGGCGCAGATCCTCGCCAGCACCTTCGGCACGCCCACCAGGTGGCCGCTGCCGGTGGCAGCGGGGAAGACCCAACGGCTCGGCCCCTCGGCCGGGACAGGACCGCCAGCGGCCTTGGCGTCGCGCGCACGCCGAGTGTGCCGCGTGGTCTCGGCGGCGATTTGCGCGTCGATCAGCTTGACGGCCGCGGCGCCGATTGGCCGGAGCTGCGCCCCACTCTTGGTGTCCTCGAAGCGGATGCAGCGTAGACGGCTGTCGACCCATGCGCTCGGCAGTGCCAGCGCTTCCATGCGACGAAGCCCGCTGGTCAGCAGCAGCCGGATTGCCGCCAGCGCAGTGCCGTTTTCGCCAACCGCCGCCATGTCACGCATCGTCTGGCCCAGGCTGGCGATCTCGTCCAGCGACAGGAACCGCCGCTGCCTCCCTTCGGGCAGCCTCGCCACACCGCGCGCGGGGTTCTCAGCCATCAGCTTCCGACGGCGGCCAAATTCAAGGATCGTGCGCAGCATCCCAACCGTCCGGGCAGCGACGCCCCGGCCGCCGGTGGCCAGGCCGCCGCGCCCGCGCCGTTTTCCGTCCTTGTCACGCTTGGGCGGCTTCGCTGTCTTGCCAGTGGCAATATCGAGCTGCAGGCGCTCGACGTCCTCGAGTGTCAACGTGGTGACGGCGCGCCGGCCGATCAGCGGCTTCACATGCGTTTCGACCCGGCTGCGGTCCATGGCGAGCGTCGAGGCCTTCACCCGGCCCACGGCCTCGGCAAGGTAGAAGTCGCAGAGCTCCGCCACCGTCATCGCATTGCGCAGCCTCCGCCGCTCGGCCGAGGGATCGCCGCCGTTGGCCGCGTCCCGCAGCTTCTCGCGGGCAACCTTGCGGGCCTCGTCAGGCGTCAGGGTCCCGACCTTGCCGAACGCGAAGCGACGGGTCCTGCCCTCAGCCGTGCGGTACTGCACGAAATAGGACGCTGCGCCGCTGGGCTTCAGCCGCACGCCGAACCCGCGTAACTCGCTGTCCCAGGTGAAGACGTCCGCGCCGCCGGGATCAGGGCGAAGGCTATCGACAAGTCGCTTAGTGATCTTCGGCATTGCGGCCTCTCTAGCCCTCCCGCTTCGCTTCCCTAGACTGTCAGCCCGGCCGGGGAACCGGTTGGGAAGCGGAGGGAAGCAATTTGACGGGAACTTCAGAAGCGATCATATGCCGACAGAATACGCTAAAAGTCGCATCGCACAAAGGTTTTATCATTTTGGAAAGCCAGGTAAGCATGCGGAAATCAAGTTACTTCAACCTTGCCAAGGTTGGGGTCGAGGGTTCGAATCCCTTCGCCCGCTCCAGAATTCACGGTAGAACCAGCACGCTCTGAGGTGGCCGCGAAAGCGGCCCGCCCGCGGGGCCGGTCGCTCATGATCGCAACCTCGCGAGCTTGCGGAGCGCCGCGTTGATCCGTGATTGCCAGCCGGGGCCCGTTGCGCGGAAGTGCGCCAGCACATCGGGATCGAGGCGCAGGCTCACGGCTACCTTCGGCGATACCGATTTTGGCCGGCCGCCGCGGACGAGCTCACCGCCTGCCGATTCCTTTCCGCGACCCTGGAGCGCAGCGGCAATCTGCCGACCTTGAGGCTGGCGCGTCAACCCGCCGCAGTGCCCGTGGGACCCGCCGGACCCAGCTTGTAGGCAACGGCTAAGTCCCTGAAAGAACGGCGCCGCAACCAACACTGCACGGGAGGAGGGAGGCACGGCTCCGCCGCGATCGACGGAGGAGGTCGTTCTATTTCTCCGTGGAGTAAAGGATTTGGCAACTTTTACTACCGCGAGAATGGGTCGGGGCGATGCCGATTGCCGGCTTGGCACGATTCTGGCAAGCGGGTCGACCAAGGGTTGCGGCGGGCGGCGCAACCCGATGTGCAATTTGGTCGAGGTTGAGATGAATGCTATCGCATTGGTACTGGTCGTATGCCTGCCCCACGGCAGCCACTGCAAGCAGGTGATTGAGCATCCCGCCCCAACGAGCCATGAGGAGTGCAACCAGCGGGCGGCGGCGTTGCAAAAGACGCTCGCTGGCACCATCGACGATGCCGGCTACCAGCCGCTGCAGGTGATCTGCATGTACGGCGACACCGGGCACGAAGAATAGTGCGGCGGCTCGGTCTGGCGGCGGCGCTGGCCGCCGTCGCGCTGCTGGGCGGCGCGCGCTGCGCCGCCGCCCAGGCGGATCTGGCGCTGGTCCTCGCCGTCGACGTGTCGGGCTCGGTCAGCGATGAGCGCTACACGCTACAGCGCGAGGGCATCGCCGGCGCGCTCGACAGCGACGCGCTTGCCGCGGCGCTCGCCGGCGGCGTCCACCAGACGGTCGAGATCGCCGTGGTCGAGTGGGCCGAGGAGCAGCAGGTCGTGCTGCCCTGGACGCTGGTGCATCGCCGCGAGGATTTGGCCGAGATCGCCCAGAGGCTGCGCCGCGCGCAGCGCTCCTGGGTCCATACCAAGACCGATCCCGGCGGCGGCATCGCCGCGGCCGATGCGCTCTTCGCCGCCGCGCCGCTGCCGCCCGACCGCAAGGTGATCGATGTCTCCGGCGACGGCCGGCAGAATACCGGCGAGATAGCGACTGCCGAGATGCGCGACACCGCCGTCGCGCATGGCGTCACCATCAACGGGTTGCCGATCACCTCCGGCGGCGAGCCGCAGGTCGATGATTGGTATCGCAGCAACGTGGTGGGCGGCGACGGCGCCTTCCTCGTCGTCGCCGACGGCTTCGAGGCTTTCGCCACGGCGTTCCAGCAGAAGATCGCGCGCGAGGTGGCGGGGCGCGCGCTGCCCCGGCAACTGGCTTTGGCGCCTTAGCGAGAAGAGCGGCGGGCCGTCAGGCCCGCCTCCGCACCGTCTTGCCGATCGCGCAGCGGGCGATTCGGCGTCAGGCGCGCTTGCGCCGCCGAGCCCGGCCGAGCAAGACTGAGCCAGGAGGGCGCGCACCATGAAGATCGCCGCGGTCGAAACGCTGCTGCTGCGGATCCCCTACCGCCATGGCGGGCCACCGACGGGGTTCGGCGGCAAGATGTGGACGACGCTCGACATTCTTCTGGTGCGCGTCGACACGGATGAAGGCATCACGGGTTGGGGCGAAGCCTTCGGCTACAACGTCAACGAAGGCACCAAGGCGGTCATCGATAGCTTGATCGCGCCGCTCTGCATCGGCCGCGACGCCACGGCGATTGCCGAGCTGATGGCGGATCTCCAACGCAAGCTGCACTTCTTCGGGCGCGGCGGCCCCGTGACCTACGGGCTCTCCGGCATCGACATCGCGCTCTGGGACATCGCCGGGAAGCGCGCGGGCCTGCCGCTGCACCGCCTCTTCGGCGGTCCCGCCCGACGCCAGCTGCGCGCCTATGCGAGCCTGCTGCGCTATCACGATCCCGCCGTGACCGCCAGGCTTTCCGCCGAAGCCGTGCACCGCGGCTATCGCCACATCAAGCTGCACGAGATCGACGTGCCGCCGGTGGCGAGCGCGCGGGAAGCCGCGGGGCCGACGGCGGCGATCATGGTCGATACCAATTGCCCATGGTCGCTCGCCGAAGCGCGGCTCATGGCAAGACGGCTTGCGCCGCTTGATATCTTCTGGCTGGAGGAGCCGATCTGGCCGCCCGAGGACGCCGCCGCCCTGGCCGAGCTCAGGCGCGCCGGCGGCATACCCATCGCCGCCGGCGAGAATGCCGGCAGCGTCGTTCAATTCGCTCAGATGTTCGCGGCGGGCGCCGTCGACTATGCGCAGCCGAGCGTCACCAAGATCGGCGGCATCAGCGAGTTTAGGAAGGTGTTGACGCTGGCCGAGGCGGCCAATGTCACTGTGGCGCCGCACTCGCCTTATTTCGGGCCGGGCCTGCTTGCGACATTACATATGCTTGCCGCGGCGCCGCAGGACATGTTGGTCGAGCGCCTCTATGTCGATCTCGAGGCGAGTCCGTTCGGCGAGCTCGTCGCGGCACGAGACGGCATGATGGCCGTGCCCGACGGCCCCGGTCTCGGCTGCGATCCCGATCCCGCGGTGATCGCTTGCTACCGCGCCGCGTAACCGCGGCGATCCTCCACCGCTGAGAACGCCGCCGAGCCAAACCCGTTTATCCAACAGGCCTGACTTCGCGCCCGCGGAACTACGTAGTTTCCGAGTCTACCGCGCCCGCCCGGCTGACGGCGGTAATGGTCGCGTTGCGGCCGGGTGCCTCTCTCTCCGACCGCAGCGGAGAGCCAGCAATCACTCCCGGAGACCCGCCGATGCCCGATCCCTTGTTACCCGATCTCCTCCGCAAGATGGACGCCTATTGGCGCGCGGCGAATTACCTGTCGGTCGGGCAGATCTATCTGCAGGACAATCCGCTGCTGGAAGCTCCGCTCACGCTCGACCATATCAAGCCGCGGTTGCTCGGGCATTGGGGCACCACCCCCGGATTGAACTTTCTCTACGTCCACCTCAACCGCCTGATCAAAGACAACGATCTCAACATGATCTATGTCATCGGTCCCGGTCATGGCGGCCCGGGCCTGGTGGCGCAGACCTATCTCGAGGGATCGTATACGGAGCGCTATCCCGCGATCGAGCGCAGCCGCAACGGGTTGCATCGGCTCTTTCGCCAGTTCTCCTGGCCTTACGGAATTCCCAGTCACGTCTCGCCGGAAACGCCGGGCTCGATTCACGAAGGCGGAGAATTGGGCTATTCGTTGACCCACGCCTACGGCGCCGCCTTCGACAATCCGGACCTGATCGTCGCCTGCGTTATCGGCGACGGCGAGGCGGAAACCGGCGCGCTGGCCGCCAGCTGGCACTCCAACAAGTTTCTGAACCCGGCGCGCGACGGCGCGGTGCTGCCGATCCTGCATCTCAACGGCTTCAAGATCGCCAATCCGACGGTGCTGGCGCGCATCAGCCGCCAGGAGCTGACGGAGCTGTTGCGCGGCTATGGCTACGATCCCTATGTCGTCGAGGGCGACGATCCCGCGCGGGTGCATCAAACGCTCGCCGGGACGCTCGACACGATCCTGGCGCGGCTGCGCGAGATCCAAAGCGCCGCGCGGTCACGCGGCAAGACGGAGACCCTCGAGCGTCCGCGCTGGCCCATGATCGTCTTCCGCACGCCCAAGGGTTGGACCGGACCGAAATTCGTCGACGGCAAGCCGGTCGAGGGCACTTGGCGCGCGCATCAGGTCCCGATCGCCGATTTCAAGAACCCGGAACACCTTGAGCAGCTTGCGGAATGGCTGAAAAGCTACCGGCCGCACGAATTGTTCGACGAACGCGGCAAATTCCGCGACGAGCTTGCGGCGCTGGCGCCGACGGGCCATCGCCGCATGGGCGCCAACCCGCACGCCAATGGCGGCGAGCTGCTGCGGCCGCTGTCGATGCCCGATTTCCACGACTACGCCGTGGCCGTGCGCGAGCCCGGCCGCGTCGAGGCGGAATCGACGCGGGTACTCGGAAAATTCCTGCGCGACGTGATGAAGCTCAATCTCGACAAGCAGAATTTCCGGTTGTTCGGCCCGGACGAGACCGCGTCGAACCGGTTGGAGGCGGTCTATGAAGCTTCCGGCAAGGAATGGATGGCCGCGATCGAAGAGGTCGACATCGATCTCAGCGTCGACGGCCGCGTCATGGAGGTGCTGAGCGAGCATCTCTGCGAGGGCTGGCTCGAAGGCTACCTGCTCACCGGGCGCCATGGCCTGTTCTCCTGCTACGAGGCCTTCATCCACATCATCGATTCCATGGTCAATCAGCACGCGAAGTGGCTCAAGGTCAGCCGGGCCATCCCCTGGCGCAAGCCGATCGCCTCGCTGAACTACCTGCTCACCTCGCATGTCTGGCGGCAGGATCACAATGGCTTCTCCCACCAGGATCCCGGCTTCATCGATCATGTCGCGAACAAGAAGGCCGATATCATGCGCATCTACCTGCCGCCCGACGCGAACTGCCTGCTGTCGGTGGCGGATCACTGCTTGCGCAGCCGCAACTACATCAACCTGATCATCGCCGGCAAACAGCCGGAATGGCAGTGGCTCGACATCGACCAGGCGGTGCGCCACTGCACCATCGGCGCAGGCATCTGGCGATGGGCCAGCAACGATGCCGGCGACCCCGACGTGGTGATGGCCTGCGCCGGCGATGTGCCCACCCTCGAGACGCTGGCCGCCGTGACCCTGCTGCGCGCCGATCTCCCGGACATCCGCATCCGTGTCGTCAATGTGATGGATCTGATGGTGCTGCAGCCGCAATCCGAGCATCCCCATGGCCTGGAAGATCAGGATTTCGATGCGCTGTTCACGACCGACAAGCCGGTGATCTTCGCCTTCCACGGCTACCCCGCGATCATCCACAAGCTGACCTACCGACGGCGCAATCACGACAATATCCATGTGCGCGGCTACAAGGAGGAAGGCACCACCACGACCCCCTTCGACATGGTCGTGCTCAACAATCTCGACCGCTACCAGCTCGCGCTGGACGCCATCCGGCGAATTCCACGGTTCAGCGGCCACGTCGAGACCGCGACGGCGCGCTATTGGACGGTCATGGAGCGTCACAAGCTCTATATCAGCGAGCATGGCGAAGACATGCCGGAGGTCCGCGACTGGCGCTGGCGCGGGTGAGCGCGATGGTGCCGGCGGGGCAGCGCGCGGCGACCGGATCTGCGGAGTTCCGAGGCTACGGCTACCACCCCGGCGCCGTCTATGATCGCTCTGCGCGAATGCTTCAAGGGCGGCCGCGCGCCGCGGCTTGAACCCGCAGTGAACTAATCCGTGGCGGGTTCGTTTGAGTTTTGGACACCGGCGTTTCGGCGGGCGCCGAGATTCTCTCTCCTGGTGATGAAGATTGGCCTCTCCGACCCGGGTGCCGGTATTCCGGAGTTGGCGCCAAG
>JBKQTR010000138.1:0-18864 GCA_052143095.1 Allostellaceae bacterium
ATCCCTTGGCGGCCTCATTGAAGCGTCTCACCGCTGGTCGAAGGCAAGCTGGTCGAACAAGCATCCGAGGCGCGCGCCTTGGCCTCATTGAAGACAAGCAATGCTGCGGGCCGGACTCGAAACCGGCTCATGGATGGGCTTAGCGCACCGAGCCGTTACGCCGCTGCCTTCTCGTCACCATCTCGGACCTTTGCTGGCCGTGTGTCCTTCCACACCGCCGCAGCCAAATATCTCTATTGGATCAGTCGCCTTCCATCAACCTCAATGGGCTGGGATCGTGTGTGATCAGCAGAGCACAAACATGGCCAGCGCGAACGCCCTGTGCTATAAGCGCTGACGGTCTTTTTCCATGCTGGCGCAGAATACGCTCCGCGATCGACGACGCAAAAAATTGACCGATCGTTGTCGATAGTTCTCGAAACCGCGCAAAATTCGAATCGCGCAAATTTTCCTTTGAATTCATAAGCGAAAAAATTTGACGGATTGGCAGTCGGATTTCGACCGTCAGAAGAAATATTTTGCGCTTATAAATCAGCGCGTTACGATGCGTTGAGAGAATCGAGTGGGAGTGAGGGGGAATGCTGTGGAGTAGGGTTGGTTAGGATAGCGTGCTATAAGACAACGCTACCCCAGCATAAGTAGCCGATAGTTCTCAATTGACGATGACTGGGATGAGTCGGCATTAGCGCCGGCTCAGATAATACAAATTCTCGGACCGCAGAGATCACGTTCCGAGGGACCGTATCAGACCCGGCTGCATCCGGCGTCAGACGGTCGCGACCAGCATTTCTCGTCGAGCGCCCTTGACTATGTTATGTCTATTTCGGCGATGGCTTCTTTGCTTTCGTCGGGTGGATGGTTTCGCCCCGAGCCAGCATCTCTACATATTGCGCGATCCGCCTGCTCCGCGTCTCTGGCAGCTTCGCGTCACACACACGATAAATGATCGCATAGCGGTTCGCGCGATCAAGAGTCTCGAAAAACCGCTCGGCTTTCGTGTTTCTCGCTAACGCCGTCAGGAGATCAGAAGGAGCTTCGGCCTTCCCCTGCGATTGGTATGCTGCGTCCCACCGCCCATCTGTCTTGGCTCGCTCTATCTGCTCCAGACCGTTCGCTTTCAAACGTCCTTCGCGCGCCAAACGGTCGGCCGTTTCACGGTTCTTGGCTGACCACCGGCTGCCCACACGGCGGGGCGTCATTCGAATGAGGAAGTGGTGCTCATCGAACTTGGCGAGCTGGCCATCGATCCATCCGCAACAAAGTGCTGCTTCGATGGCCTCATCTTTGCTGATCGTGGCTTCGGGTGCGCCGATCTTAGATAGCTTGAGCCAAAAGCCCGTCGACTGTGCAGGCTCGCCGGACATGTAGGCCTCGATGGCAACAACGTCCGTGAACGACAGGATTGGAGCATTCGTTACTGTCATACAGTTCTACCTCGCCCTCATCAGCTTAGAACCGATAGGTGGTCGAGCAGAGCCGGGAATTCGGGGACGTCTAATTCATTACCAAGCTATCGTAGCCGATTGACCAACGATCACGCCGACGTAACTCGCGGCACGCGCTTCGTCTTGCAATGGATTAGACGTCCCCGGATTTGTTCGATCAGCAATCAAGACCGAAATTCCGCGACCTGATACCTCGATCAGACGAGCCCGGTTTATCGACCTAGCAACATCGCCACGCGCGATGCGAGAAGCTTAACGATGAGCCCCGGAGGATAGCCCCGGTAGTTTGGCACGTCGTCAGGAAGTACAACGCCGTCCGGTTTGAACTTCGTGCAAATCCGCATTTGCAGCGGCGGGAGTTCTCCGTGAAATCGCGCTCTGTATGCTGAGACCCAGTGTGGACCTCTATCGAAGTTCATGAACACCGCCGAATTGCAGCACGCGGCGACAACCCTATTCGTGACCGAAGTTTCGTTAAGCTTGTAGCTCTTCAGCAATTCGGCTCCTTTGGAACACTCGATGCGGTCTTTTCGATAGAGGATGTATGCGGTGCCGCCATCGGGATCGCGTACGGCGCCGGCATTTGGCAAAGCTTCGATCTGATCAGCTCCCTTCTGACAGTCTTCGCAATAGCACTCACTGCTCACAATCGGCCCGCCGAACGCTTTGAGTTCGACGCTACCGCATGAGCAAGTTGCGGTCATGATGGGTGAACGTGTCATCTGCTGGCGATCACCATGCGATTGCCCTCGCTGTCGCGGAACTCCGCGATCGTGCGTCCCGGTTGCCATGGCGCTGGTCCCAGTTCTGTTATGATCTCGACGCCGCGCGACTTGAGTCTCTCGACGGTGACTTCGATGTCGCTATCAACCAGGACAAGGATGGGCCCCTCAGATGGCGCTTCGTCCTTGCGCCTAAGGAAGTGGAGGGCGGTTCGTGCGCCTGGAAATCCGAGTTCGATCCATCGCCAGCCATCATTGCTCATGGGCTGATCCGCGACGACGCGGCAATTCAAATGATCGATATAGAACGCCTTGGCGCGTTCCTGGTCGAACACCGGAAGCTCCGCGAACTGAACGTGCATCTTCGATCCTTCCAGTGCATCTCGGCTCAAATCAAACTATACCGTCCAGTACCATGAGTCAATCCGCAGCGGAGGCGCCAGGGGCATGACCACGACTCCCTCAGCAGGTGTTTCAGAAGAGCTCAAAGACCAGGGCCGGTCGGCGCAAAAGCGGCGGGCCATCGTCGATGCGGCGACAGAGGTGTTTCTGCAAAAAGGCTATCTGGCCACCAACATGGACGAGATCGCGGCGCTTGCGGCGGTATCGAAACAGACCGTCTACAAGAATTTTCCAGGCAAGGAGACGCTGTTCGTGGAGATCGTGAGCAGCGTGACCAACCGGGCCAGTGATCGGGTCCACAGTGAAATGCCGGACCTCGCCGAGGGCGAAGATGTTGCCGAATATCTTCGGCGCTATGCGTACCGACAGCTTACCATTGTGCTCACGCCGCGCGTCATGCAGCTGCGCCGCCTGGTGATCGGCGAGGTCGGCCGCTTCCCTGAACTGGCGAGGGCGCTCTTTGATGGCGGACCCCGGCGCGCAATGGCGGCGATGGCAGTGTTGTTCGAACACTTGGCCGATCGCGGCCTACTTGCGATCGATGATCCAGTTGTCGCCGCTTCCCAGTTCAATTGGTTGATTATGGGCGAGCCTTTGAACAGGGCCATGCTGTTGGGTGACGAGGCGATACCGAAACCGGTGGAGCTTCGACGATACGCCGCAGCCGGCGTGCGCGCGTTCCTTGCGTCATACGGCAAGTGAGGCACGCCACGGCGGAGAGCGGATATCGGTCGCACTCAAAGAGGGCCGCTCGGCTTTGGTTGACGGTCTTTTTCCGGTGCCAAGCGGGTCGTGGTTCGTTGCGGCGGCTATCGAAATCCGACCGATTGACCCCGATAGTCGCCAAAACCGAGCAATTTCCGAATCGAGGAAATTCCCCTTTGAATTCAAGAGTGCAAATTTTTGACGGATCGAGGAGGCGGTTCTTCATCGTGTGCAGAAAAATTCTCTCCGTTAGATCAGTGCGTTATCATGCTCCAAAACAATCGAGTGGGAATGAGGGAAGAGTAGCGCGGAATAGAGTAGGTTAGCGTGGCGTATTAGATGCGATGTTGTCTCTGCAATAGCAGTCGATAGGTCTCGCATCGTGGTTTGCCGCACATAGTGACTTCAATCTAATCCGGTCCGCGCTTCCCACGTCAGCGCATTTTCATCCCGCGTGTTCGCTTGTCATCAATGTGACTTCGGGTTTTGTTGGTAGCGCCCGAGCGGCTCTTCACGTGATCGATGAAGGCTCGCAGTTTCGGCATCATTTGATGGCGGCTGGGATAGTAGAGAAACACACCCGGCGCCATCGGTGCGAACGGCTCCAGAACGTGCACGAGTTTGCCCGCTTTCACCAGGCTGGCGGCGATCGGTTCAGGCACTTGCGCAAGCCCCATATCTTCCGCGGCCGCGCCAAGAATGGTGGGAAAATCGTAGGCGATTAGCGGTCCCGAGACGATCGCCTCGACTGTTTTGTTGCCGTCGACAAAGGGCCAGGGCGCGATCGACCCGTTTGAGCGGCGCATGCGCAGGCAGGCGTGCTGACGCAGATCGTCGATGCGCTCCGGCCGCTTCCGCTGGCGTAGATACTCGGGGCTGCCAACGACCACGAACGGGAACGGCGGCGTGAGCCGGACCGCAACCATGTCCGCGGCGATGAACTGGCCCAGCCGGACGCCGGCATCAAATCCTTCGGCAGCGATATCGACCAGGTCCGCGCTTGCGGCGATCTCCACCTCGACCTCGGGATAGGCTTGGCAGAAGGATGCGATCAGCGGCTCCAGCAGGATCGGCACCACCGCCCGCGGCACCGTGAGGCGCAACAGTCCGGCAGGCCGCTGCCCAAGGTCACGCGCGACCTCGCTTGCGGCGACAAGCTCCTCGAAAGCGGGCTTTGCGCGCGAGTGAAATCGTTCGCCGGCTTCGCTCAGGCCGACACTGCGCGTCGTGCGGATGAAAAGTGCTGCGCCGACGCGCGCCTCAAGTGCGCGTACCGCCTGGCTGATCGCCGATGGTGTTACCCCGAGCTCCGCGGCCGCTTTGCGAAAACTACGGTGCTGGGCAACGCTCAGGAACGCCTCTACGCCGTCGAGCGCGCCTTGCCTGACTGTGAAGTTCCGCTTCATAACCCGTCGACATTATCGCGAATAGTCGATCGCGGGAAGCGGTCGTACATCTAACTTACAGAACAGGAGTCAGGCCGTTGTCGGGGCCCAAGATCCGCATTTCCTGCCGCCCCTTGCACGCAACCAACGTGGCAGCGATCACGCCTGTCACGCATCTCGAGGAGAGCATCATGCGTACGCGTTTCATCTCGCCCCCTAGCGTTCTTGTTATGCTTGCCGCCGCGGGCCTGGCGCTCGCGGCCTGCTCGACGGGCGCGGCGGACCCCAACCGCCAGGCGCTCGATGCGATGTATCATGTCGGCCAGAACGACGCCTTCGGCGCGGCGCAGGATGACGCCACGCTGCCGGCCGCCGCACAGCCGCCGACGGCGCCGCTCACCGCCGAGCAGCGGGGCACGCTCGACAAGGACTTCAACGTCGGCCAGAACGACGCCTTCGGCGCCACCCATACGACGGATTCGATTGTCGCTCAGCAGAACTACGCGGCCCACGTCGCCGCGACCGTGCCGATGGTCGGCGGCAAGCGCGACCTCCTGGGCGATGGCGGCGCGCAGGACGCCATGGCGCGGCAGATGTTCCCATTGGGCACGTCGATCAACGATTTCGGCGGCAAGAACTAGCCAGGTCGGGCGGCGGGCGGCGCGGCGAAGCCCGTCGCCCGCTCGCCCGCCGTGGAGCTTTGCTCATGAAGGAGCCAGCTCTCGTGACACCGTGTGATCGGCGCGGCGGCGGCCGATCGAGACTGGTGATCGCGGCGGCCTTCATCGCCGCCTGCGCGGCCAGCGGCTGCCAGCAGGAGCCGACTTCCTTTGCCGACCCCGCCGACGGAACCGGCAAGGCATCGCCGGCATACCAGAGACAACGGCCTGAAGGCTAAGAGGAACCTTGCAATGACCGATGTCCTTGATGACGTGCGCGACCACTATCGCGCGACCGGCCTGACCGAACGGCTGAAGACGGCGCTCATGGCCCTCGGGCCGGAGGATCAGCGGCTCACGCCCGAGCAACTGGGCGCCCTCGACCAGTTTCACACCCGTGGGCTCGCAGCGACCACCGAGCTTGCCAGGTTGGCTGGGATCACCGCCGACATGTCGGTTCTTGATGTCGGCTCGGGCGTCGGCGGACCGGCGCGCTTTCTGGCTGCGACCTATGGCTGCCGGGTGACGGGCGTCGACCTCAGCGAGCCATTCGTGGATGCCGCGCGCTACCTGACCGAGCGCACGGGACAGAGCGGGCAGGTGTCGTTCCAGACCGCCAGCGCGCTGGAGCTTCCATTTGACGAAGGCCGCTTTGACGCCGTGTTGCTACAGCATGTGGCGATGAACATCTCCGACCGGGCGCGGCTCTACCGCGAGATCCGTCGCGTGCTGAAGACAGGTGGCAGGTTCGCGACTTTCGACGTCGTATCGAACAGCGGTGAGCCGCATTATCCCGTGCCGTGGGCGCGGACGCCCGCAACGAGCTTTCTTCTGACAGCCGCCGTGACGCGCGAGACGATCGAACCGGCCGGTTTCCGCGCGCTGGCATGGCAAGACGACTCTGAGGCGGCCAAGGCCTGGATCGCCCAGCTGCGCGCATCGGGGCCGCCGCCTTCGCCAAATCTCGGCGTGGTAATGGGGCCGGACTTCGCGCAGTTTTCCGCGAACTTAGGACGAAATCTCATGGAAGGCCGGCTCGGCATCCTGACCGCGGTGTTCGAGGCCGCGTGAACCAACTGCTGATAGGAGGCCAAATGCCCACGGAAATCCTGTTCCAAACCCACCTTGTTCTAGGCTATGTCGCGTGGCTGCTTTGCTTCGGCGCATACGGTCTGCCGTGGCTCAGGTCGATGGACCGGGTCGCGGCGCAACGCGCCATCGCTACCCTGCACAGTTTCCGCTTCTTCGGCCTCGTCTTCATCCTTCCAGGCGTCGTCGGCCCCAATCTGCCCGCCGACTTCACCGTGTTCGCCGCCTACGGCGACTTCGCAACCGGGGTGCTGGCCATGCTGGCGCTTCTCACGGTGAGGATACGCCCGCTCTTCTGGCTGTTCGTCGTCGCCTTCAATCTCGTGGGGACGGTCGACCTCATCGTCGACTATTACCACGCCATCCAGGTCGGCCTTCCTGCGCACGCTGAGGAGCTGGGCGCCACCTACGCGATCCCGATCATCTACGTACCGCTGCTGATGATCACGCACATCGTCGCATTCTATTTTCTGGTACGTCCTCAGTCCAAGGCGGCTCGGGCCCTCGTGGGCGATGCGGCCGTATCTTAGATTGCTCTGCCATTGCAGACGTCCATCGTCGCCGCGATGGCAGATCGTTGCCGAAGAGACATCAATCGCGATAGCGTGGTGACGGTCTTTTTGCGCACGCTGCTCGCTCAAGGCCGGGAACGCGGCGTTAACGAATCAACAGATCGATGCCGATAGGGGTTGAAACCGCGCCGATTCCGAATCGGCGAAATTCTCCTTTGAATTCAAGAGCGCGAATTTCTGACGGATCGGGAAGACGGTTCTTTATCGCGCGCGGAAAAAATTTCTCTATTGGATCAACGCGTTACAATCACTCAAAACAATCGAGTGGGAGTAGGGGAAGTGGCGGTGAACGGCGGGAATTGGATACGTTTTCGCAGCAGGGCGTAGAGGTCTTTTCGGTCAGCAACGGCTGGTGGTTCGGCCGCCTGGGCTTCGACCACAGTCATCTTCGCAACGCGCTCAGGCTGCCGGGCGGAAGTGCCCAGGCGAGTGCTTCGTATCACGCCGGATAAGCCGGCGAAGGGTTGACGGCTCGGCATAGCCCACCTGTCGCGCGATCTCCTGGACGGACAGGCGCGTGGTCTCAAGGAGATATCGCGCTGTCTCAATTCTGATCCGTTGAACGAATTGAATGGGAGAGACGCCGCAGGTCACCGCAATCCGCCGGGCAAACGTGCGGGGTGCCAAAGCGACCGCCGCGGCGAGTTCATCGATGCCGAAGTCACGGGCGATATTCTTGCGGACCCAGCTCTCGGCTTTGGCGATCTTGGGGTCCTGACCCGCCAGGTAGGTTATCGCCATGAAGGGCGCCTGGGAACGCCGCTCATCCAGAAGAAGGTAATTGGCGCAGGCCTTGGCCAGGCCAGGCCCGGCAAACCGGCCCACCACCGCGAGCATCAGATCCATCTGCGCCATCGCGGCGCCGCCGGTTGCGATGGGCCAATCGGCGACGACAATCTGGTCGGGCACCAGGTCGACGTCGGGATAGCGGCGCCGAAAGACCGGCGCGAGCCACCATGTCGTGGTCGCCCGTCGACCGTCCAGCAATCCCGCTTCCCCAAGCAAGAATGTACTCGCGCACGACGCGGCGAGCGTGGCGCCGGACTTGAAGGCTTCACGAAGCATTCCGCCCGCGCGCCGACAGGCGGGGGTGCGCAATTTCTCGTCCAGTTCATCCGCCGACGCGCTCCCAAGGCCAGGGATGATGATGAGTTCAGCGCTGCGCAGCTCCGCGCCGTTCCGGCGCGGCCCGCAGCGAACCGTTCTGACGTCGAACGGCAAAGCGCGTTTCGCCGCCGCGCTGATCCGGTTGGCTGTCGCCATCACGTCGTGAGTGATGGCAGCGCTTGACGCCATACAGCCCTGGACCTCGAGAACCGCAACCCTGGTCATGTCAAAAAATACCTGATCAATGTCATTTTTGACACTAGCTCGTTCGCCGTGGAAGCGCAATGATGCCCGTGTGAAAACGCCACCGCGGTTGGGCACCTGATTGGGCAATGGATCGCCAATGGCGCAACGGAACATGAATGAAGACGATCCGCTGGACGACTTCGACCCCCGCGAGATCACGCTCAACGGTGCCATGAAGGTGGTGCATGTGGCTGGCGCCGGGCCGGCCGTCATCGTCATGACGGAGATGCCAGGCATCAGCCCGCACGTCGCGCGCTTCAGCCGCTGGGTTCGAGACGCGGGTTTCACGGCATACATGCCTTCGCTGTTTGGTCGCGACGGCGCCGTGCCGACGGTGGAAGAGGGCGCAGCCGTCTTTCAAAGGGCGTGCGTCAGCGCTGAGTTCCGCGCCTTCGCCGGCGCCGGGTCGAGCCCGGTGACCCTATGGCTCCGGGCGCTGGCGAAGCTGGCGCACGAGGAGTGCGGCGGTCCCGGCGTCGGCGCGATCGGAATGTGCTTCACCGGCAACTTCGCGCTCACGATGATGCTCGAGCCCGCGATGCTCGCACCGGTGCTGGCCCAGCCGTCGCTACCCCTCGATGACCCCGCGGGGACAGGCATCGCTGACGACGAATTCCTCGCGGTTCGACAACGCCTCGAGCGGGACGATCTGACCGTCATGGCCTACCGCTTTGCGGGAGATCAATTCTGCCGGGCGCAGCGGTTCCAGGCTTTTTCCGCGGCGCTCGGTGACCGCTTCATCGCGCGCGTGCTTCCCGACAGCGCGGCCAATCATGACACACCGCCGTTTTTTCGACGCTACGTCGCGTGCCCGCACAGCGTCGTGACGGCGCATCTGATCGACGAAGCCGGCCAACCGACCATCGCGGCCCGCGACGAGATTCTGGCGTTTTTCACGCGCAGGCTCGCGCCCGGACGCCTTCGGGCGCCGTAATTATCGGGCCGCTGATCGATATGTGCCGGTACCGCAGGGCTGAGCCGAGCGGGGCGCGGCGGTCATAGGCCGAGCAAGCGCGGCAGCCAAAGCGAGAGGGAGGGGATGTAGGTCACCAGCATCAGCACCGCGAACATGACGCCGTAGAACGGCCAGATCTTGCGCACGGCCTCCTCGATCGTGACCTTGCCGACCGCACAGCCGACGAACAGGATCGACCCGACCGGCGGATGGCATAGGCCGATGCCGAGGTTGAGCATCATGATCATGCCGAAGTGAACGGGATCGACGCCGAAACGCACCATCACGGGGAGCAGGATGGGCGTGCAGATGAGAATCGACGGCGCCATGTCGACGAGGCATCCGAGGATCAGCAGCATGATGTTGGTGAGCAACAAGATCACGTTCTTGTCGCTCGAGATGGTCAGGAAAAACGCGGTGATCTTCGCCGGCATCTGGGTCAGCGCCATCACATAGCCGACGCTCGACGCGCAGGCGATCAGCATCATCACCATCGCGACCGTGCGCAGCGTGCGGTGGACGAGCGCCGGCAGATCGCGCCAGCGATAGTCGCGATAGACGAACATCGTGACGAAGAACGCCCAGACGCAGGCAACGGCTCCGGCCTCGATCGCGGTGAACACGCCGCCGAGGATGCCGCCGAGAATAATGACCAGCGTGACCAGGCCCCAGGCCGCGTCGATCGTGATCTTGACGGCATCGCGTATCGGCACCATCTGGCCCTGAGGATGACGATCGCGATATGCGATCACGAGACAGAGAATGACCAGAGAGATGCCGAGGAGCAGGCCCGGCACGACGCCGGCCGTGAACAGGCTGATGATCGAGATGGTGCCGCCGGTGGCGAGCGAATAGATGACGGCATTGTGGCTGGGGGGCACCAGAAGGGCTTGGACCGAGGCCGTGATCGTCACGTTGGTGGCAAAAACGCGGGGAAATCCGCTTTTCTCCATTTGCGGGATCATCACCGAGCCGATGGCGGAGGTATCCGCCACGGCCGAGCCGGAAATGCCGCTGAAAAAGGTCGTGGCCAGGACGTTGACCACGGAAAGCCCGCCGCGAACGCGGGTGAAGCCGACGAGCACATCGGCGAACGCCACCAGGCGTCGCGCCATGCCTCCCTCCGCCATGATGGCGCCGGCGAGCACGAAGAACGGGATGGTCAGCATGGCGACTTTGCTGACGCCGTCCGATATTTTCAGCATCACCGCTTCGAGGGGAATGCCAATCCACAAGGCTCCGGCGATCGAGGCGAGCGCGAGCGAATAGGCGATGGGCACGCCGATCGCGAAACAAAAGAACATCGTCGTCAGGAGAATCGCGATATCCATGGTGCTCAGCCGGGAGTCAGCGCGACGGCTCCTCGGCGCGCTCAGCGTCAGGCGGCCCCGCGAAGATCACCCGCTCGACGACGAACAGGAAAAGGAACGCGCCGCCGATGGGGATCGGCAGGTATGTCACCCCGACCGAGAGGAAGGGAAAATCGGCGATCGAGTTGTACCAGGTCGCCTCGACCAGCTTGATGCCGAAAACCAGCATGAACAGCGCCATCGTGGCGACCAGGAACTCGGCGACGAGGTCGGCAAGGCGGCGCAAGCGCGGCGGCAGCAGGAGCACGAAGAACGACACGCTCATATGCAGGCGCCCGCGGTAGCAGGCCGCCGCGCCGATGAAGGTCACGACGATGGTGAGCAGGACCGCCGTCGGCTCGGGCCATGAGGCCGCACGGTTCATGACATAGCGGGTGTAAACCGCCCACGGGATGATCGCGGCGATAAACACCAAGGCAATGCCGGCGATGACGACGCACGCAAGATACGCTGCGTCCATCGCCTTGCGGTAGGCACCCGCCATTTTCTCTGTCCCCCCAACTCCAGCGCGACAGTCGTTATTATCTCGACCTTGCCAGCGCGACGAATTTGCCGCGCCGGCCAATGACGAATGACGCTACTGCACGGCCTGGATGCGCGCGATGAGGTCGGCGTATTTGGGCCCGTATTTATCCCAAACCGGCTTCACCGCCTCCTGGAAGGCCTTCTTGTCGCTGTCCGAGACCTCGACGATCTCGACACCGGCTGCCTTGGCCTTGTCCATGGCCGCTTGTTCGTAAGCGTCCCACAGCTTGCGCTCGTCGAGCTGCGCTTGCCGGGCGAGCGTCGTCAGCAAGGCCTGATCGTCCGGCGACAAGACGACCCAGGTCTTCCTCGAGAACACCAGAATTTCCGGCACGATCAGGTGCTGGTCGAGGGTGTAGAATTTGGCCACCTGGAAGTGATTGTCGAACACGAAGCTCGGCGGGTTGTTCTCGGCGCCGTCGACCACGCCGGTTTGCAGCGCCGCGAATACCTGGTCGTAACCCATCGCGACGCCGTTGCCGCCCATGGAATTGGCCATGTCGACGAAAATGGGATTGCCCATGACGCGGAATTTGAGGCCCTTGAGATCGGCGACTGTCTTGATCGGTTTTTTCGTATTGTAAAAACTGCGCGCCCCCGCATCCATCCAGCACAACGCCACCAAGCCGGCTTTCGGATCATTGGTGACTTTGTCGAGCAACTCCCGGCCGATCGGCCCGTCCATGATCCGTTGCGCATGAAGGGTGTTGCGGAACACGTAAGGAAGATTGAACACGTTGAGCTCGTCGACGATCGGGCCGAGCGCACCGACGCTGACGCGAGCCAATTGGATGGCGCCGATCTGGGCTTGTTCGATCGCTTCTTTTTCGCCGCCGAGCTGCATTGCGGCGTACATCTGTATGCTGAGACGGCCGTTCGTCGCCTGCTCCAGCTGCTTGCCGATGGTCTCGACAGCGACAACCGTCGGATAACCGGCCGGATGGACGTCGGGCGCCTTGAGCACGATTTTCTGTTGCCCGACAGCCGGGGTATCGAACCCCTGCGCCATGCCGGCGAGCGCGGCGAGGACGAGCAGCTTTATGACCGTGCGCCGATTTATGGGCGCTCTCCCACCTGGGCTTGCGCGGCGGAGCTTGTCACAGCAGCGCCGGAGCGGCGGCCGTTGATCCCCGTCGCGGCCTATGATAGGACCGCCTGGTGGTCGTTCGTCAAGGTGTCGGCGCTTTTGTCGCCGATCACATCCAGAGACCGTTTCGCGTCGAGGGCTCGCGCTCGTTGCGCCAGGTGCTCGAAATCATGGAGCTGCGCACCGGGATCGAGATCGAGGCCGCGGGACTTGCCGCCGAGCGCGCCCGCGCCGCCGACGCAACAGGGATCGTCGCCGCTTACGAAGAGATCGAGCGCGAGATCGAGCGCGGCGGGTCCGCCGTCGATCAGGATTTCGCTTTCCATTGCTCCATCGCCCGCTCCACCGGCAATACGCAATTCGCGAATTTTCTCGACTATCTCGGACGCCTCATCATTCCGCGGCAGAGCGTCCGGGTATCGTCGCTCGGCGCCACGGGCCAGCGCGCCTACCTCAAGCGGATCCAGAAGGAGCATCTGGAGATTGTCGAAGCGATCCGAGCGGCAAACCCGGCATCCGCACGCGCGGCCATGCGGCGACATCTGTTCAACAGCCGCAAGCGCTATCAGAAGCTGGCCGCCGAGATCGGCGAGACATAAAGCCCTCGCGCCCCGTATCGCAGGGCAGCACGCTGACGCGGGCGAGGCCGGAGGCGCCTGTGACAAGTGCGGTGCGCTTCGCCATCGTCATCAGTCAACTTTCCTATGTCCTTGTTTCACGGTTTCCTATTGATCAATCGCGCCGTCGTCGTCCGCGGGAGAGACAAATGAACTGAACCCGAAGCGCCGTCCGCGCGCGTGGCTACGGCGAGAACGAGGGTCGCGATGCTCATGATGGTGATGGCCGCGGCGCCCAGATCGACGGCGAGCCTGAGCCCCCAAGCCGTGGCAACGTGGTCCAATTCCTTCGAAGAGTCGCGCGCGATTGCATCTCAAGCCAACATGTGAAGCGGTCGAAAGCGGGCGGCGTCCGGACGCAGCGAAAGCCGCGAGAAGGGTGCCTCGGGAAGACCGCCCCTCAACCGGGCGCGGAGCAAACCTCCGCGCCCGGACAGGATCAGTTAGCGGTCTTACCGCCGTCGACGTTGAGGATATGGCCGGTGATGTATGAAGCTTCGTCCGACGCGATGAAGACGATCGCGTTGGCCATCTCCTCCGAGAGGCCGAGGCGACCCATCGGGACACCCGTCACCAGAGCTGCCTTGTTCTCCGGCGTGCCCGTAAAACGGGTCAACATGCCAGTGTCCGTAGGACCAGGCGCCACGCCGTTCACACGGATTCCCGACTTGGCGATCTCGAGCGCCACCGACTTGGTGATGCCTTCGACGGCGTGCTTGCTGCCGACATAGACAGAGGCCCCCGCCGCACCCTCGTGCCCGTAGGTCGAGGAGATGTTGATAATGCTACCGCTGCCCTGTCCTTGCATGACGCGCACTTCGTGCTTCATGCTCAGGATCACGCCGAGAACATTCGTGTCGAACGTCGCGGCATAGCTTTCCGCGGTCTGGTCCGTGATCGGGCCAACTTGACCTTCGGTGCCGGCATTGTTCACCGCGACATCGAGACGGCCAAACCGTGCGACGGTCTTGTCGACCAGAGCGCGGACGTCATCCTCCTTGCGGACGTCGGCGTTGACGAACTCGGCCTCCGAACCGAAAGAGCGCAACTCCTTAACGAGCGCCTTGCCGGCCTCATCACGCCGACCGGCAACGACCACCTTCGCGCCCTTCTTGGCGAAGGCGACGGCGGCGGCGCGCCCGATGCCGGTGAGTCCACCGGTGATCAACACGACACGCGTGCTCATGATCGACTCCTTGATTAATCTGCGTTTTGAGCTGCAGAAGCCACTATCCAGGCGGTATTTTGTCGGCTCACCTTGAATGCTTCCCATCGCTCTCGTGATCCAGGATTTAGGCGCTCATTGCGTGGCAGAAAAAGACTTTGTAGGCTTGGCGCCATACCTCGCAGGCATGGGGCATGCGTGGAACTGCGCCATCTTCGCTATTTCGTCGCCGTCGCCGAGGAGGGCAGCCTCACGGTGGCAGCGGAGCGGCGGTTACATACGGCCCAGCCCTCGCTGAGCCGTCAGATCCGGGACCTTGAATATGAGGTTGGCGCGCAACTACTCGTCCGCAGCGCGCGCGGCGTTGAGCTGACTGACTCCGGCCGAGCCTTTCTTGATCATGCGCGGTTGGCGCTGGTGCAGGTCGACGCAGCCATTGAGGCGGCGCGGCGGGCCGCTCACCCCGTCAAACCGACCTTTGCCCTCGGATTTTTGACTGGACAAGAGATGGATTGGCTTCCGGAGGCTATGCGCATCCTTCGAGACGAACTGCCCAATATCGAGGTCTCAATCTCCAGCCAGTATTCTCCCGACCTTGCGCAGGCTCTGCTGAGGGGGAAGCTCGACTTGGCGTTCATGCGTCCCGAAGCGCAAATGCCCGACCTGGACTATGCGGTCATCGTCAAGGAGCCGCTTGTCGTCGCCATGCCGAGCAATCATCGCCTGGCGTCGCAGAACGCCGTCGCGCTTCAAGACATCGCGGGTGAGATATTCATCGGCATGTCGAACACGGCCCCCACGCTCCAGGTGGTTATAGACGACTACCTGAAGCGATCGGGGATGGATCTCCGGCCAGTGCACAGGGTCGACAATCTGTCGATGGCGATGTCGCTGATCGCTTCGACCAGGGGCGTGGCGCTCCTGCCCGCCTATGCGAAGAACTTCCTGCCGTGGTCCGTGACCAGCCGTCCGCTCGATGGTGAGGCACCGACGATCGATCTCGTCATCGGCTACAACAAGACCAACACCTCGCCAATTCTCGGACTGTTCCTTTCGCGCGTCGCCGAGCTGAAGAAGAGGGCTCCGCAAACGCATTGATTGTGGGCGCCGAGGTGACGGATTTTTTGTGTCGAATCTGCACGGTGCCCGTCAGTCGCCGCCGAGCCGCGTCCGCAGCGAGGTGCCGGGCAGCCTGCCGATCACGGCATCGGCGAGATACGTCTCGCGCAGATTGGCGCCGCGGAAATCGGCGCCGCGCAGATCGGCGTGGCTGAGGTCGGCGCCGCGCAGATTGGCGCCGCGGAAGCGCGCCGCGGCGAGCATGGCGCCGCGGAAGCGCGCCTCGGTGAGGATCGAGCGGTCGAGACGCGCCGCCGCCAGCAGCGCGCCGGAGAAATCGACGCCGCTGAGGTCGTGGCCGATGAGCTCGGCGCGCTTGCCGCGGCGACCGCCGCTGCGCACCCAGAGCTCATGCGCCCGCAGCTGGCGCGTCACCGCTTCCGGCGCCGGCGCCAGGGCGGGGACCGGAAGGCCGGCGGCCGCGACCCGGTCGCGCATATCGCCGCGCAGCGCAGCACCGGTGAAATCGGCGCCCGTCAGCTTCGCGCCGTCGAGCTCGGCATCGATGATCTCCGCGCCGCGGAAGCGCGCGCCCGCGAGATCGGCGCGGCGCAGCCGGGTGCGCTCCAGCAGGGCGCACTCGAAATCGGCGTGGCACAGCTTCGCCTCGCTGAGATCGGTGTCCCTGAGCGCGGCCCGCGCCAGGCTCGTGTTGCGGCGCGGCTTCTCGCCGGCGCGCCCGGACGGCTCGTCGCCGGGCGAGAAATCGGCCTCGGCGAAGGTGCCGCCGGAGAGATCGGCGTCGTCGAGCAAGGCGCCCCACAGCCTTGCGCGGTGGAACACGGCGCCGCGCATATCGGCGTTGCGGAACGAGCAATCGAGAAACGTCGCATCGGAGAAGTCCATGCGGCGGAAGTCGAGCCCGGTGAAGTCCCAATTGGCCAACGTCGTCTGCCCGGGGCCATAGCCCCCCGGTGCCTCCTCATTGTGCCATTCGCACAAAGAGGCGAGCAGCGCCTGAGTGGCGCGGAGTTCGCTCGGTACGTGGCTCGGCGGGCCGGCCCCAGTGATCAAGGGGTCGTCCCCTGCTGGTTGATGACGTGATCGAACCCTGCGGTTTTTGCGCGCGCGAGGCAATTCCTTTCGCCGCGCATTTGGCTAAACTTGCAGTTACTTGCGCGCGCAAAATGCCGACAAAAGAACCTGCGGTTGCCACAAATCGGCCACGGTTCGCCGTCACCGTCAGCGCTGGATCTTGCCGGGAGAGCGCGATGAAATTGTGGAACGTGTTACGGTGCGAGCCGAGCCTCGACGAGCTGCTTGCCGACGAGATGATGTCCGCGGTAACGCGCAGCGCCGGCACCGACCGCGCCGGGCTGCGCGTCTTGCTGCGCGAGATGGCGCTACGCCTGCCGGCGGAGCGGTGGGACGGGATCAGGCCGCGCTGCGCGTCGCCGGGAGTGCCCGGCTGTCGGCCATCGGCAGTGTCAGCACGGCCTTGAGGCCGGGGTTGTTGTCCTCGAGCCAGGCATCGCCGCCATGCAGCCGGGCGACGGCGCGGACCAGGCTGAGGCCGAGGCCGTTTCCGGGCGTGCTGCGGCTGCCTTCGAGCCGCACGAACCGGTCGAACACCGCCTCGCGGCGGTCGGCGGGAATGCCGGGGCCGCTATCGGCGACCTCGACCCGCGCGCTGCCGTCGATGCGGTGGGCGCGGAGCGCGACGGCGCCGCCGGGGGTGTATTTCAGCGCGTTGTCGAGCAAATTGGCGAGCGCCTGCGACAGCAGGTGGCGGTCGCCATGCACGGGCAGCAGGACGTCGCTGTCGACGGTGAGCGTCAGCCCTTTCTCGTCGGCGACGGGCTCGTAGAGCTCGCCGACCGAGCGGGCGATCTCGGCGAGATCCACCACCGCCATGGTCTCGCGCCGCGAGCCCGCCTCCGCTTCGGCGATGCTGAGCAACGCGTTGAACGTGCCGAGCAGCGTGTCGGCCTCGGCGATCGTCTCGCGCAAGGCCTCGGCATAGCGGGTGGCATCCGGCCGCTCCAGCAGCGTCACCTCGAGCCGCGCGCGCAGCCGCGACAAGGGTGTGCGCAGGTCATGCGCGATGTTGTCGGTGACCTGGCGCATCCCCAGCATCAGCCGCTCGATGCGGTCGAGCATGGCGTTGAGATTACCGGCAAGCTGGTCGAACTCGTCGCCGCTGCCGGTCAGCGGCACGCGCTGGGTCAGATCGCCGCGAATGATGCGCTCGCTGGTCCGGTTCACCGCCTCGACGCGGCGCAGCATGTTGCGGGTCATGAACAACCCGCCGGCGACGCCCAGCGCCACCGTCAGCAGCGCCGACCAGCCGAGCGTCCGGGTGATGCGCCGGCGGAAGGCGGAAGCATCGCGCAGGTCGCGACCGACCAGCAGGCGAAAGCCGTCATGCAGCACGAAGACCGAGGCGAGCGCGTTGCTCTGCTCGATGCCGTCGCGCGTGCGCACCTCGACGGGAAAGCCGATCCAGCCGGCGCGGATCTGCCGCGCCTGCGGCCAGGCGGAGAGGTTGCCGGCGATCGGGTGGAGTGCCGCGTCGGTGACGAGATAGAGCGTCGACGAGTTGCTGTGCTGGGCGGTGCTGCGGGCATGGATGATCTCGAGCAGCCCGGGCAGCCCGCGGTCCTCGTATTGCTCGCGCAAGCCGGTGATCTCGGCCTCAATCGTCGCCTCGGTCTGCCGCTCGATGAAGTCGGCGGTGGAGAAATAGATGAAGACCAGCAGCGCCAGCACCGAGGCGGCGAACAGTGCGAGATAGAGCGCGGCGAGCCGGAAGGCGTTGGTGCGCAGCAGACGGGCCACGGCGCCGGGCTCCTAATCCGCGCGCAGGCAGTAGCCGGCGCCGCGCACGGTGTGCAGCAGCGGCTTGGCGAACCCCTTGTCGATCTTCTGCCGCAGCCGGCTGATATGGACGTCGATGACGTTGGTTTGCGGGTCGAAATGATAGTCCCAGACGTTCTCGAGCAGCATGGTGCGCGTCACCACCTGCCCGGCGTGGCGCATGAGGAATTCCAGCAGGCGGAATTCACGCGGCAGCAGCTCGATCTCCTGGCCGCCGCGCGTCACCGCGCGCGCCAGCAGGTCCATCTCGAGCTCGCCGACCTTGAGGCGCGTGGTGGCGGTGGTGCCGGTGCCGCGCCGCAGCAGCGCCTCAATCCGCGCCAGCAGCTCGCGGAAGGCGAAGGGCTTGACCAGATAGTCGTCGCCGCCGGCGCGCAGCCCCTTCACCCGGTCGTCGACCGCGCCGAGCGCGCTGAGGATGAGGACGGGGGTGCGCAGCTCCGTCGCGCGCAAGGCCGAGATCAGGGCAAGCCCGTCCATCCCCGGCAGCATCCGGTCGACGATCAGCGCGTCGTAGTGGCCCGAGCTCGCCATGAACAGGCCGCTGCGGCCGTCGGCGGCGTGGTCGACGACATAACCGCTCTCGGAAAGTCCCTTGGCGATATAGGCCGCCGCCTCGCGGTCGTCCTCGATGACGAGAAGCTTCATCCCGACTGCTCCGTCCGGAACCATAGCCGCAAGGCAATTCCCGCGAAAGGGGAGCGCCTCGCCGTGGAGGAACCCGCTCCTCCCCGAATTGTTTCTAGCGGGAGAACCATCATCCGGAGCAAGCCGACCGGCGCCCCTCATCGCCAGCAGCAGCCCATGGTATCGAGCCCCAGCCAGGTAAAAGGTGATGTCAAGCCGAGCGAATTCAAGCGCTTGGCCTCGATTCTGA
>JBKQTR010000139.1:0-28884 GCA_052143095.1 Allostellaceae bacterium
GGCCGGCCGAAGGCCGAGTCCCGGCCATCCACGTCTTGAAGCGGGGCGCCGGACTGCGTGGATGGCCGTGACAGGCACGGCCATGACGAGGGAGGAGTGTTGGGACTCATCTATTGGTAACACGACACTAGCCCTCCAGCCGCGGCACGTCGATCCAGCGCCGCTCTTCCCAGCTCTTGTAGCCGAGCTCGGCGAGCTGCACCCCCTTGGCGCCGGCGAGCAGATCCCAGCCGAACGGCGCGTCCTCCAGCACATGGCGCAGGAACAGCTCCCATTGCGCCTTGAAGCCGTTGGGATAGGTCTCATTGTCCGGCACTTCCTGCCATTGCCCGAAGAAATCGTCGCCGCGCCGCTCGTCCGGGTTCCACACCGGCTTGGGCGTCGCCGCTTTCGGCTGGATCCAGCAACGCGTCAGCCCGGCGATCGCCGAGCCTTCGGTTCCGTCGACCTGGAAGGTGACGAGATCGTCGCGGCGCACGCGCGTCTGCCAGGAGCTGTTGATCTGGGCGAGGATGCCGCCCTCGAGCTCGAAAGTGGCGAAGGCGGCGTCCTCGGCATCGGCGGCATAGGGCCGGCCCGCTTCGTCCCAGCGCCGGTCGAGCAGCAGCGCGCCGCGGCAGCTCACCGCGCGCACCTCGCCGAAGAGGGTGTCGAGCACGTAGCGCCAATGGCAGAGCATGTCGAGGATGATGCCGCCGCCCTGGGATTTGCGGTAGTTCCAGGACGGGCGCTGCGCCGGCAGCCCGTCGCCGGGAAAGACCCAATAGCCGAAATCGCCTTTGACGGTGAGGATGCGCCCGAAGAACCCGGCCTCGCGCAGCCGGCGCAGTTTGACCAGACCGGGCAGGAACAGCTTGTCCTGCACCACGCCGTGCTTGATGCCGGCGGCCTTGGCCCGGCGATAGAGCGCCAGCGCCGCTTCGGTCGAGCCCGCCACCGGCTTCTCGGTATAGATATGCTTTCGCGCCGCGATCGCCTTCTCGAGATTCTCCTGGCGCAGATCGGTGGTGACGGCGTCGAAATAGAGGCTCGCGGCCTTGTCGGCGAGCGCCGCGTCGAGATCGGTGGTGAAGCGCTCGATGCCATGGGCATGGGCGAGCTGCTCCAGCTTCTCGCGGTTGCGGCCGACCAGGATCGGCTCCGGCACGACGCGCCTGCCGTCGGCGAGCCGGATCCCGCGCGCCTGGCGCAGCGCCAGCACCGAGCGGATCAGGTGCTGGTTCGTCCCCATCCGGCCGGTGACCCCGTTCATGATGATGCCGATCCGCTCGGTCATGGCGCTGCCCTGGTTGTTGCCTTGGCCGGAGTATGCCGCCGGGCCTCTCGCCTTGTCATTACTCCTCGCCGGTGCCGCCGCGCCAAGTCCTTCCCGCCTGCGACGGAGACCGCGCGTTGACACTCGCCGCGGCTTGCCGAAGACTGGCGGCAAGCAAACGGCCACAGGCCGCAAATCCCGGGGAGGATGACGATGACCACGTCGAGACGCGCGGTGCTCAAATATTCGGCGGCGCTGGCGAGCCTGCCGGTGCTGGGCCGGCCGGCTGTCGCGCAGGAGAAGCCGATCCGCCTCGGCGTGCTGTTCGACCTGTCGGGGCCGCTCGCCGCCGCCGGCTCGACCGCCTCGGCGGTGGGCACGCAGATCGCCATCGACCTCACCAACGAGCAGGGCGGCGTGCTCGGCAAATACAAGGTCGAGCCGGTCAACGCGGATTCCCAGAGCAAGCCCGAGATCGCCATCAACGAGGCCGAGCGCCTCATCACCCAGGAGAAGGTCGACATCGTGCTGGGCGTCTATTCCAGCGCCCATGCGGTGCCGCTCGCCGCCAAATTCGAGACCGAGAAGAAGATCCTCTGGATCACCACCGCGGTGGCGTCCTCGGTTTTCAAGAACAAGAACCTGCACTACACCTTCCGCGCCCAGATCCACAGCGACCAGTATGGCGAGGCCGGCGCGAGCTTTCTCGTCGACAACGCGAAGGCGAAGCTCAATCTCGAGCCCAAGGAGGTCAAGGCGGCGATCGTCTATGAGGACGGGCCCTACGGCACCGGCTGCGGCGATGCCGATGAGCAGTTCTGCAAGGCGAAGGGCATCACCGAGATCGTGCTCAAGGAGGCCTATTCCGCCACCACCCCCGACCTCTCCTCGCTGGTCACCAAGCTGAAGCGCGGCCGCCCCGACGTCATCCTGCATACCGGCTACAACCCCGACATCACGCTCTTCCTGCGCCAGGCGCGCGAGGCGGGCTTGCGCTTCAAGATGCTGATCGGCAACGGCGCCGGCTACAGCCAGATCGACAAGCTGCGCGACACCTTCCATGGCGATGTCGATTTCTTCTGCGACATCGATCCCGTGCCGGCGCAGCTGCTCGATGCCAAGACGCTGGCGCCGGGGCTGGGCGATCTCATCAAGACCATGGTCGAGCGCTACAAGACCAAGACCGGCGCCAAGGAAGTGCCGCCGCATTGCTCGATGGGCTTCAACCAGACCTGGATCCTGCTGCAGAGCGTGCTGCCCATCGCCATCAAGAAATACGGCGGCGCCGATCCCGATGCGGTGCGCAAGGCGGCGCTCGACGTCGACATTCCGCCCGGCGGCACGATCCAGGGCTATGGCGTCAAGTTCTTCCCGCCGGACACGCCGATGTCCGGGCAGAACGAGCGCTCGACCCCGGTGGTGATGCAATACACCAAGGACGCCACCACCGTGGTGTGGCCCGGCAACATCAAGACCGCCGAGCCGGTGCTGCCGCTGCCGGGCTCGTCACCTTACGCCTCGGCTTAGGCTCGGAGGTGCTGAGCGTCAGCGCGCTCTCCAAGCGCTTCGGCGGCTTCCTGGCGGTGAACCGCGTATCGTTCGAGGTCAGGGAGGGCGAGATCCTGGGGCTGATCGGGCCCAACGGGTCCGGCAAGAGCACGACCTTCAACCTCATCGCCGGCGCGCTGGCGCCGAGCAGCGGCTCGATCCGCTTCGCCGGCGCCGAGATCGCCGGCATGGCGGCGCATCTCGTCTGCCGCAAGGGGATCGCCCGCACCTTCCAGATCCCGCGGCCGTTCCGCAAGCTCTCGCTGGTCGACAATGTCGGGCTGGCGGCGTTCTATGCTACCGGCGGCGCCATCGAGCGCAGCGAGGCGCGCCGCCGCGCCGAGGCGGCGCTGGAGCGCGTGGGATTGCCGAGCGGCGCCGCTTCGCGCACCGACGGGCTCGGCGCCGCCGCGCTGAAGAAGCTCGAGCTCGCCCGCGCGCTCGCGACGCAGCCGAAGCTGCTGCTCGCGGATGAAAGCCTCGGCGGGCTCGACGCCGCCGAGATGGAGCGCGCCGCCGCGATGCTCGACGACATCCGCAAGACGCTTGGTATCACCATCATCTGGGTCGAGCACATCATGGGCGTGCTGATGCGCGTCGTCGACCGCGTCATCGTCCTCGACCTCGGGGAGATGATCTTCGAGGGCAAGCCCGCCGAGGCCGTGCGCGACGCGCGGGTGGCGGAAGTCTATCTCGGACACAAGCACGGCGGATGCTGACGCTCACCGACATCTGCGCCGGCTATGGCAGCTTCCAGGCGCTGTTCGGCGTCTCGCTCGATGTCGCAGCGGGCGAGGCGGTGGCGGTGATCGGCGCCAACGGCGCCGGCAAGACGACGCTGATGCGCGTCATCTCCGGGCTGCTGCCGGCGAGCGGCGGCGGCTTCGCGCTCGACGGCCGCGCGCTGCAGGCGTTGCCGGCGCATCTCATCGTCGCCGCCGGCATCGCCCATGTGCCGGAGAACCGGCGGCTCTTTCCGCGGCTCACCGTCGAGGAGAATCTGCGCATGGGCGCCTTCATTCCGGCTGCGCGCAAGCATTTCGCCGAGCGCCTCGCCTGGGTCTACGAGCTCTTCCCGCGCCTCTTGGAGCGCCGCCGCCAGCCGGCCGGCACCATGTCCGGCGGCGAGCAGCAGATGTGCGCCATCGGCCGCGCGCTGATGTCGAAGCCGAAGCTGCTGCTGATGGACGAGCCCTCGGCCGGGCTCGCGCCGCTGGTGGTCGAGCAGGTCTTCGACCTCGTGCGCCGCATCCGCGCCGAAGGCTTCACCGTGCTCATCGTCGAGCAGAACGTGCAGCAGGTGCTCGACATCGCCGACCGCGCCTATCTCCTCGATGGCGGCCGCATCCGCCTCTCCGGTGCCGCCGGCGAGCTCGCGCGCGACGAGGAGGTCCGGCGGGCCTATATGGGGATCTGATGCCGATGCCGATGCTGCCGCCGCCGTCCTAGTGAAGCGAGTCCGTGAAACCGATCATTTTCATCGTCATGCCCGGACTTGATCCGGGCATCCACGGAAGCCTGGAAAATCCTTGCCGGTTGCGCGTGGATGGCCGGGTCAAGCTCGGCCATGACGAGAAGGGAAAGCACGACATATGATTCGATCCTTGGAAACGCCGCCCTAGCACCATGGACATCTACCTCCTCGAGGCCGTGATCAACGGCATTCTCCTGGGCGGCGTGCTGGCGCTGCTGGCGCTGGGGCTCAATCTGATCTTCGGCGTCGTCGACGTCGTCTGGATCGCCTATGCCGAGCTCGTCATGTGCGGCATGTACGCGGTGTGGTGGCTGACCGACAGCGCCGGCTGGCCGGTGCTGCTGGCCTGCGCCGCGGCGATCGCCTTCGTGGCGCTCCTCGGCGTGCTCGTCCATCTCCTGATCATCGCGCCGATCCTGGGCTCGGCGCCGATCAACCAGCTGCTCGCCACCGGCGGGCTGCTGTTCTTCCTGCAAAGCGCGGCGACGCTGCTGTTCGGCACCGATTTCCACAATCTCGGCCTGCGCCTGCCGGTGATCGAGCTTGGCGACATCTTCATCAGCTTCTCGCGGCTGCTCGCCTTCATCGTGGCCTTGCTCGGCGCCGCGGTGCTCTATCTCTTCCTCGCGCGCAGCTTTCTCGGCACGGCGATCCGCGCCATCGCGCAGGACCGCGACATCATGGGTTTGATGGGCGTCGACCAGCGCCGCATCTATCTCCTGACCTCGGCGATCGGCGGCGGCCTCGCCGGGCTCGCCGCCTGCCTGCTGCTGCTGCAATACGACGTCCACCCCTTCATCGGCCTGACCTTCGGCCCGATCACTTTCATGATCTGCGTGCTGGGCGGCCTCGGCAACATGATCGGCGGCTTCATCGCCGCCTTCATCATCAGCCAGATCATCGCCATCTCCGGCTATTACGTCTCGATCGAGGCGTCCTACGTCCTGGCTTTCGTCGTCTTCATCGTGCTCATCCTCATCCGCCCGCAAGGGATCCTCGGCAAATGACGGCGCGGCTTCCGGCGGCGCTCGCGGCGCTCGTCCTGCTGCTGCTGCCGCTGGCCCTGCAGGATTATTTCCTGCACATTGCGGTGCAGGTGCTGCTCTGGGGCTTCATCTACACCGCCTGGTCCTTGATGGGCCGCTTCGGCCTGGTCTCGCTCGGCCACGGCGCCTTTCTCGGCATCGGCGGCTATGTCCCGGCCTTGCTGTGGAACTATTACGACGTGACGCCCTGGCTCGGCATCCCCGCCAGCGCCTTGCTCGCGGCGCTGCTGGCGCTGGTGGTGGGCTATCCCGCCACCCGCATGCGCGTCATCGGCCATTACTACGCTCTCGTCACGCTGGCGCTGAGCCAGGTGGTGCTGCTGTCGATCGTCGCGCTGCGCGACGTCACCGGCGGCTCGCTCGGCATGACGCCGCGCGCCGCCGGCCATGCCTCGTGGTACGCGCTGCAGTTTCCCGACAAGAGCCAGTTCTATTTCCTGGCGCTGGTGCTCTGGCTCGCCGGCCTCGCGCTCTGGCTCCGGCTCGAGCGCGGCATGGGCAGCAAGGCGCTCGAGGCGATCAACGAGGACGAGGGCGCGGCCGCCGCCATCGGCATCGACATCATGCGCGAGAAGCTGCGCGTGACGCTGATCTCCGCCGGCCTCACCGCAGTGGGCGGCGGCGTCTACGTGCAGTACCTCATGTATGTGAATCCCGAGACGGTATCGGGCGTCGGCGTCTCGCTGCAGATCGTCTTCGCCGCCATCGCCGGCGGCATGTACTCGCTGCTCGGCCCGACCGTCGGCGCGCTCTTCACCATCGTCCTCACCGAGGGGCTGCGCGTCGAGTTCGGCACGCATTTCATCGGCGCCGCCAACACCATCTATGGCGTGCTGCTGGTGCTCTTCATCATCTTCATGCCGCGCGGCATCGTTGGCCTCGTCGAGCGCCTGCTGGCGCGGCCCCGCCGCGCCGCGGCGGCGGAGTGAGCCGGTGCACCCTGAGCGGAAAGCCGAGGCGCCGAGGGATCGTCATTTTTCGTCAAAAGAGAGCTTGCCCAAGAAAGTACGCATCACGCTGTTGAATTGCTCCGGCCGTTGCAAGGGTGCGAAGTGGCTCACGCCGGGCAGGAGGATCAGTTCCGCGCCTCGGATGCTCTGCGCGAGATAGTCGGCATGGTCGGCCTTGATGAACTCGTCACGCTCGCTCTGCACGATCGCCACGGGCACATCGATAGCGGCGAGATCGCGCGCAGAATAGTTGGGCTCAGTCCTCTGCATCTGGCCGACGGCCTCGGCAAAGGCCTTGAACTGATCCGGCGTGGCCGACAGTTCGGCATAATCCTTGGAGTGCCGGCCAATACATCGCTCGAGGATCGGACTGGGCTCGAATTCCTTTGTGCCGCTGGGGTCCATGTTGCAGGCAAAGAAGAAGACACCCGCAACACGCGCGGGGGATTGTCGAGCGAGGACCAGACCAGTGCACGCGCCGTCGCTCCAGCCCACGATGGCTGCCTTTTGCAGGTGCAACGCATCCATCACGGCGAGAACGTCGGATGCCATCAACTCATACGAAAAGGGCCGCGCATCCCGCGTACTGCGGCCATGGCCGCGGCTATCGATGAGTACGGCGCGATGGCCGGAGCCGACCAGCGTTGGGACCTGATAGCCCCAATTGCCGCTATGGCCGAGGCGCCATGCAATAGGATCACAGGAGAGCCTGATCCGTATGTCGCGTACCAGATGAGAGCGCCATCGTTGTCCAGATAGCCTTGACCGCTTGCGACCGGCAGGGGCGCGGCACCGTGCGCCTCGAATTGCTTGAGATCGTCGTCGTGCAAGTCCATACGAATTTACCTCATCGTGCCATCCATGGGTTGACGCAACTCGTCGCTGGCGCGGCGCAAGAGTCGACATCAGGCCACATTCTTCTGCCTCCGAGCCCGGTGCGATGCGCCGCCGCGGCGGCGCTTCAGCGAACGGCGGCGAGCGGATCGGCGCCGAAGATCCGCGCATGGAGCAGCAGCAAGGCCAGGAAGAGAGCGACGCCCAGCAATATCCGCCACGCGCCGATCTCGCGCCAGGCGAGCCGCTGGCGTCCTTGCAGAATGGCGAGGAACGGGACGCTCGAGGTCGTGGCCGCGAAGTGCTGCCAGGACTGGCCGTGGCGACGCGCCTTCTTGGCGTCGAGGAGCGGCGCCCCGACGAGGCCGAGACAGGCGACGCTGCCGAAGAGCAGCACGCCCGCACCGTCGCCGCTCAAGGCGATATGCATGAGGGCGAAGAGCCCAGCGCCCCAGAAGAAGGGATTGCGGCTGACGCGCAGCACGCCGCGCGCGATGTCCGGCCGATCGAGCAGCGCCTGCGCGCCGACCATCGCCGGGTTGGGCGTGGTGAGCCCGGCGACGACCAGCAGCGCCGCCAGCAGGATGATCGGGAACGCCGCCAGCTGCACCCAGGGCGGCGCCGACCAGAGAGGCAGCGCCGGCGCGCCGCGATAGGCGATGATGAGCCAGGCGAAGGCGGCGAACGCGAGCAGCGAATAGGCCGCTGAATAGAGCCGCTCGCCGAGCCGGCGCACTAGCGCCGCGCGAATGGGCGTGCTGGAGATGAGGAAATGGCTGAGCGGCAGGAACGCCGCCGCGAACGCGAGATTGGTCATCGCGACACCTCGTGGGAGGACTGCCTTCGCTACCCGACAGCGTAGACGCTGATCTCCACCACGTCCGGCCGGCGCGCGCCGCTCGCCACGAACAGCGTGCGCGTCAGCCAGCGATGCGCCGGCGCCGCGGTCTCGAAGGCCGGCGCGCAGCGGAAATAATAGGCGCCGGGATCGACCGGCTCGCCGGCGAGCAGCTGGCGCACCACCTCGGGCGGGCCGTGGCGCAGGCCGCGATTGACCACCGAGATCAGCGCGCCGTCCTCGGCCTCGAGCGTGTAGCGCGCCTCGAGCTCGGCGCAGCCATCGGCGCGGATGATCTGCCAATCGGCGCCGCCCGGCAGCACGCGGCCGGCAAGCCGCGGGCCCTCGATCGTGCCGCCGGTGATCGGGATGATGCGCCGGCGGCCGAGATCGGTCTCGCCGAGCTCGAGCGCCGGCGCCACCGTGACGCGCACCAGGAAGGCGAAGTCGAGGCCGAGACTCACGGCTTCGCCGGCGCGCGGCGCCAGGCAACCAGCGAGGACGCGTCGCGCCCGCCCCAGCCTTCGCCCGCCGCGGCGTCGTAGCCCTCGAGCGCCTTCGCCGCCAGCGGCAGCTCGACCCCGGCGCGCGCCGCCGCCTCAGCCATGAGTCGCAGATCCTTGCGCACGCCGTCGATGTCGAAGCCGACATCGGGCGCGCCGCCGGCGAGCGCGGTGACGATCTTGGCGGCGCGGCTCTTCAAGGCGTTGGCGCCGCCGGAGCTCTCCTGCAGGATCGCCAGCGCCTGGGCGGGATCGATGCCGGTGCCGGCGAGCAACGCCATCGCCTCGCGCAACGCTTGCCAATAGACCGCCAGCGGCAGGTTGATGGCGAGCTTCATTGCCGCGCCGCAGCCGCTGGGCCCGAGATAGTCGACGCGCCGACAGAGCTGCTCGAGCAGCGGCTTGGCGCGGGCGAAGGCGGCGCTGTCGCCGGCGGCGAGGCCGAGCAGCTTGCCCTCGCGGGCAGGCCCGATCGTGCCGCCGACGGGGCATTCGAGCAGCGCCGCGCCCTTGGCCGCGGCGCCGGCGGCGAGCCGCCTGGTGACCTCGGGCAAGAGCGTGCTCATCTCAATGAAGAGCTTGCCCGCGACCGGCCCGGACAGCAGCCCGTCGCCGCCGCCATAGACCGCCTCGGCGGCGCGCGCGTCGGTTAGGATGCTGATGGTGATGTCGTGCCGCCGGGCTAGCTCGGCCGGACTCGCCGCCCAGCCTGCGCCATGCTCGAGCAGCGGCGCGGCCTTGGCGGCGGTGCGGTTCCACACGGTGAGCTGATGGCCCTGCTCGAGGAGCCGCAGCACCATCGCGCTGCCCATGCGCCCGGTACCGCAAAAGCCGATCTCCATGCCATGCCTCCCGTGCTTTTCGGCGCGGGTCCCCTAGCGCCGCGCCGCGGGAGGGTCAAGCCGAAGGAAGCCGCGGCGGGCTCGGCCGATGACGATCAACTAAAGATTTCATTTCTCGCGTCGTACCACGCATGGCATAAGCGAAGGGCGGGGAAGGAGCGGGTCTTGATCCTCAGGATGAATGCCATCGAGCGCAGCCTGCTGGTGGAAGCGGTGCGCCTGCTCGAGCGCGCGGCGCGCGGCGAGAATGTGCGCCTGTCGGCGGAGCGCTTCATCGCCCCCCTCGAGATCAAGCCGACCGACGAGCTCGACCACGCCGGAAAACCGATCGAGCGCGTCTTCCTGAAAGCGCCTTAGGCGAACTCGCGCAGCGAGTTCGTCCGCGGCGGCGCCAGCGCTTGCGCAGCAAGCGCGAAAGCCGCCCGGTGCGGACTAGCCTCGATCTAACTTGTCAGCCCATAAACGCCGCCGCGGGAGTTGCCCGCGTATTGCGCGTTGCGCAGGCGGCGCAGCAGCAGCTCGCCGCGGCCATCCTCGAACAGGCAGTCGGCAACCTGCTTTGCCGCTTCGATCTGCGCCGGGATGATCGGGTTTTGCGGCGCGCTGCGCAGTTCCTCCAGGAGCTGGGCCGCCCGGCGCTCGATCTCGACGCCGATATGGTCGACCGTCTCGCGCGCCGCGACGCCGAAGCCATGGCGCGGGCCGCGCTTCAGCAGGAAGAACAGCAGGCGCGCCGCGTCGAGCGCGGCGGTGGCGGTGGCGGCGTCGGGCAGCCGTGTCAGATCGGGGGCGGCGAGCGTGCGGCGCGAGCGGGCGCGCTGCGTCTGCGGCATCACCGCCAGCACGGCCTCGGCGATGCCGGCGAGATTGTCGCCGACCGCACGGGCGACATCGGCGCGCGTCTTGAGGATGGCATCGCCCCAGGCGCTGTCGCGGCGGAAGCCGAATTCGCCCAGCAGCCCCTCGGCATCCTCGATGTAATCGGCGAGCCAGGCCCTGAGCTGCGCCAGCTTGCGGATCGCGTCGGGGGTACCGGCCAGGGTGACGATGTCGCGCGCCTGGCGCTGGAGATCGCCGACCAGCCGCTCGCCGATGATGCCGAACTCGGTGTCGCGCACCATGGCGTCGTTAGGCTTCCAGGAGAGCGCGCGGCCCAGCCGCAGGATCGCCCAGCCGCGCTCGAGCTTGTTGAGCAGGCCCAGGGCGAAATAGCACGCATCCATGCCGAAGGCGTCGCTGAGGCGGAGATATTGCAGCTTCGCCTCGGTCACCGTCTCCGGGCCGAGATCGACCAGCCGCCGCCCCTGCGCCTCGCCGTGGCGGCCGGCGACGCGGATGACCGCGTCGATGCCGATTTTCACGGCACTGCCCAGCGGCAGCACGCGCGCGATCTCCTGGAGATCGACCTGCAGCAGCTTGTCGCCGAACAGCTTCTTGAGCGCGGGATCGCCCCGGCGCTTGTCGAGTTGCGCCAGCACCCCCTCGGTCCAGCCGCGGGCGGCGCGGGCCAGGGTCTCGGCGAGAACCGCGATCCCGGCCTCGTCGCCGCGCGCCACGAGCTGCTTCAGCTCGGCCTCGAACTCGCGGATCTCCGCCCCGGCGACGTGCTGCATCGCCCGCCACCAGGGATCGATGGTGGCGCGCGCGATCATGCCCGGCGGGCGCGGATCGTCGCGGCGGTCGCTGAGGAAATCCTCGAACATGTTGCAGGCGAGCCGGCAGAGCGTCGGCACGCGCTTGGCCCCCGCCTGGCGCAACTGCGGCCGGAGCGCGTCGAGGATGGTCTCGCTCGGCAGCGTCTCCTGGCCCAGCGCACGCTCGGTCTCGAGGCCGCGCGCCACCGCCGTCGCCTGGCGGGCGGAAAGCTTGCCCAGCACCTGCTTGAGCTTTTTCGCCTTGTCCTCGCGCATTCCCTAGGGATAGGGGCTAAGCCCTGAAAGATGCGTTAACAGTCTGTAAGGAAAGGCGAAAGCCAAGGGCCCCACGCGCGACCCTTGCCTGTTGCCGCGCGGCCGGAGGATACTCGCCAAAGGGAGGCCAGGATGCGCCAACACCATGACATGGGCGGACTGCCGGCGGGGCCGGTGGAGCGCCACGAGCACAATTACGCCTTCTGGGAGAAGCGCGTCGACGCGCTGATGACGCTGCTGTCGCAGCCGCAGCGCCAGCTGCTCCGGATCGACGAGCTCCGGCGCAACATCGAGGCGCTGCCGCCCGACGCCTATGAGACGATGAGCTATTACGAGCGCTGGATTTCGGCCATCGCCAACACCCTCTTGCAGCGCGGCGTCCTCACCGCCGACGAGCTCGGGCGCAAGCTGGCTGAGATCGAGGCGCGGGAGAGGGCGCGGTGAGCCCCGCAGCGCTCTCGCCCCGCTTCAAGCCGGGGGCGCGCGTCAGCGTGCGCCGCGCCGACCCGCCCGGCCATCTCCGCACCCCCTGGTACATCCGCGGCCAGGCCGGCGAGATCGAGCGGCTGTGCGGTGCCTTCGCCAATCCCGAAGAGCTTGCCTATAACCGGCCGGGCCTGCCGGCGCAGCCGCTCTACCGCGTCCGCTTCCGCCAGCGCGAGATCTGGCCCGACTATGCCGGCCCGGCGCAGGACACGATCGAGATCGAGATCTATCAGCATTGGCTCGAGCCCGCCTGATGAGCGCGACATGACCGAGATCCATCACCTCCATCCCCACCACCATCCCCATCCGGCGGCGCCCGACGATGACGGCCCGCTCAGCTACTACCAGGCGCTGGAAGTCGCGGTGCGCGAGTTGCTGGTCGAAAAGGGCATCGTCAGCGGCGATGATGTCCGCCGCGCCATCGAGGCGATGGATGCCCGCACGCCGGCGCAGGGCGCGCGCGTCGTGGCGCGCGCCTGGACCAACCCCGCCTACAAGGCGCGCTTGCTGGCGGACGGCACGGCGGCGGTGCGCGAACTCGGCATCGACATGGCGACGACGCGGCTCATCGTCGTCGAGAACACGGCCCGGCTGCACAATCTCATCGTCTGCACCCTCTGCTCCTGCTATCCCCGCATGGTGCTGGGCCTGCCGCCGGACTGGTACAAGAGCCGCGCCTATCGCAGCCGGGCGGTGCGCGAGCCGCGCACGGTGCTGCAGGAGTTCGGCACCGTTCTTGCCGCGGATGTCGAGCTGCGGGTTCACGATTCCACCGCCGATATGCGCTACCTCGTGCTGCCGGCGCGGCCGGACGGGACCGAGGGCTGGAGCGAGGAGCGGCTGGCCGCCCTCGTCACCCGGGACAGCATGATCGGCGTGACGCGCTGCCAGATGTGACGCCGACCGGAGGCTGGTGATGGCCGAGGAGCAGCTGACGGGAATGATGGTGGCGGGCCGTCCGCTGTCGCCGGAGATCATCGATTCGCTGAAGCAGGCGAGCGCCGCCACCGGCGTCGATTTCGATTTCCTGGTGGCGCAGGCCAGCGCCGAGAGCGGCTTGCGCGGCGCCGTGCATGCGCGCCAGCGCCATTCCAGCGCCTCCGGCCTGTTCCAGTTCACGGCGCAGACCTGGCTGCAGATGATGCACGATCACGGCGCCGAATACGGCTATCGCGATATGGCCGCGCGCATCGCGCCCGCCGCCAACGGCCATCTCGGCGTCAGCGACCGCGCGAGCGAGAAGCAGATCCTCGAGCTGCGCAAGGACGTGAAGCTGGCGGGGATCATGGCGGGCGAGCTCGCCAAGCAGAATGCGGCGGCGCTGCAAAGCGTCTTCCACCGCAAGGCAAACCCAGCCGAGCTCCATCTCGCGCATCTGCTCGGCGCCACCGGCGCGATTCGCTTCCTGAAGGCGCGCGCCGCCGATGCGGCGCAGCCCGCCGCTGATGTCGTGCCGGCGGCGGCGCGGCAGAACCCGCAGCTCTTCTTCGATCGCGGCGACCACACGCCGCACACCGTCGCCGCGGTCTACGGCAAGATCAAGAGCCGCATCGAGACGCCGCTGAAGCAGCTTGCCGCCGCGGCGCAACCGCCCAAGCCCGACATCGCCTCGGGCCTGCGCCCCGGCCCCGGCATCATCGACACGCCGCCCAAGGGGAGGAGGGCATAGGAGCTGTCAGCTATCAGCCGTCAGCTTTCAGCCATCAGCCATCTGCGGGGTGCTTGCCTGCGCGGTGCGGCCGCATCAAGCTGACGGCTGATAGCTGACAGCTGACGGCTCGTGCCATGTCCCGCTCCGAGCGGCTGCTCGATCTCATCCAGGTGCTGCGCCGGCATCGCCGGCCGGTGAGCGGCGCCGCGCTTGCCGCCGAGCTCGCGGTGTCGCTGCGCACGGTCTATCGCGACATCCAAAGCCTCGCCGGCCGCGGCGTGCCGATCGAGGGCGAGGCCGGGATCGGCTATGTGCTGCGCGCCGGCTACACGCTGCCGCCGCTGATGTTCACCGAGGAGGAGATCGAGGCGGTCGTGCTGGGGTCGCGCATGGTGGCGGAGTCCGCCGACCGGCCGTTGGCGCGCGCGGCGCGCGACGCGCTCGCCAAGATCACCGCGGTACTGCCGGAGAACCGGCGCGACGAGGTCGCGAGCCTGGGGCTGCTCTCGGCCAAGCGTTTCCTGGTGGCGCCCGACGGCGTCGATCTCGCGCGGCTGCGCCGGGCGATCCGCGCCGAGCGCAAGGTCTGGATCACTTACGGCGACGAGGCGGGCAACCGCACCGAGCGCCGGGTCTGGCCGATCGCCCTCACCTTCTTCGACCGCGTGCGCCTGCTCGCCGCCTGGTGCGAACTGCGTCAGGGCTTCCGGCATTTCCGCACCGACCGCATCGCCGGCCTCACCGAGACGGAAGAGCGCCTCCCGCGCCGGCGCCGCGCGCTGATGAAGGAGTGGCGCCAGGCGGAAGGCATGGCCGATCCGGACTAAGCGCCTGCTGACAGGATCTGTCACGACCAGCGCCTAGGCTGTGCGCCAGGATCCTCCGTCAGGAGCTTCATCATGAGCACGCTTCATCACCGCCGGGCCGCCTTGCGCCGGCGGCATCGCTCGCCTCACGAGCCCACTCGGCTGGCGCTGCTGGTAGCGGGCCTGCTCGCGGCGCTGGCCGATTGGCGCCGGCGCGTCCGCGCGCGCGCCGAGCTCCTGCGCTTCTCCGACCGCCAGCTGCGCGACATCGGCGTCACCCGCGCCGATGTCGAGCATGAATACGCCAAGCCGTTCTGGCGGGATTAGAGCCGCCTCGCCGTGAGCGCGGGACTACTCCACCGCCGCGCCTTTCTTGCGCGCGTAGTGGCGGTGCGCCTTGGCGCGGTTGCCGCAGGCGCTCATCGAGCACCAGCGGCGATTGCCGCTCTTGCTGTCGTCGAGGAACAGCCATTGGCAGTCGGGATTGGCGCAATGGCGCACCCGGGCGAGCCGCTTTCCGACCAGCAGATCGCCGGCCGACCACAGCACCGGCGTCAGCAGCCGCACCGCGCCGGGCTCGCCGGCCGCCACGCGCCAGCCGAAGCCGTCCGCCAAGCGCTCGACGGCGCGGCGCGGCGCCGCCTGCGCCAGCGCGGCGTTGAGGCGCAACAGATCCGCCGCCGCCGGCGCCGTCATGGCGCCGGTGGCGTGGAACAGGCGATAGATCGCCTCGCGCAGCGCCAGCGCCTCGGCCAGGAGCGCCGCGGCGGCGGCATCGTCCGTGGCCGCCCAGCGCGCCAGCGCGTCACGCTCGGCCTCCGGCAGGCCGGCTTTCGCCGCGCACCAGCCGAGGAGCTCGCCGAGCCCGCCCAGCTCTTCCGTCGGCGGCGCCCTGCCCCGCCAAAACCGAGTATTGGCGAAATCGAGGCACAGCTCCTCGGCGGGAGCGGCGATCCACAAGGCGTCGGGGCAGCCGGTCATCGCTTTCACATACTAACCAACATGGCGGTTGACAAGCCCGCTCGCCTGTGATTTTATATAACCATCATGACGGTTATAGACGACAAGGAGGAACCCATGATCGACCATCTCTCCATCGGCGTGCGCAGCATCGCCGCGGCACGGCGATTTTATGACGCGGTGCTGGCGCCGCTCGGCTACCGGCTGCTGCAGGAATATCCGACCTCGCTGGGCTATGGCGACGGCCATGCCGAGCTGTGGCTGCTCGAGGCCGAGCGGCCGGTGCCGGCGGACGAGAAATCGGGGCTGCATCTCTGTTTCAGCGCGCCGAGCCGGGAGGGCGTCGATGCCTTCTACGCGGCGGCGCTCAAAACCGGCGGCAACGATAATGGCAAGCCCGGGCTGCGCGCGGATTACGGCCCCGGCTACTACGCCGCCTTCGCCGTCGATCCCGACGGCTATCGGCTGGAGGCGCATTGCGGCACCTAGCCGGACGGCAAGCGGCGCCGGCAGGACGGAGGGACCACCCTCCGCCTTCGGCGCCCGCGCCCGCCGCTTAGGCGACCCGCGCCATCGCGGTGGCGGCGCGCTCGAAGCGCCAGACCCAGGCAGGCGGGAAGTTGCGCCAGACGCGCGCGACGACGCGGCCGGAAACGGCGAAATCGCGTACCGGCAGCGGCGAGGCGAGGCCATAGGTGAACTGCACCAGGCTGCCGCGCTCGCCCAGCAGAGCGAAGCTCTGCTCGACGATGCGCTGGCGCAGCCGCTTGGGCATCGACAGCAGCGGCAGGCTCGAGACGACGGCGGAGACGCTGGTGATGCCGAGGGGGCGGAGCACCGCGCCCAGCTGCGCCGCATCGCCGGCGATGACGCGCAGCTCGGGAAAGCGCTCGGCGAGGAGGCGATGGAGGCGCTCATCGCGCTCGACGACGACCAGCCTCTCCGGCGCCAGCCCGGCCGCCAACAGGGCGCGGGTGATGCTGCCGGTACCGCCGCCGAGCTCGACGACCAGGCGTGCCTGGCGCGGGTCGATCTGGCGCGCCATCGCTCGGGCGAGGAAGCGGCTTGACGGTGCCACGGCGCCGATGCGGTGGGGCGCCTTAAGCCAGCGAGCGAGAAACAGCGCCATCTCCGCCTCGGGCGCGTCGCGCCGGCGCCGCCCGGTGCTCTCGCGGCTGTCGTCGACCCGTTTGAAATCGTGGATGATTCCGTCCCTCATCGCTCGCGCGGCCGTCCCTGCACGCCCGCGCGGGTCCCCCTGTGACAGCTTGATTAAGACAAGCAGAAGCGCCGCCCTGTCAAGCTGTTGTTGCGGCGGGCGCCGCTCGGTAGCGGTCCGGTGCCGGGTCGACGCGTCAGGGTTAAGTGCTTGTTTCCTATAGCCGTGCCTTGTTTGCCGTTATGAAGTGCTTAACTCCATGGCCATAGAGTCGCGGCCTTGCCAGCCTACCGTTGGATGGTCTTTGGCCGGGCGATTCGTGAGGGCATACCGGCGGTTCGTGTCGGCCGTCAGCACTGCACAAACGCACCGGGAGGGCGGGGATCGTGATGCGCGCCGAGCAGCAGAAGCACGAGGCGGTCGAGACGGCGGTGGGGCTTGCCGCGCGCCGGCTCAAGGGCGAGCGCGGCCAGGACGTCGCGCGCTTTCTCCGGCAATTCTATGGCCATGTGCCGCCCGAGGACATTGTCGGGCGTTCCAGCGACGAGCTCTACGGCGCGGCGCTGTCGCTCTGGCGCTTTGCCGAGACCCGGCCGCCCGGCCGCGCCAAGCTGCGCGTGCTCAACCCGCGGCTCGAGGAGCATGGCTGGCGCTCGCCGCGCACCGTGGTCGAGATCGTCAACGACGACATGCCCTTCCTCGTCGACAGCGTCACCTCGGCGCTCGCCGGCCAGGGCTTCACCGTTCATCTCGTCATCCATCCCATCCTGCGGCTCGAGCGCGACGACGGCGGCCGCGTCGGCCTCCTGCACGAGCCCGAGGCCAGGGTGAACGGCAAGGCCGTGCGTGAGTCCTTCATGCATGTGGAGGTGAGCGAGGAGACCGATCCGCGCCGGCTCGCCGTGCTCGCGGCGCAGCTCGAGCGGGTGCTGGACGAGGTTCGCGCCGCGGTCGGCGACTGGCAGGTGATGCGCCGCCGGCTTGCCGAGATCGTCGCCGATCTCGGCGCCAACCCGCCGCCGGTCGACGACGCCGAGCGCAGCGAGGCGCTCGACTTCCTCGCCTGGCTGGAGGACGACAACTTCACCTTCCTGGGCTTCCGCGAATACCGCTTCGGCGAGGCGCGCGACAGCGGCCTAGACATCGTGCCGAAGAGCGGCCTCGGCATCCTGCGCGACGACGGCTATGCGGTCTTCGACGGGCTGCGCCACTTCGCGACCTTGCCGCCCGACGTGCGCGAGTTCCTGCGCGAGCCGCGCCTGCTGATGATCAGCAAGTCGAACCGCCGCGCCATGGTGCACCGCGCGGTGCATATGGACGTGATCTGCCTCAAGATGTTCGACGCCGCGGGCAAGGCGGCGGGCGAGCGGATCTTCGTCGGCCTCTTCACCTCGCTCGCCTACAGCCGCAGTCCGCGCCAGATCCCGCTGCTGCGTCGCAAGGTGTGGAACGTGCTGCAGCGCTCCGGCTTCGGCCCGTCCAGCCATGACGGCAAGGCGCTGCAGCACATCCTCGACAACTACCCCCGCGACGAGCTCTTTCAGATGGGCGAGGACGAGCTGTTCGACACTGCGCTCGGCATTCTCAATCTGCAGGAACGCCAGCGCGTTGCGCTGTTCGTGCGCCGCGATCCGTTCGAGCGCTTCGTCTCCTGCCTCGTCTACGTGCCGCGCGAGCGCTACGACACGGCGCTGCGCCGGCGCTTTGCCGCCATTCTCGAAGAGGCGCTCGGCGGCACCGTCGACAGCTTCAACACGCAGCTCGATCAATCCGTGCTCGGCCGCGTTCATTTCATCCTGCGCACCACGCCCGGCAAGCTCGCCCTGGTCGACATCGCCCAGGTGGAGAAGCGGCTTGCCGAAGCCAGCCGCAGCTGGGGCGACCGCCTCGCCGAGGCGCTCATGGAGGCGCTCGGCGAGGAAGCCGGGATGGCGCGGTTGCACCGCTACGGCGAGGCCTTTGCGAGCGGCTATCGCGAGCGCTTCAGCGCCGATGCGGCGGTCTACGACATCGAGCGCTTCGAGGAGCTGCGCCACGGCGCCGATATCGGCGTCACCCTCTACCGCACGCTCGAGGCCGATCAGTCGGAGCTGCGCTTCAAGATCTACCGCGCCGGCGCGCCGCTGGCGCTCTCCGACGTGCTGCCGGTGCTGGAGCATCTCGGCCTCAAAGCCATCGCCGAGGTACCCTATGCCGTGACGCCGGCCGCGGGACCGCCACTGTCGATGCAGGATTTCAGCCTGGTCGCGGATGCCGGCGAGATCGACGTGACGCGCGACCGCGCCCGCTTCGAGGCGGCCTTCCTCGCCATCTGGTCGGGCGCGATGGAGAGCGACGGCCTGAACCGCCTGGTGCTCGCCGCCGGCCTCGACTGGCGTCAGGTGACGGTGCTGCGGCTCTACTCGAAAGTGCTGCGCCAAGCCGGCAGCGCCTACAGCCAGGCCTATATGGAGGACGCGCTCGTTGCGCACCCCGCCATCACCGGCAATCTGGTGCAGCTCTTCGAGCGCCGCTTCGATCCCGCCGGCGAGGACAACCGCGACGTCGAGGAGACGCGCGCCGCCGTCGCCGTCGAACAGGGGCTCGACGCGGTGCAGGGGCTCGACGAGGACCGCATTCTTCGCAGCTTCCTGCTGCTCGTGCGCAAGAGCCTGCGCACCAACTACTTCCAGCGCCTGCCCGGCGGCGGCCTCAAGCCCTATCTGTCGGTGAAGCTGGCGAGTCGCGAGATCGAATTCTTCCCGCTGCCGCTGCCGCTCGCCGAGATCTATGTGCTGAGCCCGCGGATGGAGGGTGTGCATCTGCGCGGCGGCAAGGTGGCCCGCGGCGGCATCCGCTGGTCGGATCGCAAGGAGGATTTCCGCACCGAGATTCTCGGGCTGATGAAAGCGCAGATGGTCAAGAACGCGGTCATCGTGCCGACGGGATCGAAAGGCGGTTTCGTGCTGAAGCGCCCGCCGGCCGCGCGCGAGGCGCTGCAAGCCGAGGGCGTCGAGTGCTACAAGATGCTGTTGCGCGGGATGCTCGACCTCACCGACAACATCCTCGGCGGCGAGATCGTGCCGCCGCACGATTTGGTGCGCCATGACGGCGACGATCCCTATCTCGTCGTCGCCGCCGACAAGGGCACGGCGGCCTTCTCCGATATCGCCAACGCCGTCTCGGCCGAATACCGTTTCTGGCTCGGCGACGCCTTCGCCTCCGGCGGGTCGGAGGGCTACGACCATCGCCGGATGGGCATCACCGCGCGCGGCGCCTGGGAGACGGTGAAGCGGCACTTCCGCGAGCGCGGCACCGACATCCAGGCGACCGACTTCACCGTGGTGGGCGTCGGCGACATGTCAGGCGACGTCTTCGGCAATGGCATGCTGCGCTCGCAGCACATCAAGCTCGTCGCCTGCTTCGACCACCGCCACATCTTCCTCGATCCCGATCCCGACCCCGTGCGCAGCTTCGCCGAGCGCCGGCGCCTCTTCGATCTGCCGCGCTCGAGCTGGGCGGATTATGACCGCGCCCTGATCTCCAAGGGCGGCGGCGTCCATGAGCGCAGCGTCAAGTCGATCGAGCTGTCGCCGGAGCTCTGCGCGCGGCTCGCCATCACCGAGAAGCACCTGACGCCGGCCGAGCTCATCCAGGCGCTGCTCAAGGCACCGGTCGACCTGCTCTGGTTCGGCGGCATCGGCACCTATGTCAAGGCGCGGGAGGAGCGTCACGCCGATGTCGGCGACCGCATGAACGATGCGCTGCGTGTCAATGGCGAGGATCTCCGCGCCGCGGTCATCGGCGAGGGCGCCAACCTCGCGGTGACGCAGCGGGGCCGTATCGCCTTCGCCTTGAAGGGCGGCCGCATCAACACCGACGCCATCGACAACTCGGCCGGCGTCGACACCTCCGATCACGAGGTCAACATCAAGATCCTGCTCGACGCCGTGACGGCGGCGGGCGATTTGACGGTGAAGCAGCGCAACACGCTGCTGCATGAGACCACTCCGGCGGTGGCCGAGCTCGTGCTCGCCGACAACGACCTGCAGGGCATGGCGCTCACCTTGGCCGAGGCGCAAGGCGCCGAGCGGCTGGACCAGCAGCTGCGCGCCATGCGCGCCTTGGAGCGTGCCGGCGAGCTCGATCGCGCGGTCGAGTTCCTGCCGAGCGACGAGGAGTTCTCGGCGCGCGCCACCGCCGGCCGCGGGCTGACGCGGCCGGAGCTGGCGGTGCTCATGGCCTATGCCAAGCGATCGCTGGCGCATGAGCTCGCCGCCTCCGACATCGCCCAGGATCCGCAGCTCGAGCGCGACCTGCTGGCCTATTTCCCGCCGGCGCTGCGCGACCGCTTCCGCGCGGCGATCGTCGGCCATCGCCTGCGCAAGGAGATCATCGCGACGGTCGCAGCCAACGACCTCGTCAACCGCGGCGGCCTCACCTTCCTCTCGGAAATGCGCGAGCGCACCGGCCGCGACGTCGGCGACGTCAGCCGCGCCTACATGATCGTCAAGCAGGTGTTCGATCTCGAGACGCTGTGGCGGGCGGTGACCGCGCTCGACAACAAGGTACCGGCGCAGGCTCAGACCGAGATGCTGCTCGCCAGCAGCCGGCTGCTCGAGCGGGCTACCGCCTGGTTCCTGCGCAACAGCACGGTGCTCGACATCCAAGCGCAGGTCGACGCCTTCCGCCCCGGCGTCGAGCAGCTCGCCGATCACATCACCGAGATCCTGCCGGCGCCGCAGCGCGCCGAGCTGGTGCGCCGCGCCGATCTGCTGGTGCAGCGCAAGGTGCCGTCGGAGGCGGCGCTGATGGCGGCGCGGCTCGACTTCCTGGTCTCGGCCGTCGACATCGTGCGGCTGGGGCTCGGCAGTGGCATGGGCATCGTCGATATCGGCCGTGGCTTCTATGCCGTGGGCGCGCGCTTCCGGCTCGATGCGCTGCGCATGGCGGCGCGCCGGCTCAAGCCCGAGACCGCCTGGCAGAAGGTGGCGGTGGATGCGCTGCAGGAGGATTTCTACGCGCACCAGGCCGAGTTTGCCGCCCGGGCGATCGCCGATGGCGGCGAATTCGGCTCGTGGATCGAGGCGCGGGCAGGCGCGCTCAGCCGCGTCGAGGCGCTGCTGCGCGAGATCGAGGCCACTGCCAATCCCGACGTCGCCATGCTCATCGTCGCCAACCGCGCGCTCAGGGGGTCGCTGGCGGGGTAGCGGCCTCCCGGCATCGCGGCTTTTGCCCTGGGACCGCGCCGCGCTGTATCATCGGACGGCGTCGGACAGGGAGCAGGGACCATGCCGCGAGACGATACCGGAGGAAGCGGGCGCAAGCCGTCGCGCAACGTCCTGGGCGAGCGGCTTGAGGGCTGCTCGGCAAAGCCGGTCACCGGCTTCTTCCGCAACGGCTGCTGCGACACCTCGCCCGAGGATCTCGGCAGCCATACCGTCTGCGTCGTCATGACCGCCGAGTTCCTCGCCTTCTCCAAGGAGCGCGGCAACGATCTGTCGACGCCGGTGCCGGCCTTCGGCTTTCCCGGTCTCAAGCCCGGCGATCGCTGGTGCCTCTGCGCGCCGCGCTGGCAGGAGGCGCTCGAGGCCGGCAAGCCGCCGCGAGTGGTGCTGCGCGCCACCCACGAGGGCGCGCTCGATCATTGCGCGCTCGCCGATCTCAAGCGCTTCGCCATCGATCTCGCCTAGCGATCAGTTGCCGATGCCGCGCGCCATCAGCGAAGCGGCGAGCGGGATAAGCGCGAAGAGAGCGAGCTGCGCCGCCATGAAGCCGCGCATCCGGCGATAGACGGCGGGAGCGATGACGATATCGCCGGCTGGCGCGGCCTTCGCGCTGGCGATGTAGTGGATCGTCGGCGGCAGCGACAGCAGCGCCACGGCGACAAACAGCGTCATCTTGATCCAGAACACCGGATTGCCGCCGTAGAAGGCGGGCCCTTTGGCGAAGAAGAAGACGCGCGCCAGCCCGGTCGCGAGGATGGCGATGGCACCGAGGAGGTAGAGGAGATCGAGCCGGCGCAGCAGGGTCAATGTCGCCTGGCTCATGCGTGGCCGATAGAGCGCCGCTTCCGCCGCGAGGACGGCGAGCGTGGCGAAGATGCTGAGGAAGTGCAGATAGGCGGCGATCGCCTCGTCGAGCATGCCTGTCTCCGGCTGACGGTGAACCGCGCCATTATCACCACCGGAGGCGCCGGTCGCCAGCGCTGCCGATCGACACGTCTCGACGTCCGCCCTCAGCGTCTGGCATTCTCCGCCGCATCGCCTGCCGCCGGCGCTTCGGCGCGCCAGCGCGAGAGGCCGGCCGAACCATGGAGCATCGGATGAAGCTGCCTTTGACCGGTGGATGCCAGTGCGGCGCGGTGCGCTATGCGATTAGGGCCGAGCCGATGACGGTCTATGCCTGCCATTGCCACGATTGCCAGCGCCAGACCGGCTCCGCCTTCGCGCTCTCCATGGTGGTGCCGCGCGCGGCGCTCGGCATCACCCAAGGCACCGCGCGGGAATGGCTTCGGCCGCCGGAGCACACGGCTAGCGGCACGCCCACCACCTGCCTGCTGTGTAGCAGCTGCGGCGCGCGGCTTTATCACCTGCCGTCGCGCAGCCCAGAGCTCGCCGTGGTGAAGCCGGGCACGCTCGACGATACCACGTGGCTCGCCGCCATCGGCCATATCTGGACCGACCATGCGCAGCCCTGGGTCGAGATCCCGGCGACGACGGTGAATTTCCCGCGCCAGCCGCCCGACTTCGCCGCGCTCGCCGCGGCCTGGCAGACGCGGCGATAGGCGCAACGCGGACAACCCGGCCGACCGCAAAGCGGTCGGCCGGGTTGTCCCTACGGGAGTTCGCCTCAGCTCAGTCGCTCACGGCGTCGTCGATATCGGCGATGAGCTCCGCCTGGGACATCCAGACGAGATGGAGCTCGATCGGCTCGGCAAGGCCGCGTTGATGCACGCGCAGGCAAGGCTCGACGCGCGGGAAGCCGTAACGCATCATCGGCAGGTTCCTGCGCACCAGCGGCAGCGCGACGAAACCGAAATGAAAATCGACCGCATATCGCGCCAGGAACATACTGCGCGCCAGCAGCGGCAGGCAGGACGAAAGGCCGCGATTGCGCCAGCGCTGATGCGTCCACAGCCGGCCGGTCATCGACACCGTGCCGGCGATCATGCGCGGCGTCTGCGACAGCATCTCCACCGGCTCGTCCGGATGCGGCACTGTCGGGTCGTTGTCGTACCACACCGCCAGGCTCTCGATCATGGGGTAGAGGCTGGTGACGCGGAACAGCTTGCCGGCGATGCAGGAGACGAGACGATCGTCACCATCGACCACCCGCAGCCAGAAGGAGCGCGCCGCGCTCATATCATCGCAGCGGGGATCGAAGGCCGGGTTGACGCCGCCGCGATAGTCTTCCATCAGCGGGGTCGCAGCGGCAAAAGCGGTGAAATCGTGCTCCAGGCTGATGGCGAGGCCGAGTTGCTCGATCTTGCCGACGAGCCGGTCGACGAACCAGCGATAGCGCTCGCGCGGCTCGAGCGCGGTCTCCCATCCGAAGCGCGGCGGGGCGGGCGGTGCCGGCGGCGTCGCGGCGAGGCTGTCATCGGCGCGCAGCAGGCTGCGAGCGAAGCGGCGTTTTTTCGGAACTCGTGTCATAATTTCTCTCCTCAACGGTTCGATCTAAGTGCGCGCGCGACAGCGGGGCGCACACTTAACTATCCGGTGGTGTGAGAGAAATACGCGAGGTTAGCGTGGGCGGAGCGGATTTATGTCGTATTCATCGCGTTCGATTTGCGCGATTGCTCCGAAAACGTGTAATGTCATGTAGGGGGTTCCACAGCCCCGGGGGTCGGAATGAAGACGATCATGGCGAAGAACAAGCAGGACGGCGCGAAACGGCGCCGGCGTACGGCGAAGCTCGACGGTCCGCATCCCATCGACGTCCATGTCGGCTCGCGCATCCGACATCGCCGCGCCATTGCCGGCCTCAATCAGACCGAGCTCGCGCTCAAGGTCGGCGTCACCTTCCAATCGATCCAGAAATACGAGCGCGGCGCCAACCGCGTCAGCGCCAGCCGGCTGCAGGAGATCGCCGAGGTGCTCGGCGTCTCGGTCAGTCATTTCTTCGAAGGGCTGGTGCCGGCGGGCGAGGCTACCACCCCGGCGGCGGCGCCGGCGGAAGAGCTGACCTCGCAGGAGATCCGCGATCTCAACGCCGCCTTCGCCTTGATCAAGGACAAGACGGTGCGCCAAGCGGTGCTGCATCTGCTGAAGCGCGTCGCGGGGCTGACATCGCTCGATCCAACTGGCATAAGCTTACCGCTCCTGCATCTCTGACCCGCGCGGTCGCCCCGGATGGTGCAGAACGCCCGTACCGAGACACAGCCGCGATGCCTCAATGTGATGAGCCTCGCTGCCTTCGAGATGGCGGCGGGCTTCCTCGGCACGGCGCGTGAGCATCTCCTCAACGCCGCGCGCTGCAGCGCGACCGGCAGCTGCGCCTCGCCGCGCCTTTGCCGCGCCGCCGATGCGGCGGCGATGCCGCTGCGCCCAGCGGTGGTGAGCCTGCCCGCGCCACGCCCGGCCGGCGCGGCGGCGCGCGCTGGTGCCGTGGCGTCGGTCGTGCCGCTTCGGCCGCTGGGCGCGGCGTCGCAGGCCGATGGCGCCGGCAATCGCGTCGAGCGTCGCGCCCTCTCGCTCGACCGGCTCGGCGTCGGCCATCGTCGGCTGCCGATGCTGTTCGATTACTGGCGCGAGCTGTGGTCGCTGTCGCGCCGCGCCATGGCCGATTTCGATCCGGTCCGGCTGGTGCAGATGGAGGCGCTGGGCTGGGTGCATCTCGTCGATGTCGGCGGCGACGATCCCGCCAAATTCTCCATCCCGATCCGCGGCTGGCGCGTGCCCAATGCTGGCATGGCGTGCAGCCGCGAAGGCATGCGCATCGGCGAGCATCCTTTCCGCCTGCTGGTCGACGGCCTCATCGCCGATTACGGCGCGGTGCGCGAGACCGGGATACCGCTCTATCACTGCATAGAAGCACGGCTCGACGGCCATCGCTATGCCTATCGCCGCCTGATCCTGCCGCTGTCCACCGACGGCAAGCGCACCGACCGCCTGCTGGTGGCGACGGATTTCTCTCGCCAGGGATCGAGGGCGGAGACTCAGGAAATCGAGAGCACCGCGTGGCGATTGCGGTTTCCCTGATCGCCGGATTTATGCTCAGTGCCCGCCATAGCCGCTGTCCGGCGTCGCCTTGCCGCGGAAGATCCAATGGGCGTAGCCGAGATAGGCGAGGATGATCGGCAGGATGATCAGCACGCCGACGCCGGTGAATTCCAGCGTCGGCGTCGAGGCCGCCGCCTGCCACAGGGTGACACGCCACGGCACGGCATAGGGAAAGACGCTCACCCCCAATCCCGAGAGCGCCAGCAGGAACAGGAAGATCGACGCCAGGAACGGCACCGCCTCGCGCGTGCCGGAAATAGTGTGCCAGATGACCAGCGCGGTGGCGGCGGTGATCAGCGGCACCGGCCAGAGGAAAAGCAGGTTTGGCAGGCTGAACCAGCGCTCGCGGATCGGCTCGAGGGCAAGCGGCGTCCACAGGCTGATGAGCAGCAGGAAGAGCAGGGTCGCGAGCAATGCCGGCCGCGCCGCGCGCCGGCCGAAATCGCCGGTGCTGCCCGCGGTCTTGAGGATGAGCCAGGTCGCGCCGAGCAGCGCATAGCCGGCGACGACGCCGAGCCCGCTGGCCACGGCGAAGGCGCTGAGGAAGCCCAGCGTCGTCGCCGGCGCCGTCACGCCGTCGATGAAACCGCCGAGCACCACGCCTTGGCAGAACCCCGCCAGCGCCGAGCCGCCGGCGAACGCCGCATCCCACAGCGCGCGGAAGCGTCCGGCGCGAAAGCGGAACTCGAAGGCGATGCCGCGGAAGATGAGCGCGAAGAGCATCAGCATCAGCGGCACGTAGAACGCCGGCAGCAAGGTCGCATAGGCGACAGGGAAGGCGGCGATGAGCAAGGTGCCGCCCAGCACCAGCCAGGTCTCGTTGCCGTCCCAGATCGGCGCCACCGAGTTCATCATCGCGTCGCGGTCGGCGTCGCTCGGCGCGAAGAGAAAGAGGATGCCGATGCCGAGGTCGAAGCCGTCCATCACGACATAGAGCGCGATGCCGAAAGCCAGCAGCAGCGCGAAGAGCAAAGGCAGGTCGAGGCTCATTTGAACTTGTCCCAGGGGCCGCCGCCCCATGGCCCGGCGATGGTCGGCTTGGCCGCCGGCGCCCGCGACACCGCGCTGTCGAGGCCGGGCCGCAGATGCTCCGGCCGCTCGCCCTTGGCATCGGCGGGTCCGCGCAGCACCAGCCGCGTCGCATAGAAGAAGAAAGCGGCGAGCAGCACGAGATACACAATGACGAAGAGGGCGAGCGAGCTCGACACCGCCGCCGCCGCCACCGGCGCCGCCGCCTCTGCCGTCTTGAGATAGCCGTAGACGACATAAGGCTGGCGCCCGGTCTCGGTCACCGTCCAGCCGGCGAGGATGGCGATGAAGGAAAGCGGGCTCGAGAAGGCGGCGATGAAGGCGAACCAGCGCGTGTCATAGAGCCGGCCGCGCAGCCGCAGGTAAAGCCCGATCAGCGCCTCCGCCAGCAGCACCAGCCCGATCCCGACCATGAGGCGGAAGGCGAAGAAAGGCAGCGGCACATAGGGCCGGTCCTCCGGCGGTACCGATTTCAAGCCGGTGACCTCGCCGTCCCAAGAATGGGTCAGGATGAGGCTGCCGAGATCGGGGATGTCGATGGCGTAGTCGTTGCGCTCAAGCGCCATGTCGGGCCAAGCGAGGAGCGTCAGCGGCACGCGCCGCGCCGTGTCCCAGCGTGCCTCGATGGCGGCGAGCTTGATCGGCTGGTGGTGCAGCGTGTTGAGCCCGTGCTGATCGCCGAGGACGATCTGCAGCGGCGTCAACACCAAGGCGAGCCACAGGCCGATCGAGAAGCCGGCGCGGGCGAATTCGGGATGGCGGCCGCGCCAGAGATAAAAGCCGCAGACGCCGATGACGACGAAGCTGCCGGTGATGTAGGCCGCCGTCACCATATGCAGGAAGCGATACGGCAGCGACGGCGTGAACACCGCCTGCCACCACGACGTGACCTCGAACTTGCCGTCGGCGCCGATGGCAAAGCCCGCCGGCGTCTGCATCCAGCTGTTGGCGGCGAGGATCCAGAAGGCGCTGAACATGGCGCCCAGCGCCACCATGCAACAGGCGAAGAAATGGAATTTGCGCCCGACGCGGTTCATGCCGAACAGCATGACGCCGATGAAGCCCGCCTCGAGAAAGAACGCGGTCAGCACCTCATAGGTGAAGTAGGGGCCAATGACATTGGCGGTCTTTTCGGCAAAGCCCGCCCAATTGGTGCCGATCTCATAGGACAGCACCACCCCCGTCACCACCCCCATGGCGAAGCCCAGCGCGAAGAGATGAATCCAGAAGCGCAAGAGGTCGCGATAGACCGGCCGGTCCGTGGCGAGCCAGAGCCCGTTCACCAGGACGATAAAGCCGGAGATGCCGATGGTATAGGCGGGCCACATGATGTGGTAGCCGATGGTCCAGGCGAATTGCAGGCGCGACAGCAGCACCGCGTCTGGCGTCATGACGGGCCTCCGTGGGGCGTCGGGGGTCCTGAGAGGCCACTCCGCTACGCCTTTCAGCACCTCCGGTTAAAGCCTGGGTTAATCGTCGTGTAGCTCATGCCGGCTAAACCGCTTGTCGTTGCCTGTGAAGTTGCGCCGCTTGCTGAGACCTTGCAAGTCGGCGCCGCTGCGCAACTCCGTCACACCCCCCGCAGGGTCTTGACCGAGCGCGAGCGGGAAGTCCAACGACCGAGTAAAACCAGCGTGACACGCAGAATTAACCTGCATTCCGCGCAAGATTCCAGGTCACGCGGCAAATTGTGACGCTGTATTTCGCCGCGTTTTACTTCTCTTGTTTCAAATAGAGGAGTAAGAGACCATGGCAAAGCGCAAGACCAGGACCAAGGCCAAGGCGTCCGGAGCCTCCATCATCTCCACCGAGTACAAGTCCGAACATAAACTGGACGCGCTCGCCGCCGCGATCCGCGCGGCCGTCGGGGGGCGAAGGTGGCAAGATCGACCTCGAGAAGCTCGCGAAGCTCGCCGCCGAGAACGAAATCGACCTCAAGCGCTGGGCACACCTGAACGTCGGACAAAAGAGGATGAATTGCGGCAACGTGCCGCGCGCCAAGCTGCGCCGCGGCGAGCCGGTGACGCTGAACGGCAAGCGGTTCAAGGGAGCGGCGTCGTGAGCCGCCGCATCGAAGTCACCGTGGGCTCAGCATTGTTCGACGAGCCCGAGGTGCTGACGGTCGAGGAGACGGCGCCGGTGCGCCGCGCGATCCGCGCCCTGCGCGCCGCCTGCAAGAGCACAGGCGACGGCTTCGTCGAGACGCACGGCAGCACGATTGCCACCAGCACCGAGGCGGAATTCTTGGAGGTCGCGGCGAACTTCATCGGCGGCGCGGCCGACGAGATCGACGCGATGCTGGCGAAGTGGCGCGCGCCCAACTAGCTCGGTCACCCTCATCCCGGCGATACTGACCGTAGGAATCGTCGCCGCGAGTCGCCCCCCGCGAC
>JBKQTR010000140.1:0-22166 GCA_052143095.1 Allostellaceae bacterium
GCCGAGATAGGCGTCGAGACAGGCGTAGTTCTTGTAGGGATCGACCGGCCCGGTGCACGTCGCCGGCGCTGGCGCCGGTGCTGCGGGCTGGTTCTGCGCGACGAATTGCTGCTTCGGTAACCACGGTCCGTAGGCGCCGCTTGAACTGCCGGGGGCGGCTGAACTGGCTTGTGCGCCCGTGAGCGTCGGCTGGGCGGCCGCCGGCGCGCTGCCGACCATATTATTGTTGTTGGCCTGCTGCGCCAGCGCCCCCTCCCCGGGGACGGCAAGCACCGCCGTGGCGATCGCCAAGGTAACCACCAGACCTCTCATTGAGCTTTCCCCTCACTTATAACCAGCGGTGTTCAGGCCGCTGTGGCCTCGGTCCATCGCTGGCGGTTGCTGCACCGGCCGCTACGCCCGCGCAGCGCCCCCCGAACCCGGCGCCCCGCCGATCGATGTAAGTCTCATGTAACATGATGCTCAATAAACGTGCGAGATCGATGTTTGCGGCGCAGCATAAATATTTTATGTGCATGTAAGCCGCGTCCCAATAAAGGCGCGTGATTGATATTTTCGGTATCGGATAAATTTTTTATATGAAATCAATTATGCGAGCGCTGACAGTGGTCGGCGCTCGCGCCCGGCAGAGCGTATTTTATTTCTGATGCCTACATGAAATCGCGAGTCAATCCGTCTCGCTTCTTAATCTTGAGCGGCGTTATTTTCGGCCGCTTGCTGCTCGACGACCCCGGTCTCGTCGACCTGCCGACGCTCTCGACCAGAGGGGCCCCATCACCATGGCGGATTACAGCGGAATGGCGGTTGCCGCCTACGTGCTGACCTACACGCTCATCAGGAAGCTCGAGGCCAAGAACGTCCTGACGCGCATCGAAGCCGAGGAGCTGATCGAGGGCGCGATCCGGCAGCTTCAAGGGCCAGGCACGGCCGAAACCGCGGTCAAGGAGGCTCATTCGATCCTCCAGGAAACCCTGAACATCGTTCACGAAGGTGCGCTGCCGCCCGACAGCCATTCCTGACCGCCGCAAGCCGGCTTGTGGGGCTCGGGCGCGCGCGGCAGTGGCGCCCAGAGGCGGCACTGCCTCCTGCTGACCATGGCGCAACGATCGGCGGCGTGAGATCGCGACGCGTGGGCAACATTAAAATTAAATATATATTTTTCTGTCTATAGTAAAAAAACAATAATAGCAAAACGGGGTAATCAGACATCAAAATCCAATATTTAACCATCATAAAAAAATTGGCTAAAATGCATATAAAATTTTAATGCTGCGTCGCAAACATAAATCTCGAGCCTTTATTCACCCTCATGTTACACGAGACTTACATCGATCGGCGGGGGCCGGGATCGGGGGCGCTGCATGGGAGTACCGACCGGTGCAGCAACCGCCAGCGATGGACCGAGGCCACAGCGGCCTGAACACCGCTGATTGCAAAAGAGGGGAAAGGTCAAATGAGAGGTCTGGTGGTTACCCTGGCGATCGGCATGGCGGCGCTCGCCGTCCCCGGGGAGGGGGCACGCGCGCAGCAGGCCAACGAGCCGGCGGCCGCTCAGCCGACGCTCACCGGCGCGCAAGCCAATGCGGCCGCGCCCGGCAGTTCAAGCGGCACCTACGGACCGTGGCTGCCGAAGCAGCAATTCGTCGCGCAGAATCAGCCCGCAGCAGCACCGGCGGCAACTCCGGCGACGCCGGCGACCTGTACCGGGCCGGTCGATCCCTACAAGAACTACGCCTGTCTCGACGCCTATCTAGGCGAGGATTTTTTCACGCGGCTTTACAATTACTACAAGCTTGAATGGGGTCAGGCGGGACCGCCGACCGATCCCAACGCGCCGCCCTCGAGCCGCGAGGGCTGGCCGGCAACCCCGGAGACGACGCCGCCGATCTCCTTCACCGAATGGCCGCACGGCGCCACCACCCCGCTGGGCGTGACCCGGCCCGGTTCGGCCGACAGCCCCTTCATGAACGCCATCGGCAATACCGCCACCGGCCAATGGCTGAACGATAACGGCTTCCAGATCTACGGCTGGATCGATCCCGGCATCAACATCAGCAGCAATACGGTAAGGCCCGGCGGCAACAACCCGATCGCCTATTTCTACACGCCGAACACGGTCCAGCTCGATCAGCTCGTGGTCTATCTCGACAAATTTCCCGATACCGTGCAGACCGACCATATCGATTGGGGCATGCGGCTCTCCGCGATCTATGGCGAGAACTACCGCTACACGACCTCCTACGGCGTCGCGAGCTATCAGCTCCTGAAAGACAACGACGTCAACGGCTACGACTTCCCGATGGTCTATGGCGAGCTCTACATCCCGTTCGTCGCCGAAGGACTCAATATCCGTGTCGGGCGCTACATCTCGATACCGGACATCGAGGCGCAGCTCGCGCCGAACAACTACATGTATTCGCATTCGATCACGTACAGCTGGGACAATTACACCAACGAGGGCATCGTCGGCTCGTTGGCCGTCACCAAGAACATCCTGGTGCAATTGGGCGTGACCATCGGCACCGAAGCAGCGTTCTGGCACTGGAACGAGAGGGTCAACAATCCCGATCCGAACCCGCTATACCCGGGCACGACATTCTACAAGGATCCCGGCGCCAAGCCGTCGCTCGTCGCGTGCATCCGCCTCAACTGGAACGACGGCCGCGACAATCTCTACCCCTGCGTCGACGGCATCAACAATGGCGTCTGGGGCTACAACAATCTGCAATGGTACGGGACGACGTACTATCACAAATTCAACGATCAGTGGCACATCTCGACCGAGACCTACACGCTTTGGCAGAACAAGGTGGCGAACCTGAACAACCCGATCACGCAGGCCGCCGTCGCTGCTGGAGGGACGCCGTTCTCGCCGCAATACATGCCGTTCAACGCGCCGAACGAGGCGAACTGCCATAACGTCTCGGAACTCACCTGTAAGGCCCAGGTGTATACGGCCGTCGCCTACATAAACTACACGCTCGACCCCTTGAACAACTTCTCCTTCCGCCCCGAATATTATTACGACGCGGAAGGCCAGCGCACCGGCACGAGAACGGGCTACTACGAGTTCGGGCTCGGCTGGCAGCATTGGCTCTCGCCGCAAATCGAGTTCCGTCCGGAAATCGACTACTACCGGTCGATTTCCGCAAAGGCCTTCAATGGCAACTCCAATGCGGGGATTGCGCCTGACAAGAACTATACCGTGGTCGGCGCGATGGACATGATCGTCCACTTCTGATCGTCACCGCAGCGGCGCCCCATCCTTGCGATGGGGCGTCGTTCGTCTGTTCCTGGCTCGGCCGGCGCTCACGCCGCGCGCGCTTATTTCCCTGTCCCCTCGGGAAATTCCAAAAGGAGAGTTTTCGATGCGTCGTTCGGTGCTCGCCGTGGCGATCGGCATGGCCGCGCTCGTCGTCCCTGGGGACGGGGCAATGGCGCAGCAGGCGAACGACCCTGCTGTCGCCGCGGCGGCGGGCCAGCCGACGCTGCAGCGCTCACAAGCCAATTCCACGGCGCCCGGCAGCGCGAGCGGCACTTACGGACCGTGGCAACCGAAGCAGCTGCTGGTCGCGCAGAGCCAACCTCCGGCCGCTCCGGCGGCGCCGGCGACCTGCACCGGTCCCGTCGATCCCTACAGGAACTACGCCTGTCTCGACGCCTATCTCGGCGAGGATTTTTTCACGCGCTTCGTCAACTACTACAAGCTCGAATGGGCCCAGCCGGGCGCGCCGGCCGATCCCAACGCGCCCTCCTCGAGCCGGGAGGGCTGGCCGGCAACGCCGGAGTCAACGCCGCCGATGCCGTTCACCGAATGGCCTTATGGCGGCGTCACGCCCATCGGCGTGACCCGGCCCGGTTCGACCGACAGCCCGTTCATGGAAGCGATCGGCAATACCTCGGCCGGCCAATGGATGAACGACAACGGCATCCAGTTCTACGGCTGGATCGACCCCGGCTTCAATATCAGCAGCAATACCGTGAGGCCGGGGGGTAACGCCCCGATCGCCTATGCTTACACGCCGAACACGGTGCAGCTCGATCAGATGGTGGTCTATCTCGACCGTTTTCCCGATACCGTGCAAACCGATCACATCGACTGGGGCATGCGGTTGTCGGCGATCTACGGCGAGAACTACCGCTACACGACCGCCTATGGCATCGCGAGCTATCAGTTCCTGAAAGACAACAAGGTCAACGGCTATGACTTCCCGATGGTCTATGGTGAGATCTTCGTCCCGCAAGTCGCCGAGGGATTGATGATCCGCGTCGGGCGCTTCATCTCGCTGCCGGACATCGAGGCGCAGCTCGCGCCGAACAACTACCTCTACACGCATTCGATGACCTACGCCTACGACAACTACACCAACGAAGGCATTCAGGCGACCTTGGCCGTCACCAAGCAGCTCATGGTCCAGTTGGGCGTAAGCGACGGCACCGAGGCGGCGCTTTGGCACCTGGGCGAGAAGGTCGCCAATCCCGATCCGAACCCGTTATACCCGGGCAGCACCTTCGACAAGGATCCCGGCGCCCAGCCGAGCCTGACCGCCTGCATTCGCTATAGCTGGAATGACGGCAAGGACAACATCTATCCCTGTGCCGCGGGCATCAACAAAGGGACCTGGGGGTACAATAACCTGCAGTGGTACGGGACGACCTATTACCACAAGTTCAACGAGCAATGGCACGTGTCCTACGAACTCTACGAGCTTTGGCAGAACAACGTGGCAAATCTGAACAACCCGGTTGCGGCCGCCGCCATCGCCAATGGCGGCACGCCGTTCTCGCCGCAATACATGCCGTTCAATGCGCCGAATGCGGCGCAATGCCATGACCCCCGGGCGCTCACTTGCCGCGCGACGTCGATCGGTACCACGGCCTATCTCAACTACTCGCCGGACCCGCTGGACAACTTCTCCTTCCGCCCCGAGTTTTTCGACGACGAGGAGGGGCAGCGCACCGGCTCGAAGGCGGTCTATTACGAATTCTCCTTTGGCTGGCAGCACTGGCTCTCGCCGCAGATCGAGCTGCGCCCGGAGATCGGCTATTACCGGTCGGTCGACGCCAAGGCTTTCAACGGCAATTCCAATGCGGGGATCGCGCCCGACAAGAACTATACGGTGATCGGCGCGGCGGACGTGATCATCCACTTCTGATCGCGAGTTGCGCCCACGTGCCAGGGCCGGCTCCAATCTTTTCAAAACCTATATGCCGATGCACGAATTTCGCTCTCGATTTTTAATGCCTGCTTCGTGTCCAGTGAAGCGTTGCGGGGCCTGTCCGGCCGATGAGCGGGGGGCGTCCGTCCAATGCCGCGCAATCCGACGATGCCCAAGGCGGGCAGCGACATCTGCCGATGCGCTGTCGGATCATCGGCGAGAGCCTCACCGGGCTTGGCGCGGCGCAAGGACCGATAGATGCTGAAGCAGCGTTGCCAAACCGCGTTCGTCATTCGCCGCAGGCATGCGGCATGACGAACAATGCCGTCAGCGTGCTGATCATCGATGACGAGCTGCCGATCCGGCGGCTACTGAAGCGCAAGCTCACGGTGCAGAATTATCGCATCCTCGAGGCCGAGACCGGCAAGGCCGGGCTCGATCTGTTGCGCAGCGAGAAGCCGGATGTGGTGATCCTCGATCTCGGTCTGCCCGACATCGACGGCATCGAGGTCATTTCGCTGATGCGCGCCCACTCGAAGGTCCCCATCGTGGTGCTGTCGAGCCGGGGCGACGAGCGCACCAAGGTCGAGGCGCTGCAGCGCGGCGCCGACGACTACGTCACCAAGCCGTTCGGCATGGAGGAGCTGATCGCGCGGCTGAAGACGGCGCTGCGCCACGGCTTTCACGAGCAGGGGCAGGAGCCGGTCTTCCGCACCGGCGAGTTGATGGTCGACCTCGCGCATCGCAGGGTCAGCGTCGGCGGCGACGAGGTGAAGCTGTCGCCGACGGAGTTCGAGCTGCTGCGGCTGCTGGTGACCCATGCCGGGCGCGTCCTCACGCATCGCCAGATCCTGCGCGAGATCCGCGGCGAGAGCGCCGATGACGACGTCCAGTACCTCCGGGTCTATATGCGGCTGCTGCGGCGCAAGGTGGAGCCCGACCCGGTGCAACCGCGCTACATCATCACCGAGCCGGGGGTGGGGTATCGCCTGCAGGTGGCGGACTAAGCAGGATTGCGCGTCGTCTCGATAAATCGCCCGCGATGACCCCCTGAGCGCGCGCCGGCCGGCCATGACGGCAATCGCCGGGGGCTCTGCCTCCCAAGCCTGCTTGCTCCGTCGACACTCCAGAGAAAGAGGCGATTCGATCGAAACCGCTCTTCGTGCGTAAGGTTCGTGTAATATTGCGACGCCTGCGCGTAAGGTCCATGTAATATTCCGCTCAGATTCCGATCATGGCTCGAACAATATTGGGGCGCGTACCGCTCGCGCGTATATGTCCCCTTTATCCAACGATAAGACTCTTTATCGGACAATTTATTATACTTGACCAGGCACGGCGATTATTATGTCCCGCCTAACGACTATCGACGGTGAACAACAATCACCTCGGGCGCGCCGACCAGCAACTCCGCGTGGAGTGGAGCGGGGCGTTTTGCTGGCCGACGCCGCTTGGGGTGCGTCATCGCCGGAACGTACAGGGGACATGCGGAATGAACGGTATCGTCGCGTTTGCGCTGAGACAGCGGGTTCTCATCGTCATCCTGCTGTTTGCTCTGTCCGCGGCCGGCATCGCCGCCTTCCTCAAGCTGAACATCGAGGCCTATCCCGACCCGGTGCCGCCGCTGGTCGACATCGTGACGCAGAATACCGGCCAGTCCGCGGAGGAGATGGAGCGCTACATCACCATTCCGATCGAGATCCAGATGGCGGGCATTCCCCACGTCACCGCCGTCCGCACGATCTCGCTGTTCGGCCTTTCCGACGTCAAGGTGCAGTTCACCTACGACTTTACCTATGAGCAGGCGGAGCAATGGGTGATCAACCGCCTGTCGCAGCTCTCGCCGCTGCCCAACGGCGCGCAGCCGCAGATCTCGCCGGAGAGCCCGATCGGCGAGATCTACCGCTACCGCGTGGTCGGCCCCCCCGGCTATTCGGTCATGGATCTCAAGACGATCGAGGATTGGATCCTGGAGCGCCGCTTCAAGGCGGTGCCCGGCGTCATCGACGTCAACGGCTGGGGCGGCACGACCAAGACCTACGAGGTCAGCATCGATCAGAACAAGCTGATCGACTATGGCCTGACCGTGCCGCAGGTGCTGGCGGCCATCAACAACGCCAACATCAATGTCGGCGGCCAGACGGTGAATTTCGGTCCCGAGGCGGCGGTCGTACGCGGTGTCGGCCTCATCCATTCCATGGATAGCATCCGCAACACGATGCTGACCTCGAACAGCGGCTCGCCGGTACTGTTGCGCGACGTCGCAACCATTACCGTCGGCCATCAGCCGCGGCTCGGCATCGCCGGCCTCGACGATGACGACGACATCGTGCAGGGCATCGTCCTGATGCGCCGCGGTGCGCAGAGCACACCCACCATCCGGGCGGTGCAGGCCGAGATGGAGAAGATCAACTCCTCCGGCATCCTGCCGCCCGGCGTCCGTCTCGAGAAAATCTACGATCGCAGCGACCTCATCGCCGTCACCACCCATACGGTGCTGCATAACCTCATCTTCGGCATCGTGTTGATCTTCTGCGTCCAATGGATCTTCCTCGGCAATTTGCGCAGCGCCATCATCGTCGCCGCGACGATCCCCTTCGCCCTGTTCTTCGCCGTGCTGATCATGACGGTCCGCGGCGAGTCCGCGAACCTGCTGTCGGTCGGCGCCATCGATTTCGGGCTCATCGTCGACGCCACGGTAATCATGGTCGAGAACATCTATCGGCATCTCGCGCAGAAACCGCAGCAGCGCTTCGCGCGCATGCCGCTGCTCCACCGCGTCCGCTCGCAAGCCGAGCTCCGCGGCAAGTTCGCCACGATCGCCAATTCGGCGCTCGAGGTGAACAAGGCGATCTTCTTCTCGGCGGCGATCATCATCGCCGGCTTCGTGCCGTTGTTCACGCTGTCCGGCGTCGAAGGCCACATCTTCGGGCCGATGGCCAAGACCTACGCCTATGCCATCCTCGGCGGTCTCATCGCGACCTTCACGGTCTCGCCGGCCCTAAGCGCCCTGATGCTGCCGGATCAGGTCGAAGAGAAGGAGACGATCGCGGTCCGCTTGCTGCGGCGCGCCTATACGCCGCTCGTGCGGTTCGCGCTGGCCAATCGCATCCTGACATTGGGCTGCGCCGGGCTGCTGGTGGTCATGGCGCTGCTGGCCGGGCGCTCGCTGGGCCTCGAATTCCTGCCGCATCTCGAAGAAGGCAATTTCTGGATCCGGGCGACCATGCCGCCGGCGATCTCGCTGGAAGAGGGCAACGGCTATGTCAACCGCATGCGCAAAATCATCGAATCGTTTCCCGAAGTGCAGACGGTCGTGTCGCAGCACGGCCGGCCGGATGACGGGACGGACGCGACCGGCTTCTTCAACGCCGAGTTCTTCGTTCCGCTGAAACCTTTCGACACCTGGCCCAAGGGCGTCGACAAGGAAACGCTGACCGAGCACGTCAACCGCGCGCTGGCCGAGGCGTTTCCCGGCGTCGACTTCAATTTCTCGCAATACATCGAGGACAATGTCGAAGAAGCCGCCTCGGGCGTGAAGGGCGAGAACTCGGTGAAGCTCTTCGGCAACGATCTCGCGACGCTCGAAAAGACCGCGGCGAAGATCAAGGCGGTGATGGCGACGGTCCCCGGCATTACCGATCTGTCCATCTTCAACTCGCTCGGGCAGCCGACGGTGAAGATCGACATCGACCGCGAGCGGGCGGCGCGCTACGGGCTGGCGCCCGGCGACGTCAACGCCACTATCGCCGCCGCGATCGGCGGCCAGGCGGCCGGCAACCTTTACGAGGACGGCAGCGACCGCAATTTCCCGATCATCGTGCGGCTGGCGCCGGAGTACCGGCGCAGCCTCGACGCCATTAGGCGCATCTCCATCGGCGCGCAGAACCCGAGCGGCACCGGCATCGTCCAGATCCCCTTGACCGACCTTGCCGACATCAAGCTGGTCTCCGGCGCCTCCTTCATCTACCGCGAGCAGCAGCAGCGCTACATCCCGATCAAGTTCAGCGTGCGCGGCCGCGATCTCGGCGGCGCGGTCCTCGAGGCACAACGCAAGATCGCCGAGCAGGTGCCGCTGCCTGGCGGCTACCACGTGGAATGGGTCGGCGAGTTCGGCGATCTGCAAGACGCCATCGACCGGCTGATGCTGGTCGTGCCGTTGAGCCTCGCGCTCATCATGCTGCTGCTCTACATCAATTTCTCGTCGATCACCGACACCATTCTCGCGGCGAGCGTCATGCCGATGGCGCTGGTCGGCGGCATCTTCGCCCTCTACGTCACAGGCACGGCGTTCAGCGTGTCGGCCGCCATCGGGTTCATCGGGCTCTTCGGCATCTCGGTCATGGAAGGGATCATCGTCCTCTCCTATTTCAACCAGCTGGTCGAATCCGGGCTCGAGCGGTCCGACGCCATCTTCCGCGCCGCCCAGACGCGGCTGCGGCCGGTGATGATGACCTGCATCGCCGCCTGCGTCGGCCTGTTGCCGGCGGCGGTTTCCACCGGCATCGGCGCGCAGGTGCAGCGGCCGCTCGCGCTGGTGGTCGTCGGCGGCATTCTGCTCGCGCCGGTGCTGATCCTCGTCATTCTTCCAGTGCTGATCGAGATCTTCTCGCGGCGGAGCACGACGGCGGAATCCGCGGAGATCCAATCCGCCCCGGCGGAGTGACGGCGATGCCCGAGCCTTCGGCACCGGCGGTCCGGCCGTCTTCCGTGAAAGTCAGGTCGAGCCTGACGCGGACTTGGCTGGTCGTGTCCGCGCTGTGGACCGTGTCGCTCTTGCTCCGCATCCACCACGATCACGCCGGCAGGCTGGGATGGGCGGCGATCCTCGAAGACTGGCAAACCTGGCTCGGCCTGCTCGGGCCGCCGCTTGCGCTCGCCGCGATATTGGCCGCCATCCGGGGGCCCTCGCGCCTTTGGACAGAGCGGCGGAACGGCTTGACCGACCAGCGGCGATGACGGTTTCGCATCTCCGGGGCCAGCGCCAGGAGCTGGCCGCCGCGGCGCCCGCCGCTGACACCAATCTTCCGAGACCAAGCGAATGAGACTGTTGGTCGTAGAAGATAACGTCGAGCTGTGCGGGTTCCTCACCGAGGGCCTTGCCGAGGACGGGTTCTCCGCGGATGTCACCGGCACGGCCGCCGCCGCGACGGCCGCGCTCACCAGCACGCAATTCGCGGCCGTCATCCTCGACCTCGGTTTGCCGGATGCCGATGGCCTCTCCCTGTTGCGCGCGATGCGCGAGCGCAACGATCCGACGCCGGTGCTCGTCCTCACCGCACGTGGCGCCGTGCAGGATCGCGTCCGGGCTTTGCGCCACGGCGCCGATGACTATCTCGTGAAGCCCTTCGCCTTTGAGGAGCTGCTCGTCCGCATCCGCGCGTTGCTGCGCCGGCCGAGAGATTTGCTGGGACTATCGCTGACGCTGGGCAATGTCGTGCTCTACCCGGAGGCGCGGCAGGTGTTCATCGAGAATCAGGCCCGGTTTTTTCCCTTCCGGGAAGTCGCGGTGCTCGAGGTCCTGATGCGGAGCAGCGGCCAGGTGGTTCCGCGCGAGGAGGTCGAGAACCATGTCTTTGGCGACAGGCCGAATGGCGGGTCGAACGCCGTCGACGTCTATGTGCATCGCCTGCGCAAGCAGCTCGCCGAAGCAAAAGCCTCGGCGCAGATCCATACGATCCGCGGCGTCGGCTACATTCTGATCGAGCGGTAGTCGCGGCTAGGCGCGTCGCTGGGGAGTTTCCGACATAATGCATTTCGGTCGAAAGTCCAAAGCGGACTATGGCCTCTTGCCCGGCGAGTATCGCCGGCATTCCTACGCGTCCGCCGCAACCAATTTGAGGACGCGCCCTAGCCGGGCGGAATTTGCCTTAGAAGCCCAGGCGCTGAACGAAAGCGGCAAGCCAGCCGCCGGCCGGCGTTGCGCCATGACCGTCGTCGCTGGCGGGTTTCACCTCGCCGCCGCTGCCGGTAGGGGTCGTCTCCTCGGTCTCGCGCTGAGCGACATCGCCCTCGCCCTGCGCGACATCGGTGCGGTTCCACCAGCCGCCGCCGAGGGCCTGGAAGAGGGCGGCGGTGTCGGCGAAACGGTTGGCCTGGGCCAGGACGAGGGCGATTCGGGCGGTCAGCTCGGTCTGCTCGGCGGTGAGCAGCGTGATGAAGCTGATGGCGCCGAGCTCCAGTTGACGACGCGAGATCTCGAGGCTCTCGGCCGCGGCGTGCTCGGCCGCCACCGCAGCTTTCAGCGCATCGGCGTCGAACTGCAACGCGCGCAGGCTGTCGGCGACGTTCTGGAAGGCGGTGATGACGGTGCTGCGGTACTGCGCCGCCGCCTGGTCGAAGGCGGCGCGCGCCGCGCGCTCCTTGTGCAGCAGGGTGCCGCCCTCGAAGATCGGCTGCGTCAGGCTGCCGGCGATGCTCCAGAAGCCGGTGCCGGGGTTGAACAACCGGTCGAGCTGCGCCGCCGTCGTGCCGACGCCGCCGGTCAGCGTCAGGTTGGGCAGCCGGTTGGCGATGGCGACGCCGATCCCGGCGCTCGCCTGATGCAGGCTCGCCGACGCCGCCTGCATGTCGGGCCGCTGCTCCACCAGCCGCGCGGGCAGGCTCACCGGCAGCTCCTGCGGCAGCTCGAGCCCGGCGAGGTCGAAGCGCTGCTCCACCTCCTCGCTGGGCAGCCGCCCGGCCAGCGCCGTCAGCAGATCGCGCTCCAGCGCCAATTGCTTCTGCAGCGGCGGCAGGCTCGCTTGCGCCTGCGCCAGCGCCGCCTCCTGCTGCACCACATCCGCCTCGGCGATCTGACCCAGCGCATTCTGGCGGCGCAGCAGGTCCAGCAGCTGGCTCTCCACCGCGACGATCTCCTGCGTCGCCGCGATCTGGCCGCGCAAGCTCGCCTCCTGCACCGCCGCCGCCACCACATTCGAGGTCAGCGTCAGGTAGGTCGCCTCGAGCTGGTAGCGCTGCATCTCCGCCTGCGCCGCCAGCCCCTCCACTGTCCGACGGTTCAGCCCGAACACGTCCGGCACGTAGGAGATGCTGAGCTGCGGCGTGTACAGGTTGAAATAAGGCGTGCCCGAGCTGAGCGTCGGCGCGATCACCGCCGTGGGGTTCTTCTGCCGGCTCGCCGAGAAATTGCCGGAGACGCTGGGGTAGTAGAAGCCCTGCTGCGCCGCCACGTTCTCCTGCGCCACGCGCAGCGCCGCCTGCGCCGCCTGCAGGTCGGGATTGGCCTTCAGCGCCTGCTCGACCAGCGCGCTCAGCGGTTCCGAATGGAACAGCGCCCACCACTGCCCCGGGATGTCGAGGCCCTCAACGAAGCGCTGCGCCGCGCCGCCGGCGACATCGGCCGACGCTGTCTCGGCCGAGAGCGGCTCGCGCGCATAGCCCGTGACAGCCGGCGCCGCCGGCCGCTTGAAGTCCGGGCCCACCGCGCAGCCGGCAACCAGCGCCACCACCAGGACGGGAACGCCGAGCGAGACCGCGCGCATGCTCATTCCGCCGGCTCCGGCAGCGGCTGCGCCTGGTCCGCCGCCGCCTCCCGGCGCGAGAACAGCTCGATCAGCACCGGCAGCACGATCAGGATCAGGAACGGCGCCAGTAGGATGCCGCCGACCACCACCAGCGCCAGCGGCTTCTGCACCTGCGAGCCGATGCCGGTCGAGACCGCCGCCGGCAGCAGACCGACGCAGGCGACGATGCAGGTCATGATCACCGGCCGCATCTGCACCTCGCAGGCGCGCAGGATCGCCTCCCCCCGCTCGGCGCCGGTGCTGATCACGCTGTTGTAGTAGGACAGCACGATGATCCCGTCCATCGCCGCGATGCCGAACAGCGCCACGAAGCCGATCGCCGCCGAGACGCTGAACGGCGTCCCCGTCAGGTAGAGCGCGAAGATGCCGCCGATCAGCGCCATCGGGATCACGCTCGCCGCCAGCAGCGTGTCCGCCAGCGAGGCGAAATTGATGTAGAGCAGGATGCCGATCAGGCAGATGCTCAGCGGCACCACCACCGCCAGGCGCTGCGCCGCCTCCTGCAGATTGCCGAACTCGCCCACCCATTCCAGCCGGTAGCCGCCGGGCAGCGGCACCTGCTCCGCCACCTTCTGCTGCGCCTCCAGCACCGCGCCGCCGAGGTCGCGGTCGCGCACGCTGAACTTGATCGGGATGTAGCGCTGCTGCTGCTCGCGGTAGATGAAGGACGCGCCCGACACCAGGTTCACCCGCGCCACGTCGCTCAGCGGGATCTGCACGATGCCGCTGCCGCTCGGGTTCTGCGCCCCGATGGTGATGCGGCGGATCGCCTCCAGGCTCTGCCGGTATTCCGGCGCCAGCCGCACCATCATCGGGAAGTGCCGGTCACTGCCGTCCTCGTAGAGGTCGCCCGCGGCCTGCCCGCCGATGGCGGCGGCCACCGTCGAATTGATGTCGCCCGGCGCCAGCCCGTAGCGCGCCGCCCGACCCCGGTCGATGTCGATCCGCACCGTCGGCTGGCCGAGCGAGTTCAGCACCGCCAGATCGGCGATCCCCGGCACCGTCGCCAGCACCGCCTTGATCTTCGCCGCCGTCGCCTCGAGCTGCTGCAGATCATTGCCGAACAGCTTCACCGAGTTCTCGCCTTTGACGCCGGAGGCCGCCTCCTCGACATTGTCCTCGATATATTGCGAGAAGTTGAACTCCACCCCGGGGTATTTCTCCTCCAGCGCCGCCGTCATTTGCGCCGTCAGCTTGTCCTTGTCGACGCCCTTCGGCCAGCTGCCGAATGGCTTCAGCGGCACGAAGAACTCCGCGTTGAAGAAGCCGGTGGCGTCGGTGCCGTCATCGGGACGCCCGTGCTGCGAGATCACCGTCTGCACCTCGGGAAAGCTCTTGATGATCCGCCGCATGCCGTTCACCGGGCCGTCGCTCTCCTCCAGCGACACCGATGGCGGCATCGTCGCCCGGATCCACAGATTGCCCTCCTCCAGCTTCGGCAGAAACTCAAGGCCGAGCGAGCGCACGCAAAGGATGGCCATCATCACCAGCACCGCCATGGCGCCCAGCGTCAAAATCTTGTTGACCAACGCGAAGCGGAGCACCGGCCTGTAGGCGCGATGCAGCCAGCGCACGAGGAATGTCTCGACCTCGCTGACCTTTTCGGGAAGCAGCAATCCGCTCAAGGCCGGCGAGATGGTGAAGGTGGCGATGAGGCCGCCGGCAATGGCGTAGGCATAGGTCTTGGCCATCGGCCCAAAGATGTGGCCCTCGATGCCGGAGAGCGTGAACAGAGGCACGAAGCCGGCGATGATGATCGCCGCCGAGAAGAAGATCGACTGACTGACCTCGGTCGCGGAATTGGCAATGACGGCAAATTTGCCGCGCAGGCCGAGATTGGGGCGCACGCGGTGCAGCAACTCGGAATGGGAGAACCGATCCGCCGGCTGTTGCGACAAGTGGCGGTAGATGTTCTCGACCATGATGACGGTAGCATCGACAACCAGGCCGAAGTCGATCGCGCCCACCGACAGCAGGTTGGCGGATTCGCCGCGCGTCACCATGATCAGGATCGCGAAGAACAGCGCGAAGGGGATGGTCGTGGCGACGATGAGCGCGCTGCGCAGATTGCCCAGGAACAGCCACTGGATGAGGAAGATCAGCACGACACCGAACGCCATGTTGTGCAGCACCGTGTGCGTCGTGACGCTGATCAGGTCGCTGCGGTCGTAGATCTTCTGGACGCTCACCCCGGGCGGCACGATGCCGGTGGTGTTGATCTTCTCCACCTCGGCCTGCACGCGCTCGATCGTCGGCGTGCTCTCCTGGCCGCGGCGCATCAGCACGATCCCCTGCACGATGTCGTCGTCGTCGTCCTGCCCGGCGATGCCAAGCCGCGGCTCGTTGCCGACGCTCACCGTGGCGATGTCGCCCAGCAGCACCGGCGAGCCGTTGGTCGAGGTCAGCATCGTGTTGCGGATGTCGTCCATCGAGTGGACGAGGCCGATGCCGCGCACCACCGCCGCCTGCGGCCCGAAATTCACCGTCTGCCCGCCGACATTGATGTTGCTGTTGTTGAGCACCTGCAGGACCTGCGGCAGGGTCAGGCCGTAATCGATCAGCTTGTTCTGGTCGATGGTGACGCTGTAGGTCTTGGTCTTGCCGCCCCAGCCAGTGACATCGATGACGCCGGGCACCGCCTTGAAGCGGCGCTCCAGGATCCAATCCTCGATCGTCTTCAGGTCCATGACCGAATAGCCGGGCGGCCCGACCACGCGGTAGCGGTAGATCTCGCCGATCGGGCTTGCCGGCGAGATCTGCGGCTGCGCGTTGTTGGGCAGCTGCGAGAGCTGCGACAGCCGGTTGATCACCCATTGCTCGGCTTGCTCGTAGGTGAAGTCGTAGGTGAACTGCACCTTGACGTCGCTGAGGCCGAACAGCGAGATCGTCCGCACCGTCGTGAGGTGCGGGATGCCGGCCATCTGGATCTCGATCGGGATGGTGACGTAGCGTTCCATCTCTTCCGCGGACTGGCCGGTGCTTTGCGTGACGATGTCGACCAGCGGCGGGACCGGGTCGGGGTAGGCCTCGATGTTGAGCCTGAGGAAGGTCATGATGCCGGCGCCGAACATCAGCACCAGCAGCACGACCATCAGGAGCCGCTGCCGCAACGCGAACGCGACGATGCCGTTCATGATGTTCCGCCCGCCGGTTGGTTCAGGGTTTACCCTCGTCTCAAATCGATTCTCAAATCGACCGCTCTCACATCGGTTCCGGCGCCGGTCAATCGCCCTGGGCGGCGCGGTCGATGAACAGCGTGCCCGAGGTTACGATCTGCTCGCCGGGCTGGAGCCCGGCGAGCACCTCGACGAGACCGTCGCTGACCCGTCCGACACGGATGGCCCGCAGCGCCAGCGTCTTGTCGTCGCGCGCCACCCAGACGCGTGCCGCCTCGCCCTCATAGACGACCGCGCCTTCCGGAACCCCGGGGGCCGAGCGCGCATCGCCGGTGATGATGCTGAAGCTCGCGAACATCTCGGGCTTCAGCGCGCCGTCGGCATTCTCGACCTCGGCGCGCACCGGCAGGCGATGCGTGTTGGGATCGACCGCGGGCGCGACATAGGCGAGCTTCGCCTTGAACACGCGGTTGGGATAGGCCAAAACCCGCACTTCGACCGACTCGCCCACATGCATCAGCGGCGCATCCGCCTCGCGCACATTGGCGACCAGCCACACGGTGGAGAGATTGCCGATCGAGAAGACGGGTGCGGAGGCGCCGTTCGCGGTCGAATTGATGAACTGTCCGAGACCGATCTGGCGCTGGACGACGGTGCCGCCGATCGGCGCCTCGACTACCGCCTCCGCGCTCATCTGCTGCGCATTCTCGATCGCGTTGATATCCGCGTCGCTCTTGCCCAGGATGTGCAGGCGGTTGCGCACCGCGGCGAGGGTGATCTCGGCCGTGCGCTGATTCGCCTTCGCGGTCTCGAGATCGGCCTGCGCCTGCTCCCAATCCTTGAGCGCCCCGGCCTTCGCATCGTACAGGTCGTGCTGGCGCTTCTCATTGATCGTCGTCAGCCGGAGCTGCGCGCGCGCCGTGTTGAGGCCGGCCATCGCAGCGATGAGATCGTTCTGCCCCTGCACGAACTCCGACGCGGCGACCATCATCAGCGGCGCGCCACGCTCGACATGGTCGCCCGCCTTGGCGAAGAGCTTGGTGACGCGACCGCTATAGGGCGAGAACACCGGCGTGGTCGTATCGTCGTTGTTGGCGATCTTGCCGTCGGTCACCTGCTCGGCGCGGAAGACGACCTCGGCTACCGGCGCGATCTTGAGGCTAGCCCATTGCGGGTCCGTGGGGCGGAAGGTGCCCGGGGCATCGGCGGGCGCTGCCGCCTCTTGCGGCACGCTGGTGTGGTGCCACAGAATCGGGATACCGACCAGGGCGGTGATCGCCACAACGGCCAGCACGCCGACGATGATCAATTGCGTCGGGCGCAGCAACACCCGCGGCGCACGGGACGCCGATGAGGATAGCATGTCGTGCACGATCAACTACCTCCCGCGATACCAATCAACTCAACGCGCCGCACAAGGCAGTTTAGAGACGCGCCTACGCACCTCTCATCGACTGCCGTGCCGATGCCGCTGATGGCCGGTGAAATACCAATTTCTGACAATAATCAGGCGCGTCGCCGAAGCATAATCAATTGTTCATGTACGATGCTGCGGCGCAATATAAAGATCATATAAACAAATCTATAGCTTCCCCCCGGATGTGCTCAAGTCTCTCGCAATCGCTGCTTAGCTTATACCCACAGGCTTACACAAGGCTTACGCTGTTGCGGTGTGATCGCCGACTCACCAACTCGTGCCAACAGTCTTACTGAAGCGACCAGCGCGACGGCGGGCGCCGCGCACGTGTCGAAGCGCACTACGAAGCAGTGAAATTATTGAAGTTTCAATTATTGCGTCGTGCGCCGAGCGAAGCCCGGGCGCCCATGACCCTATGGACTATCGTGCTGAGTGCGCGAGAAAAACGGCCGAAAGCGCGATCGCCGCAAGGTGGGGCCGCACTCACCCCAGATGCGGGACCCGCAGCTTCATCAGCATCATCGCTGCGACGAGCAGATTGAGCATCAGGACGATCACCACGATCTTGACGCCGAGCAGCCTTCCCGGTCTGCGCCGGTCGCGAAGGTGCTGTGGGGGCACCCGTTGCGGTTGGGCAACAGGGTCGGCACGGCCCTCCCTCGCCCTGCGGGAGCCAATAATCGCCATTGCCACCTCGCTGCCGATCCGAAATGAATAATTCCGAAGATTAGTCGGCCGTTGCATAAAAAATCGAGCTAGTTAAATCGCTATAATCATAAAAAAATCATGTCATATATGGCTTTAATAGTGAAAGAAACCAGGCCGCGCCACGCCAGCAACCCTTGCGTCCATTGAACGCCGCGGGATCGGCATGTGGTTGAGAAATGCCTGCCGCAGCGCGTCATCTGGCCGCAGTACCGCACTGCGATGACGATTCGCGGGAACGCCGGCCAGCCTTCTGGTGTCCATAAGCCGTAGACCTTCTTGGCAGGGAGGGCGCTCCCTGCCCTGCGCCCCCTTTGCCGCAAACGGACGGGAGAGCAATGAAAATCGCCCAAGTCGCTCCGCTGACGGAAGCCGTGCCGCCGAAGCTCTATGGCGGCACCGAGCGCATCGTCGCCTATCTCACCGACGAGTTGGTGGCGCTCGGCCACGACGTCACTCTCTTCACCAGCGGCGACAGCACGACGACGGCGAAGCTCGAGGCGGTCTGGCCGCACGCGCTGCGCCTCGACGAGGGGGTCCGCGACTACCTCGCGCCGCACATGATCCTGCTCGAGACGGTGGCGCGGCGCGCGGCTGCCTTCGACATCATCCATCTTCACGTCGACTACATCGGCTATCCCGTCCTGAGCCGCATCGGCGTGCCGTTCGTGGCGACGCTGCATGGCCGGCTCGACCTGCCGGAACTGCGGCCGCTCTATGAGGTCTTCAACCAGGTGCCGGTGGTGTCGATCTCGGACTCACAGCGCGAGCCTCTGCCCCAGGCGAACTACGTCTCGACGGTCTATCACGGCATCCCCGAGCGCGGCCTGGTGCCCGGCTTCGGCGCCGGCGGCTATCTCGCCTTCATCGGCCGCATCTCGCCGGAAAAGGCGCCGGACGCGGCGATCCGCATCGCCGCCAAGGCCGGGCTCAGGATCAAGATCGCGGCGAAGGTCGACAAGGTCGACCGCGCCTATTTCGTCGAGCGCATCGAGCCGCTGCTGGCCCAGCCGCATGTCGAGTTCATCGGCGAGATCGGCGACGACGCCAAGAGTGAATTCCTCGGCAACGCGGCAGGGCTCATCTTCCCCATCGCCTGGCGCGAGCCCTTCGGCCTCTCGATGATCGAGGCCATGGCCTGCGGCACGCCGGTCGTGGCCTTCCGCAACGGCTCGGTGCCCGAAGTGGTCGATGACGGCGTCACCGGCTTCATCGTCGACGACGAGGATCAGGCGGTCGCGGCGGTGCGCCGGCTGCACACGCTCGACCGCGCCCGCGTGCGCGACGTCTTCGAGCAGCGCTTCACCGCCCGCCGCATGGCCGAGGATTACGTCACGGTCTATCGCGGCCTGATCGCCCGCGAGCACCCGCTCAAGGCAGCGGTGTGACCGGCGTGGCGGCGCAGGCAGGCGATGCCGGCGCAGGCGAGCCGCTCTCGCCGTTCTACATTCCGGCGACGCAAGCGCTCGCCGCATATCGCGCGCATGTGCTGAAGCAGAACGATTGCTTCGCGGTGCTCGACGCCTTCGGCAACGCGCAGGCGACCGCGCCGGCGGCGGAAGGGCTGTTCTTCGAGGATACGCGCCACGTCTCGCAGCTGGTGCTGACCATCGACGGCGCCCGGCCGCTGCTGCTGTCGTCCAGCGTCAGCGAGGACAACGCCGTGCTGGCCGCCGATCTCGCCAATCCCGATCTCATGGCGGGCGGCCGCTTGCGCCTGGCGCGCGACACCGTGCATATCCTCAGCAGCACGCTGCTCGGCGTCGATGCCCTGTTTGCCCAGCTCGAGCTGCGCAATTTCGGCAGCGCCGTCGCCGGATTCTCGCTGGCGGTGCATTTCGACGCCGATTTCGTCGATCTCTTCGAGGTGCGCGGCACGGTGCGGCGCCGGCGCGGCGAGCTGCTCGCCGACGAGCCGACCGAAGACGGCACGGTGCTCGCCTATCGCGGCCTCGACCGCGTGGTGCGGCGGACGCGCTTCACCTTCGATCCGCCGCCCGACGCCGCCGAGAAGCGGCGCGCGACCTGGACGATCGAGCTGCCGCCGGGCGGCACGCGGCTCATCCAGGTTACCGCGCGCTGCCAGCAGGGCGAGCGTTCGCCGCACGGCCACTCGCGCGAGGCAAGCCTGGCCAGGCTGGTGGATCGGCGCGCGGAACGCTTGATGCGCGCAGCCGATCTCTACAGCAGCAACGAGACCTTCAACGACCTGCTCAACCGCTCGCGCGCCGATCTCGATATGCTGGTGACCGAGACGCCGCAGGGCCCTTACGCCTATGCCGGGATTCCCTGGTTCTCCACCGCCTTCGGCCGCGACGGGCTGATCACGGCGCTGGAATGCCTGTGGCTCGATCCCGCGATTGCCGCCGGCACGCTGCGCTTCCTCGCGGCGCGCCAGGCGACGGCGCGCGACGCCGGGAGCGATGCCGAGCCGGGCAAGATCCTGCACGAGACGCGCCGCGGCGAGATGGCGATGCTGGGCGAGGTGCCGTTTCGCTGCTACTACGGCAGCGTCGATTCCACGCCGCTTTTCGTCATGCTGGCCGCCGCCTATCACGCGCGCACCGGCGATCTCGAGCTCGTGCGCTCGCTGTGGCCTAACATCCGGGCGGCGCTCGGCTGGATGACCGAGTATGGCGATATCGACGGCGACGGCTTTCTCGAATACGACCGCAAATCGGTCAACGGGCTGGTGAACCAAGGCTGGAAGGACAGCAGCGACGCCGTCTTCCACGCCGACGGAAGGCTGGCCGAGGCACCGATCGCGCTCGCCGAGGTGCAGGCCTATGCCTATGGCGCCTATCTCGGCGCCTCCGGCCTCGCCGCGGCGCTCGACGATGCGCCGCTCGCGGCCGAGCTCGCCGCCGCGGGCGAACGGCTCCGGCAGCGCTTCGAGGCGGCGTTCTGGCAAGAGGAGCTCGGCACCTACGCGCTGGCGCTCGACCGCGAGAAGCGGCCGTGCCGCGTGCGCACGTCCAACGCCGGGCAGGTCCTGCTGAGCGGGATCGCCGCGCCGGAGCGGGCCGCGCGCGTCGCCGCGGGCTTGATGGCGCCGCCAAGCTTCACCGGCTGGGGCGTGCGCACGCTCGCCGAAGGCGAGGCACGCTACAACCCGATGTCCTACCACAACGGCTCGGTCTGGCCGCACGACAACGCGCTCATCGCCATGGGGTTTGCGCGCTACGGACTGCGCCAGCCGCTGGTGCGGCAGCTCACCGGGCTCTTCGACAGCGCGCTGTTCACGGCCTTGCAGCGCCTGCCGGAGCTGTTCTGCGGCTTCGCGCGCCGGCCGGGCACCGGCCCCACCGCCTATCCCGTCGCCTGCCTGCCGCAGGCGTGGTCCTCGGCCGCGGTCTTCGCCATGCTCGGCGCGCTGCTCGGCGTCTCCTTCGACCGCAGCGCCCGGCGCATCTCCCTCCTGCGGCCGACGCTGCCGCCCTGGCTCGACACGCTACGCCTGTCGAACCTGCGGCTTGGTGACGCCGCCGTCGATCTGCTGCTGGAGCGGCGCGAGGAGGACGTGGCGCTGCATGTCACGCGCCGCGACGGCGAGGTCGAGATCCTGCTGACGACGTAAGCGGAATAAACCGACGTGCCCGCGCGTTGAAGTCTAAGAGCGAGCAGCAAGCAGTGGCCGATCACCGAGACGAAGAGCAGGATCGCACGACCGGGCTGCCGCGCTATGCGTCGCGCGGCCCGACGCGGTTCCTGCTGCATTACGTCCGGCGGCGGCCGTGGAGCCATCTCGTCGTGCTGCTGTCGGTGCTTTGCGCGGTCGGCTGCGCCATCGGCTCGCAATACGGGGTCAAGACGCTGGTCGACGTGCTGAGCTCGGGAAAGCCCAGCGACAGCCAGCTGTGGGGTGCCGTCGCCGTCCTGCTCGCTCTCGTCGCCGGCGACAATCTGCTGTGGCGGCTCGCCGGCTGGGTTGCGACCTATGCCTTCGTCGGCCTCGGTGGCGATCTGCGCCTCGACCTCTTCGACCACCTCTCCGGCCACGGCACGCGCTACTTCGCCGATCGCTTCCCCGGCGCGCTCGCCGCGCGCATCACCACCGCCGCCAACGCCGCCTGGAGCATCGAGAGCTCGCTGACCTGGACCACCATTCCGCCGGCGACCGCGGTGGTCAGCAGCATCGCCGTGCTCGGCCTCATCGATTGGCAGATCACCCTCGTCCTCTTCGTGATCGTCTTGGTGCTGGGGCTGATCATCGCCCGCCTGGCGTCGCGCGGCCGGCATCTGC
>JBKQTR010000141.1:0-4781 GCA_052143095.1 Allostellaceae bacterium
CCGCTCGGGGGGCGCCCCCGGAGGGTTCGATCGCAACGCGATCGAACGGGTTGTCCGTCCGCGGCGCCAGCGACGACGCCTACGGCGTCGCGCTGACGCTGTATTCAACGCGGTCGAGGCAGGCTTCGACCTTGGCGACGAAGTTGTGTCCGCTCCGCCAGCGTCCCTCGATGAGGCTGGCTTCCTCGATGTCATGCACGAAGAAGGCCCGCCACTGACCGCCCGGCGCCAGGCCCGAAACGCTGGAGCCGCCATATTGGAAGGCGAGCACGCGCGGACTGCCGCGCTTGAAACCCAGGGCGTGCGGGCAGATGTCGCGCGCGAAGCCGGAGGTGCGCACGCGGACGCAGCGCTTGGCGATGATGGCTTGCCTCAGGATCTCGTGGACGGTCATCGGCCGCCTCATGATTGTCCTGTCGGGACCGGATCTGAGCCTAGCGCCGGGGTCGTTAATAAATAATGCTTGCTGCCGCCGGCAGTCCCGATCCCATATCTAACGCGGCGCGCGGAAAGAGGAGCCCTGCCATGGTAGCTGCCAGCGCCACCCGCACCGAGCGCGACACGATGGGCGAGGTCGAAGTGCCCGCGGAGCACTACTGGGGAGCGCAGACGCAGCGCTCGCTGGAGAATTTCCGCATCGGCGGCGAGTGCATGCCGCCGGCGCTGATCCGTGCCCTGGCGCTGGAAAAAAAGGCGGCGGCACTCGCCAATATGGCGCTCGGCGAGCTCGACTTGCGCATCGGCGGCGCGATCGTTGCCGCCGCCGAGGAGGTCGTCGCCGGCAAGCTCGATGGCGAATTCCCGCTGGTCGTCTGGCAGACCGGCTCCGGGACGCAGACCAACATGAACATGAACGAAGTGCTGGCCAACCGCGCCAACGAGCTCCTCGGCGGCGCGCGCGGGGCAAAGCAGCCGGTGCATCCCAACGACCACGTCAACCGCGGACAATCCTCCAACGACAGCTTTCCCACCGCCATGCATGTCGCGGCGGTCGAGGAGATCCATCACCGCCTGCTGCCGGCGCTCCACCATCTCGACGCCGCGTTGGCGACGAAGGCCAATCAGTTCGCCGCCATCATCAAGACCGGGCGAACCCATCTGCAGGATGCGACGCCGCTCACCCTCGGCCAGGAGTTCGGCGCTTATGCGCGGCAGATCGAGCTCGGCATCGCGCGCGTCGTCGCCTGCCTCCCCCGCCTCTACCCGTTGGCGCAGGGCGGCACCGCGGTCGGCACCGGGCTCAACGCGCCGATCGGCTTTGCCGAGCGCTTCGCCGCGGAGATCGCCGAGATCACCGGCCTCCCCTTCGTCTCCGCCGCCAACAAATTCGAGGCGCTGGCCAGCCACGATGCGCTGCTCGAGGCCTCGGGCGCCCTCAACGTGCTGGCGGCCTCGCTGGTGAAGATCGGCAACGACATCCGCCTGATGGGCTCGGGGCCGCGCTGCGGGCTGGGCGAGCTACATCTGCCGGAGAACGAGCCGGGCTCCTCGATCATGCCGGGCAAGGTCAATCCGACGCAGGTCGAGGCGCTCACCATGGTGGCGACGCAGGTGATGGGCAACCACGTCACCATCACCATCGCCGACAGCCAGGGCCAGTTCGAGCTCAACGTCATGAAGCCGGTGATCATCTACAACCTGCTGCAGTCGATCCGCCTGCTGGCCGATGCCACGAGGAGCTTCGCCGATCATTGCGTCGCCGGCATCACCGCCGACCGGGCGCGCATCGACGAGCTGCTGCAGCGCTCGCTCATGCTGGTGACGGCGCTCAACCCGCATATCGGCTACGACAAGGCGGCCCAGGTGGCGAAGAAGGCGCATGCCGAGGGCACCAGCCTCAAAGCGGCGGCGGTGGCGCTCGGCTATGTCACCCCCGAGGAGTTCGACCGCTGGGTGCGGCCCGAGGCGATGATCGGCCCCGGTTGATGCCCGGCCTCATCCGCAAGCGCTCGGTGGTGATCGCCGGCCACTCGACGAGCCTTACCCTCGAAGAGGCGTTCTGGGACGATCTGCGCGAAATCGCGCGGCGGCGCGGCACGTCGCTCAACGCCCTCGTCGGCGCCGTCGATACCGAGCGGCGCAGCAATCTCTCCAGCGCGCTCCGCCTGTTCATCCTCGATTGCTATCGCCGCGGCGAGCTCGGGCCGCAAAGCCGCCGGTGATCGCCTTCTCCCCCATAGACCGCGTATGATCGCTGGGCCTCGGCCGCGCCGGGGCCAAAGCAGCTCGGGAGGAAGCTCATGACTGACAACCGGATCGGACGCCGCACCCTGCTGAAGCAGGCGGGCGTGATGGCCTTGGCGGCGACCGGCGCCATCGCCGGTCGCGCGGCCCAGGCGCAACAGCAGGTGCCGTGGTCCTCGGGCACGGAGATGCCGACGCTCAAGGCGCCGGTCGATGCCTGCGACTGCCACATGCATATCTATGACAGCCGCTTTCCCGTGGCGCCCTACGCGACGCTCCGGCCGGGCGATGCGCATGTCGAGGACTACCGCCTGCTGCAGCACCGCACGGGCACGGCGCGCAACGTCGTGGTGACGCCCTCGACCTATGGCACCGACAACAGCTGCACGCTCGACGCCATCGCCCGCATCGGCGCCACCGCGCGCGGCGTGGCGGTGGTCGATAGCGGCGTTTCGGACGACGAGCTCAAGCGGCTCCACGGGCTCGGCATCCGCGGCATCCGCTTCAACCTCGTTCAGGCCGGCGCCACGACGGTGGAGATGCTCGAGCCGCTGTCCCGGCGGGTGAACGAGCTCGGCTGGCATGTGCAGATCCACATGCTCGGCGACAAGATCGTCGAGATCGAGCCGCTGCTGCAGCGCCTGCCCTCGCCGATCATCTTCGACCATCTCGGCCGCCTGCCGCAGCCGGCCGGCATCGATCATCCGGCATTTGCGGTGATCAGCAGGCTCATCGACAAGGGCCGCAGCTGGGTCAAGCTCTCCGGCGCCTATATCGACACCAAGCTCGGACCGCCGGCCTACGCCGATACCACCAAGGTGGCGCAGGCCTATGTCAAAGCCGCGCCCGAGCGCCTGGTATGGGGCAGCGACTGGCCGCATCCGACCGAGAAGGAGAAGCCCGACGACGCCATCCTTTTCGATCTTCTTAGCGTCTGGGTGCCGGAGGGAGCGACGCGCCGGCAGATTCTGGTCGACAATCCCGCCGCCTTCTACGGCTTCCCGAAACCGGCGTAGAGGCTCACGGGCGCGGCGGCTTGGCCGCTTCCATCCGCCGCGCGAGGTACTGCTCGAGGGCGTTGACGTCGAAGACCGTGCGCGGCGCGTCGATCGGCCCGTCGAGGCGCATGACCAGCGGCGGCGCGTCCGCGATCCCGGCAAGCTGGAATTCGACACGGCTTGCCATGGTCCATTTCGGCAGGTTGAGGCTCGCGCTCGCGCGCCCTTCGCCATCCTCGGCCAGGAACTGCAGGTCGTCGCTGCTGGCGATGCCGTCGGCGAGGTGGAAGCTTCCCTCCAGCGTCGAGAAAGCCGTGCGCCCGCCGGCGCCGCTGCGCAACAGCGCCAAGAGGTCTTCGGGACGCGACGCGAGCCGTTCGTGCATCGCCTTGAGATTGACCCCGGCGACACTGCCGCCGCGGCTGCGCAGCGCGGCATCGCCGGCGAGATGCGCGATCAGCTCGGCCTCGCTGCGTCCGGCACTGGCAAGGCGAGCGTCCATGTCGAAGCGACCGTCGATGATGCCGCCGCCGCCGGCACTGGTCAATGCCTGCTTGAGATCGGCGTCGGTGAGCGCGAGCCGGCCCTGCAGCGCCGGCATTGCCGCGGCGTCGGCGCTGCCGCTCGCCTCGACGCTGCCGCCGAGCAGCTTGCCGGTGAGCTGCTGCAGCAGGAGCGCGCCGTCCTTGAGGGAAAGGGTCAAGGACGGCGTGTCGACGCGCCAAGCGCCATAGGCGAGGCTGTGCGCGGCGAGCTTGAGGCTGAGATCCGCCCGCCTCAGCAGCGAGAAATCGACCGGCTCGTCGGACCAGCCGCCGGCCGGCGGCGGCGCCCGCGCCGCGGCGAGCAGCAATCCGGGCATCGCCGTCCCGCCCGCGAAACCCTGATCGAGCGCCGCGGATTGCCGCGCCGAGAGCAGCCGGTCGAGCGCCCAGTCGCCGGCGGTGAGATCCGCGTCGAGCACAGTCCTCGCGCCGGAGAGATCGACGCCGAGCCGGCCGTCGAGGGTGTTCTCGCCGATGGCGAGCGCCAGAGGCTCGAGCGTGAAGCGCTGCAGCTCGCCGCTCAGGCGGCCCGAGAGCTTGACCGCGCCGGGATCGCGCGGCGGCTGGTAGAGCGGGCTGAAGACCTGCATCAGCCGCGTAAAGCTGGGATGATCGAGATCGAAGCCGAGATCGAGCGCGCCGCTCGACCGCGCGATGTCGCCGACGACATGCGCATGGCCGTCGAGCAGCTGCAGGTCGGTGTCGACGGTGGCGGTCTGCCGGTCGTATTGCAATCCGCCGCCCAGGCTGAACGCGCCAAAGTGCCGGCCACGCGCCAGCTTGGGCGCGACAACGCGCAGCACGCGCTCGAGCTCCGGCCCGTGCATGTCGAAGGCGAGCTGCCCGGTGGGGATGTCCATAAGTCCTTCGATCACGCCGCTGAGATTGGCCGAGGCGCCGCCGAGATCACGGATGCCGAGCTCACGGATCGTCACCTCGCCGTTCTCCAGCGTGCCGGCCAGATGCACGTCGTTCACCGGCTGGCCGTGCCAGGTGAGCGTCTGGGCGGTCGCATCCAGATTGACGTCGAAGCCGGAGAGCGCGCCCCCGCCGG
>JBKQTR010000142.1:0-6998 GCA_052143095.1 Allostellaceae bacterium
TTACCCGATCCGCGGCCGCAAGCCACCCCGGATGAAGTTTTTGGTAGGCACAACCCCCTCTCACAGCCCTGACACAAATCTTCGTACATCACCCCGCACCCCAGGGTTCTCGCGCACTACGCCCGTGCGATGTACAATGAAGCTAATGTTCGTGCCGGGTCCTTCAATTTTGAGAGCGAGAACGCGGGAGGAGCGGATGAAAACGATCCGTATCGTCGAGGAGCGCGCTCCGTATCTTCTTATCGCTTACGAGACTCGCTTCGCTGTCGTCGAACGGCGCAATGGCAAACTGTACAGCCTGCATTGTGGGCGCCGCGCACCCGCCGTGATGACGGACGCGGGAGCACTAGCAGTGGTTGGCAAGAACTGGTGCGATGAAAAGAGTGCGCGCCGGGTATTCAGCGACATCGTCGCAAGCTATGCGGAGCTAGCCGAGCACCTGTGGTAGGAGCAGGTGTCGGAGCAATCCCTCGCGCTAGATCAATTGTATAGCCCCCATTGACTGGTGCCGCGCCCGACCGCCGCTTCGTTGGCTGCGGTTATCGTGACGCCGTCGCCAAGCTCGGGCAGTGATCGCAAACGATCAAATAGCGCAACGAGCATTAAATCCCCCGTAATATTGGCCACCGTGCGAAACGCATCTGCTATCGTGTCGGCGATCATGAGGTGCGCCAAGCTTTCGAGCGGCGCCCCAATGGCTACGCATAGCGGGCTGACCAAGGGCGCGTGGATCGAAAAGACCGGCTTGAGTCGCTGAGCAAAATGCTGGTTTTTGCTGCACTGCATGAGTCCAGAAGTGGCACATCACGTCGTTCGCGGCACTGCAACATCACGGCAGTTGTTGAGGGTAAAGCGGCCGCAGCCCGGACATCGCGGGACCCACGCGAATGACCCACAACCGACATGCCCCGCCGCTGCACGGAAGATGACGCAGTGGCTCTTTCTGGCCCGAAGCATCGTGCCGGAAGTCGGCGGTTCCTCCTCAGAACGGACCAACCGATGGGCCGCACCAACAGAAAGACCCCACGACTCTTCCGGAGATCAGATCGGGCTGTCTTGATCAGGCGGTAGCGAGATCGGCCTATGGTTGAAAGGCGATCGCCGAAATCTGGATTTTTACGTCGCGCGGCAGGCGGGCGACCTCAATAGTCGCGCGGGCCGGAGGCTTCTCTTTGAAGAACGTGCCATAGACTTCGTTCATCTTCACGAACTCATTTATATCTTTGAGGAAGACAGTTGTTGAGACAATGTGATCCATGGTCAGCCCGTCGGCCGCGAGCACTGCCTTGAGGTTTTCAAGAACCTGCCGCGTCTGATCCTCGATTGACGCATTTGCCATCGGTTGATTGGTCTTCGGATCGGTTGCGATCTGTCCGGAGAGGTATACGGTCTTGCCGACCTGGATCGCCTGTGAATAAGGACCGAGCGGCTTGGGCGCATTCAACGTCGAAATGACGTTCTTGCCTGTATCCTGCGCATTCGCAATCCCAAAGGACACGCTGCTTGCGAGACCGATCAAGCCAGCGACTGTCAGACCGAGCAGACTCTGCCGATTCATGATTTCTCTCCTATTCGATCTTCAGATTGAAATCGTGCCTGCCGATGACACCAGCGCTGCCAATTGGGGGAAGCGGAGACTTCGGTACGTCGCCGTTTTTTGTGCAGCTGACGGGCAAAACACTGTTGGCCGTACATAGCCACATGGGGTGCCGGACGTGAAGAACAATATGGAACAAGAAATTCATTCGCGGTCGAGGTGGCGTGCACAGAATGCGGATGGTGATGGCACCGACCGAGTATGGCTTGGGCGCGTTCACTCGGCGGTGTCTGAGCAAAATTGCTCACTCTGAATCGGCGGTGGCTATGCTGCCGATTAGGAATCGAGCAGCTGGTGGAGATGACCGCTCCTGAATTGTAATAGACGCCTTTTATAACCGCTGGTGGACAGATCGCCGTCTGCGTGCAAACGTTCAGAATCACGCCGCAGCAGGGAGGGCCGGAGAACTTCGCCGCGCTTGCGGCGGGTAGGCCAGGGAGGTTGCCATGAACAAGATACTGGTCGCCATCGCCGCCGTCGCACTGCTCGCCGCAGCGGCGCCGTCGTACGCCCAGCAGGCGACGACGAAGGACCAGCTTGTCGGGACGTGGAAGGTCGTCACGCTCAAAGCCACAAGTGGCGATAAGGTCAGCTATCCCCTCGGGGAGCAGCCGGCCGGCTACGTGAGCGTCACCCCCGACCGGCTGTGGTTGATGTTTGTTGATTCGAGGCGAAAAGCGCCGGCCGCGGCGGCGCTGACCGATGCTGAAGCGATCGCAATGATGAAATCGCACGTCGCTTGGACGGGCAAATACTCGACGACGGATCAGACGCCGGATGGCATTAAGTTGACCGCCCATGTTGACACCGCATCGAGTCAGGCGATCACCGGCACCGACCGCGTCTACTTCATGCGGGTTGATGGCAACAAATTGATGATGAAGTCGCCGGGTGTGATTGTTCCGATGACCGGCGCAACAAGCGTCGTTGAGATTGGGCTTGTGAAGGCCGAGTAAGGATCGCCACGCTCCTGCCTGTAAGCCTCTGCCAGGGCGCGGGACGCGCCTTGGCGAACATGGCAGCAGCCGACAACAATGTCGCCCATGTCGAGCTTCGGGCGCGACTCCTGGGCCTCGATCAACGCAACGCTTTCGTCAACCGTCCAGAGCCGGTCGGCGATCCCGGCCTGCTGCTGACCGGTGGTGGTTTCGCCGCGGCACATAGCTGAACGTCTCTTTCTGGCACCGAGCCGCCCCGAGGAGCGGTCCCCTGAAAGTCCGTTGTCTGCGGCTGACCCGACCAAGTGACAACATCGCCACGACCGCTGCTCGTGATTCCGAAGCGGCCGTGTGTTGCCCAACCCGTCTTCGCAAACGAGATCGTGATCGGAGTATCTCAAAAAATCCCTTCAGGGTTGTTCCAGTTTATCTTGGGACAAAGCCAATATTTCGACGGCCCGCCGCGGCCCCACCTGTTAGGTGACTACGATCTAAGTACAATTGGCGTGACGCCGTACCGGCCGGGCCCGTCCAGAGTGTCGTCGTCCGCGGTGGTCACCGATGTCCGCCGCCGCCGCCGCCGCGTCCACCGCCCCCGCCAGAGCGCGAACCCGACGGAATAGACGGCATGGCGCGGGATGCGGGCGCGGCTCTGTAGGCATGCGCCGCCGGCCGGCCGCCGACAGAAGCTGGACGATGCTCACCCTCGCGATAGGGCGCCACCTGGTAGTCAGGTCCCCAGCCACCGATGCCGACACCGTAGGGTTCATAGTAATCCAGCCCGTAGCCCGCGCCGCCGTCGTATCCGTATCCGCCGCCAGCTACGATGCAGCCGGACGACAGGACCGCGACGAGCCCGATCACGAAGGCGGTCGCCGCCCAGCGCGAGAGCGAGGAATTCACTTGGGCACCTCTTTACTCTCGGTGTCCGGCCATTCGAGCAGTCCGAAGGGCGCCCCCAGAGGGTCGGCGACGACCGCGACCTTGCCGCCGTGGCGATCGACCCGCGGCTCGACCAGCACGCGGCCACCGAGCGCCACGACCTTTGCCGTCATCTTGACCGTGTCTTCGACGCGGACGTAATTGAGCCAGTATGGACGGGCATTTGGCGTATTCGCGGGCAGCGAATTGACGCTCGCGCGCGCATAGTTGTGGGACGCGAGGAGGAGATGTTGGGTGCCCCCGCTCGCAGGCAACTCGAAGACGTCGTAGTCGAACAGTGTCTGGTAGAAAGCGGCGTCGGTGTCCGGATCGCTCGTGATCAGCGAGCTCCAGATCCATTCTCCAGGTGCGCCAAGGAAATCGGGCGGATCGCCGCTGCTGGAGTCGAGGAGCGCAAAAACGGCGCCCTGCGGATCCGCGAGGACGGCTTCCCGGCCGCGGTCAGGGAAGCTGTGCGGCGCGAACAGCACCTGCGCGCCATGTTGCAATGCAAGCATTTCTGCTGCATCGACATCGCCCGCGGAGAAAAAGGTGAGCCACGCCGGCTGCCGCCGCTCGCCCGCCGGCAGAGCCCTGTGAATCAGTCCTGCAACCGGGCGACCGTCGAGCGATGCCTGGGCGTACTCGGTTGCGCCGGCCTCGATATCGCGAAATGTCCAGCCGAACAGTCCCCCATAGAACTGCTTGGTGGCGGCGAGGTCCGGTGTCACCAGCTCGACGAAGATCACTTTGCCGACGTGATGCTCCTGGCTGGCGGGCTCGACAAGCGCCGGCAGCTGGAGCGGTGCGGCTATGAGCGGCGCCGCACCCGCAACGCCGAGAAGCGCGGCAAGCAACCCATTCCTGAAAAAATGCGGCCCGATCTTGTTCGGTACGATTGAGCCGATTAGGCTTGATCTGCGTTGCAGATGCATCTTGATCTCCACGTCATCGTCCTTTCCAAACTAGACTGGGCTAGGGAGCGCCCCGCACCGACAACGCGCCCGACGCTGCGGTCACAGACACGCAGTACGTCATGGTGAAAGGCATTGCCAGGCGACCCATAATGGCATCCCTCCTGCACTGGTGCATTGGAAGAGTTTTTTAGGCGGGCTGCGTCGCAGGCCCGCTCCTGGCACGAAGCCGCGGCGCCAAGTGCCCGCACGTCCTTCCGGAGTTGGGGGCGAAGCTGCCGCGCTATGCTGCATCTCGCACGCGTGCTCATGACCCACAGCAGACCTGCGGGGGCGCAAATCACCGGTCGCTCATACCTCCGACACCCCGGCCTTGCGCATGCCATCGTAGATACGCTCGCGTTGCGCCCGATAGGTCGGATTGTCGCTTGGTGCGCCGGAACGGTAGCGGTGAATGGTGAAGCCGGGATCGAGGGCAAGACCCGCCCTTGCCGCGGCCCGGGCCTCCTCGGGCCGGCCGAGTTGTGCCAGGGCGGCCGCGAGATAGAAATGTGCGCTGGGCCAGTTTCGGTTTGTTTCGACGGCACGACGCAATCGCACGACAGCTTCCTCGTCTCTGCTCAGCAAGAGTTTGGCGAGTCCCGCGATCCCCATCCAGATATACGCATTCGTGTCGCGAGGCGAGAGGCGCAGCGCCTCCTTGACATGAGCCTCGGTTTCCTCGCCGCGACCGATAATTAGCTTGGCGAGACCGATTTGTGCGTGAGCGGTAGCCAAATTTGGATCCAGCGCCAACGCCCGCTCGCACTCGGCAATGCCTTGGGCCGCCCGGTTGGTAAAGTTTTGGACTCTGCCCATCAATAAATGCGCCTGGGCATCGTTCGGTGCCAGGGACAGGGCCTTGATCAACGCGGCTTCGGCCGACGCGAAGCGAGCGGCAGGGTCGTCGGTCATAAAGTTTGTGGTCATACCAGCGTCGACCTGTGCCGTACCAACCAACGCCTCGATATTGCCGGGATCGAGCACGAGGGCACGCTCGAAGAAACCGCGCGCTTGCTCTAAATACGCGGGAGTACTTCCCTTGTTCAAGCAAGCCACACCCTGGAAATAAAGGTCCATAGAATCGGGATGCGGTGCTCGTCCCGAGCGTCGCGCTTCGGCGACCATAAGCTGCACGCCTAGCTGATTGGCGAGGTGAGCAACGATTTCATCCTGCATATCGAACAGGTCCGCCACCGGTTTGTCGAAGCGCTCGGCCCAGAGGTGGTTGCCGGTCTCGGCATCGATGAACTGCACATTGACGCGGAGCCGATTGCCACCGCGCTGCACCGAGCCTTCCAGGACATAGCGCACGCCGAGGTCACGCCCGACCTGCTTCACGTCGATTGGCTTGCCCTTGTAGGTGAAGGCAGTGTTGCGCGCGATCACGAACGAGCCGCTGATCCGCGATAGGTCGGTGGTGAGACTCTCGGTGACACCATCGACGAAATATTCCTGCTCCGGATCGCCGCCGATATTGGCGAAGGGCAGAACCACGATGGACAGGCGAGGCGGTCCAGCCACTTCGGTTGATTTCGGCGGTCCAACCGGCTTAGCCTGCACAGGCTTGCCGACTTCGAGCGAGAACACCCGGACCGGCTCGGGGATGTTTTTCAGCTGCGTCTCGCCGAGATCGCTGACCGTTAGATCAAGGCGAGATTTGACTTGGCGGTAAGCGTCTTCCGATAGGCTGATGGCGCCCGGCTCGCAAATGCCTTCGAGCCGAGCGGCGATATTGACGCCGTCGCCCATCAGATCGCCGTCTCCCTCCTCGACCACGTCGCCGAGATGAATGCCCATTCGGAACTCGATCTTGCGCTCGGGCGGCAGGCCCGTGTTTCGCTCGACCATGCCATTCTGCACTTCGATGGCGCACCGAACGGCATCCACGACGCTCCGGAACTCGACTAGCGCACCGTCGCCGGTGCGTTTGACGATACGGCCACGATGAACGGCGATGGCGGGATCGATAAGGTCGCTGCGCAAGCCTCGGAGCCGCGCCAGGGTCCGATCCTCATCGGCGCTAGCAAGTCGGCTATACCCCACCACATCGGCGGCTAAGATTGCGGCGAGCTTGCGCGTCTCGGCCATTCGCTTAGTTACTCCCCTGACGCGGAGGCATCATATCATGGCTGGCGGTGCCGCGAAATTGATAGGACCAGCAAGGCCAGATTACGCGGCGCCGTTGTTCCGGTTGTGGCGTGCGCCGTGAAAAGGCGGCGCTTTCCAGTGGGTGCAAGGCCCACCCGGCAACCGCTCCAGCCGGAAGCAATCGGGGCAGTCATGGAGGTAACGAAATGGCTGAAGACTTCGATTAGCGTGTCACGAATTGGTGACATCGCGAGTGTGCAGGCCGCAATGCAAGTGAACGCCGAGCAAGCCTCGAAAAGGACGATGTGTGGGCCGACCCGACTGCCATATCGGGGAAGGCTGATACGGCCGGGTTTGAATGAGCGAAGAGTACGCCCAGCCGCTACACCGGGGTATTGGCGGCAGCATGTACACAAGGAAAGCGTACGCAACACGGGAAGCCCCAAGACGTGGTCAGGGATGACCAACCGGATGCCCGCGAGGGATCGGCCGGGCGCC
>JBKQTR010000143.1:0-6415 GCA_052143095.1 Allostellaceae bacterium
GCAGCCGGCTCGCCGGCGGACGGGCGTTGTCGGTGCAGGAGAAGGATCAGCTCTTCGACCAGTTCCAGCGCTGGCAGCAGAGCAGTTCGACTCACTGATCCTCAGGGGCAAGGAGATTTTAGGATGAAGCTCATTCGGGGCGCGATCATCGCCGCCGCCATCCTTCTGGCGCTCGCGCCGCTCGGCGCCAACGGCGCCGACACCGGCGATGGCGTCGCGCCGAAGCGCGGCGGAACGCTGATCTTCGCCGTTGAATCGGAGCCGTCGAACTACGATTGCCATGGCAATGTCTCCTTTGCCTTTCTCCATCCGGTGGCGCCGCATTACTCGACCCTGCTCAAATTCGACGCCGCGGCATATCCCGCGATCAAAGGCGATTTGGCGGAGTCCTGGACGGTCTCTGCGGACAAGCGCGTCTACGCCTTCAAGCTGAAGCCCAACGTGCTCTTCCACGACGGATCGCCGCTCACCTCGGCCGATATCAAGGCAAGCTACGAGCGGATCGTCCACCCGCCCGAGGGCGTGTTCTCGGCGCGCCAGGCGAGCTATGCCGCGATCGAGAGCATCGAGACCCCGGATGCGCGGACGGTCATCTTCCACTTGAGCTGGCCCGAGGCGGCGATGCTGGCGAACTTCGCCTCGCCCTGGAACTGCATCTACAGCGCGGCGAAGCTCGCGCAGGATCCGCAATTCCCCAAGACCCATGTCCTCGGCACCGGACCCTTCACCTTCGTCGAGCACGTCAAGGGCGATCATTGGACCGGCAAGCGCTTCGATCGCTATTTCGACAAGGGCAAGCCCTACCTCGACGGCTACCAGGCCAGGTTCATGCAGGGGGACAAGGTGATCGACGCGCTCGAGCACGGCGCGATCCAGGCGCAGTTCCGTTCGGTGACGCCGGCCGAGCGCGATCGGCTGACGGCAGCGCTCGGCGACCGCATTCAGGTGGCCGAGTCGCCCTGGCTGATCAACCTGCTGCTCGTCTTCAACACCAAGCGTCCGCCGTTCGACGACGAGCGGGTGCGCCGCGCGCTCTCTCTCGCCATCGACCGCTGGGACGCGGCGGAGCGGCTCTCCGGCACGACCTATATGAAGTTCGTCGGTGGCGTGATGCGGCCGGGCTTCGCCATGGCGACGCCCGAGGCGGAGCTGGCGCGCTTGCCCGGCTTCTCGCGTGACATCGCCGCCTCGCGGGCGGAAGCGAAACATCTCCTCGCCGACGCCGGTGTCGGCAGCCTCAAGATCGCGCTGGTCAATCGCGACGTGCCGATCCCCTATGGGCCCGGTGCCGACTATGTCACCGCGGCATGGCGCGAGATCGGCGTCACGGTCGAGGAGAAGCGCCTCAACACCAAGGATTGGGAGGCGGCGCTCAAGGGCGGCGATTTCGACGCCGCCTTCGATTTCGCCGGCGACTATTTCGACGATCCCAGCCTGCAGCTCGCCAAATACATTTCGCGCGATCTCTCACCCGTGAACTATTCGAGCGCCACCGACCGCATGCTCGACGCGCTCTTCGTCGGCCAGGCGGTGACGTCCGATCCGCGCGAGCGCGCCCGCATCGTGCGCGCGTTCGAGCAGCGCGCGCTCGAGCAGGCCTATGCCGTGCCCGTGCTGTGGTGGAACCGCATCATCGCCAATTCGGCGCGGCTTAGGGGCTGGTCGATCACGCCGAGCCACTACCTGAACCAGGACCTCGCCGATGTCTGGCTCGAGCCGCCGCCATCGAACGCCTGCGCCGACAACCACCGCTGCTGAGGGCTGGCTGCGCGCTCATGAGCGCGCAGCGCGGCTATCGCATTCACCCATCTCGCTCGAAGGGTCGCCAATGGGCGTGGCAGCAAGTGGGCCCGCGCGGCTGACGCAAGCGGCTGGCGATGCCCGCCGATCCCTCCGCCCCCGCTCATATCTTATGCGTTGACAGCAATAGACTCGTCTCGGAATTCGCGATCCCCTTGATCAGGCGGATGCGCTGCAGCGCCTGATCGAAGGCTTCGAGGCTGTCCACGCCGAGCTCGGCGACGATGTCCCAGCGGCCGTTGGTGGTGTGCAGCGCCTGGACCTCCGGAATGCCGCGCAGGGCCCTGATGACCGCGGTGGCGTGTTCGCCCTCGACCGCCACCATGGTGATGGCGCGCACGCGCTGCGGCTCGGCTTCCGGTTTGAGCCGCAGGGTAAAGCCGCCGATCACGCCGTCGGCGATCAGCCGGTCGATGCGGTTCTGCACCGTGCCGCGCGAGACCTTGAGCAGCTGCGCCAGGGTTGCCACGGGAAGCCGGGCGTTCTCGCGCAACAACGCGATCAGCCGCCGATCGGTGTCGTCCATCGCCGCCTCGACAATCTGCTAAGTAGGTTTGACGATTTGTCGTATTTTAAGCGCAATTTGTCAAGGATGTTGTCTTTTTGTCAGCACCCTGTTCTGCGATGATTCCCGCTCCTGGGGGCGTCCGTCTCGGTACCCGCAGGGTCGTTTGGCGGAGACCACCCGTGCCTTCGAAGCCTTTGCTGCTGCTCACCGATCCCCGGCATTTCGCGGTGTCCTACACGATCAACCCGTGGATGCAGCCCGGCGCCTGGGCCGAGAATCCCGCGGGCCATCTCGCCGCGGCCCAGCGCAGGTTCCAGGCGCTCGCCGCCGCGCTCGCTGGTTCCGGGGCGCGGCTCGAGATCATGCCCGGCGTCGCGGGCCTGCCGGACATGGTGTTTCCCGCCAACGCGGCGGTAGTGCTCGATCGCCTGGCGCTGGTGGCGCGGTTCCGCCACCGGGAACGCCAGGGCGAAGAGCGGCATTTCGCGGACCACTTCCATGCGCTCATCGGGCGCGGCCTGCTCGACGAGGTCGCGCAAATCCCGGCCAATTGCTTTCAGGAAGGGGCGGGCGACTGCATCTGGGATGCGACCCGCGGACGGTTCTGGGCGGGTTACGGCCAGCGCTCGACGCGGCAGGCGGCCGACGAGGTCGCCGCCTTCTTCGGCCGGGAGGTGACGGCCATCGAGCTGGTCTCGCCGCGCTTTTATCATCTCGACGTCTGCTTCTGCCCGTTGAGCGGCGGCGAAATCCTTTACTACCCGCCGGCGTTTTCCGCCGCGTCGCTTGGCGCGATCCGCGACCTCGTCGCGCCCGAGCATCTGATCGAGGCGACGGACGAGGACGCTGCGCGCTTCAACGTCAACGCCGTCAATATCGAGGACCGGCTGGTGATGGCGAGCGCCTCGCCCGGCCTCGTGGCGCGGTTGGCGGAGCGCGGCTACCGCGTGACCGAAGTCGATCTCGTGCCGTTCCTCATGTCCGGCGGCGGCGCTTATTGCATGACCTTGCGTCTCGACCGCCGCAGCACCGCCGCCGGCGCGCTGCGGCGTGCCGCCGGATAGGTCCACGGCAGAAAGCAAAGGGGCCCACCATGACCATGACCGCCGATACCCTGCAGCGAGCGTCCCCGCCGGCGACGCGCGAGGTCTATCTCGCGCTTGAGGGCGAATACGGCGCGCGCAATTACAAGCCGCTCGACGTCGTCCTCACCCGCGGCCGCGGCGTCTGGGTCTGGGATGTCGACGGGCGGCGCTACCTCGATTGCCTGTCGGCCTATTCGGCGGTCAATCAGGGGCATTGCCATCCGCGCATCCTGGCGGCGCTCACCGAGCAGGCGTCGCGTCTCGCCATCACCTCGCGCGCCTTCATGAACGACCAGCTGCCGCTGTTCTACCAGGAGCTCTGCGCTGCCACCCGGTCGCACAAGGTTCTGCCGATGAACTCCGGCGCGGAGGCGGTCGAAAGCGCGGTCAAGGTCGCGCGCAAATGGGGCTATGAAGTGAAAGGCGTGCCCGAGGACCGGGCCGAGATCATCGTCTGCGCCAACAACTTTCACGGCCGCACCCTGACCATCGTCGGTTTCAGCACCGACCCCAGGGCGCGTGACGGCTTCGGCCCGTTCACGCCGGGATTCCGCATCGTGCCCTTCGCCGACGCCGCGGCGCTCGAAGCCGCGATCACGCCCGATACGGTGGCATTTCTGGTCGAGCCCATCCAGGGCGAGGCGGGGGTGATCATTCCGCCCGCGGGTTATTTCACCGCGGTGCGCGAGATCTGCACGCGCCACAATGTGATTCTGATTCTCGACGAGGTTCAGACCGGGCTCGGCCGCACCGGCCGCCTGCTCGCCGAAGAGCATGAGGGGATCGAAGCCGATCTGACCCTGATCGGCAAGGCGCTGTCGGGCGGCTTCTATCCGGTATCGGCGGTGCTCTCGACCGATGAGATCCTCGGCGTGTTGAAACCGGGCGAGCACGGCAGCACCTTCGGCGGCAATCCGCTCGCCTGCGCCGTCGCGCGCGCGGCGCTGAGGGTCCTCATCGAAGAGGGCATGATCGAGAACGCCAGCGTGATGGGCGGCCATTTCCTTGCCGGCCTCAACCGCATCAAGAGCCCCGCCGTGAAAGAGGTGCGCGGCCGCGGCCTGATGATCGCCGTCGAGCTTCACCCGGAGGCGGGCGGCGCCCGGCGCTATTGCGACGCGTTGCGCCGGCGCGGGGTCCTGTGCAAGGACACTCACGACCACACCATCCGCGTCAGCCCGCCCCTGGTGATCACCGGCGGCGACATCGACTGGGCGCTCGAGCAGTTCGACGCCGCCTTGACGCACCCGGAAGCGGCCTAGAGATCGCGCGCCGCCGACGCGCGTGACAGCGGAGCGCCCTCGGCGCCGCGGCGACCGCCGGTTGCATGAGCGCGACGCGGCGAGGGGTTGATTCCCGCGTCAATCACCCCATTATTCCGGGGTCCCTGAAAGCGCCGTCCTGTCCCGATGAACCCTGTCTCGCTCTTTCATCCCGCGCTAGCCGCCTGGTTCAATCGAAGCTTCGCTGCGCCCACCGCGGCGCAGGAAGCCGCATGGCCGGCGATCAAGGCCGGCGAGCATGTGCTCATCGCCGCGCCGACCGGCTCCGGCAAGACGCTCGCGGCCTTTCTCGCGGCGATCGATGCGCTGCTGCGCCAGGGGCTTGAGGGCACGCTCGGCAACGAGACGCAGATCGTCTACGTCTCGCCGCTCAAGGCGCTGTCGAATGACATCCAGAAGAACCTCGAGGCGCCGCTCGCCGGCATCCGCGAGGCCTTGCGTGCCCAGGGCTTGCCGGACGTCGATATCCGTACCTGGGTGCGTACCGGCGACACGCCTTCCGGCGAGCGCGACCGCATGCGGCGCCGCCCGCCGCACATCCTCGTCACCACGCCGGAATCGCTCTATATCCTGCTCGGCTCCGAATCCGGCCGCGCCATGCTGGCGACGACGCGGACGGTGATCGTCGACGAGATCCACGCCGTGGCGCCGAACAAGCGCGGTTCTCACCTCGCGATTTCGCTCGAGCGCCTGGCATCCCTCTGCGGCGATCGCCTGCTGCGCATCGGCCTTTCGGCGACACAGAAGCCGATCGAGACGGTGGCGCGCTTCCTGGTCGGCGCCGGCGCCGAGGGCGCGCCGCCGCCCTGCCGGATCATCGACACCGGCCATCGCCGGGCGCGCGATCTCGCTCTCGAGCTGCCGCCCGCGCCGCTCGAGGCGGTGATGTCCGGCGATGTCTGGAAGCAGGTCTACGACCGGCTTGCCGAGCTCATCGCCGCGCACCGCACCACGCTGATTTTCGTCAACACGCGGCGCATGGCCGAGCGGGCGACGCGCGAGCTCTCCGATCGGCTCGGCGAGCGGGAGGTGACGGCGCATCACGGCAGCCTCGCCAAGGAGCGGCGCCTCGATGCCGAGCAGCGGCTGAAGCACGGCAAGCTTCGCGCCCTGGTGGCGACCGCGTCGCTCGAGCTCGGCATCGATATCGGCGATGTCGACCTCGTCTGCCAGCTCGGCTCGCCGCGCTCGATCGCCGCCTTCCTGCAGCGCGTCGGACGCTCCGGCCATGCTGTCGACGGCATGCCCAAGGGCCGCCTCTTCCCGCTGTCGCGCGACGAGCTCGTCGAATGCGCGGCGCTGCTCGACAGCGTCGCCCGCGGCGAGCTCGATCGCCTGGCGATCCCCGAGCAGCCGCTCGACGTGCTGGCGCAGCAGATCGTCGCCGAGCTGGCATCGCGCGAGTGGAGCGAGGAGGGGCTTTACGCGCTCATGCGCCGGGCCTGGCCCTATCGCGCGCTCGCGCGCGCGGATTTCGCCGCGGTGCTGGCGATGCTGGCCGAAGGCTACGCCACCCGCCGTGGCCGGCGCGGCGCGCTCATCCATCACGATGCCGTCAATCACCGTCTGCGCGGCCGGCGCGGCGCTCGGCTGACGGCGCTCACTTCGGGAGGCACGATCCCCGATACCGCCGACTATCAGGTCCTGCTCGAGCCCGAGAACCACATCATCGGCACGGTGAACGAGGATTTCGCCGTCGAGAGCCTCGCCGGCGACGTCTTCCAGCTCGGCAACGCCGC
>JBKQTR010000144.1:0-28879 GCA_052143095.1 Allostellaceae bacterium
CGCCCGTTCTCGCGTTGGCGCGAATATAATCTCAGTTGAACAGACTCGAAACCGATCTTTCTTCGCTGATCCGCAGGATCGCCTCGGCCATGAGCGGCGCGATCGTCAGCTGCCTGATATTGCGCGACAGCCGCACCGCCTCGGTGGCGACGATGCTGTCGGTGGTGACCAGCGCCTCGAGCGGCGAAGCCGTCACGCGCGCCACCGCGCCGCCCGAGAGGACGCCATGGGTGACGTAAGCCGCGACCGATTTGGCGCCGCGTTCTTTAAGCGCTTCGGCGGCGTTGCACAAAGTGCCGGCGCTGTCGACGATGTCGTCGATCAGGATGCAGCGGCGGCCCTCGACGTCGCCGATGATGTTCATCACCTCGGAGACGCCGGCGCGCTCGCGCCGCTTGTCGACGATGGCGAGGTCGGCGTCGACGCGCCGCGCCACGGCGCGGGCGCGCAGCACGCCGCCGACATCGGGCGAAACCATGACGAGATCCTCGCCGTTGTAGCGCTCCTTGATGTCCTTCACGAAGACCGGTGCGGCGTAGAGATTGTCGGTCGGGATATCGAAGAAGCCCTGGATCTGCCCGGCATGGAGGTCGACGGTGAGCACGCGGTCGGCGCCTGCCGCGGTGATCATGTTGGCGACGAGCTTCGCCGAGATCGGCGTGCGGCCGCCCGATTTCCGATCCTGGCGGGCGTAGCCGTAATAGGGGATGACGGCTGTCGCCCGGCGCGCCGAGGCGCGCTTCAAGGCGTCGAGCGTGACCAGCAGCTCCATGAGATTGTCGTTGGCGGGGAAGGAGGTCGACTGGATGATGAAGACGTCCTCGCCGCGGACATTCTCGTGGATCTCGACGAACACCTCCATGTCGGAGAAGCGGCGCACGCTCGCATTGGTGAGCGGCGCGGCGAGATAGGCCGAAATCGCTTCGGCGAGCGGCCGATTGCTGTTGCCGGTAAGGATTTTCATGCCAGTCTTCGCCGGTCTACGTAAGGGCGCCCGTCCTGAGCCTGTCGCAAGCCTGAGCTTGTCGAAGGACGCCTGTGCCGAGCGGCCGGGACTGTAACAAAGCGGCCCCCAGGCTGTAAATGTCCTTTCGCGGGGCCGGGAGCCGAAGACAGCCTAGGACGCGCCGTCGCCATCCGCCTTCGCCTTCTCGATCAGCGCCGCGACCCCCGGCGCCGCAGCGCTGGCGACGGCGAAGGCGATGTCGCCCCAGGGCCCGTCGAGACTGCCGGCGGGGACGGCATTCTGCTGGTCGATATGGCCGATCTCACCGCCATCGGGGCGCAGCAGCGCCCAGCTCACCTTGACCCGCTGCTGGCCGGCCTCGGCCGGCGACAGCTCGACCGTGCCGGTGAGCACGAAGCTCTCCTTGTCCCCGTCCTTCTCGGCGAGCGCGACATGGACACGGCGCAGCGCATAGTCCATGGCACGGGTCAGCGCCCGTCCGCCATCGCCCGGTGCGCCGGTCACCGCGCGCACCGCCAGCAGCGGCTCCGCCACCGCCGCCGCGCGCGGCGGCTCATCCTGCACCAGCCCGGCGATGGCAGGGGCGGCCTTGCCGGCAATCTCGCGGGCGACGCTCTCGTCGCCGCGGCGCCAGGCCTCGGCGGGCGCCGCGGCGGCGGCGCTGCCATGGCCAAGGATCTTGCCGTCGGCGGCGCGCAGCTCCCAGTCAAGGGCGATGCTGGCGCCGCCGTCGGCGGCCGGTTGAGCGTGGGCCGAAGCCACCAGATGGAAGCTGCCCTTATTGCCGGCGCCGGCGGTGCTGGCGGGGATTTCGGCGTCGCGCAGCGCCGCGGCGAGCGCCTCGGCGACCGCGCCCGGCGCGCCGGCGATCGGCGCCACGACGATGCCGGCGCTGTCGCGCGGGCTCAGCGTCGGCGAGCGCGGCGGCGGCACATCCTCGGCAAAGGGGTGCGGCAGCGGCTGGCAGGCGGCGATCAGCAACAGCAACGGCAGGAGACGGCGCATGGGCTCAGGTGATGACGCAGGCGACCAGCAGGCCGAGCAGGAAGAGCATCAGGAAGATGATGAGATAGGGCATGGGGCAGCGGCGCGAATCATAGGTGCCGCCGGCGGCGGCCGCAATCGTGCCGCGGCGGGACGGCGCTTGCTTTTTCGCCATTAGGTCAGTATTATTGACTTAATGTCTGCGTCGGGGCGCGGATCATGGTCGAGTGGGAGAGGCATTACGCGCGGCGGGCCAAGCGCATGGCCGCCTCGGAGATCCGCGAGCTGCTGAAGCTGGTCGATCAGCCGGGGCTGATCTCGTTCGCCGGCGGCATCCCCGATCCCGCGCTCTTTCCCTGCGACGCCATCGCCGCCGCCTATGGCCGCATTCTCGGTGATCCCCGGCGCGCCGCGGCGGCGCTGCAATATTCCACCAGCGAGGGCTATGCGCCGCTGCGCGCCTGGATCGCTGAGGACATGGCCGGGCGCGGCATCGCCTGCAGCGCCGATCACATCCTCATCACCAGCGGCTCGCAGCAGGCGCTGGATTTCATCGGCAAGCTCTTCATCTCGCCTGGCGACGAGGTGCTGGTGGCGCGGCCGACCTATCTCGGCGCGCTGCAGGCGCTCAATGCCTACGAGCCGCGCTACGGCGCGCTGCCGCGGCGGGGCGACAACCGCAGGCGGGCGGGCGGCGGCGCGCGGCGGCGGGCGCTCGGCTATGTCATGGCGGACTTCCAGAACCCGACCGGCGAGAGCCTCGCGCTTGCCGAACGCCAGGCGCTGCTCGAGGCGGCGGCGGCGCTCGACATGCCGCTGGTCGAGGACGCCGCCTATGAGGCGCTGCGCTATGACGGCGTGGCGCTACCGCCGCTGCTGGCGCTGGAGACGGCGCGGATGGGCAGCATCGACGCCGCGCGCGTGCTCTATTGCGGCACCTTCTCCAAGACGGTGGTGCCGGGCTTGCGCCTGGGCTGGGTGGCGGCGCCGCTGCCGGTCATCCGTCGCCTCGTCCTGGTCAAGCAGGCGAGCGACCTGCACAGCGCCGGCCTCAGCCAGATGGTGATGCATGAGGTGGTGCAGCAGGTGCTGCCGCAAGCGCTGGCAGGAATCCGCGCCGCCTATCGCGCGCGGCGCGACGCGATGCTCGCGGCACTTCCCCGGGAGATGCCGCCGGGGGTGGGCTGGACCCGGCCCGAAGGCGGCATGTTCGTGTGGCTGACGCTGCCCGAGGGCATCGACGCGGCGGCGGTGTTGACGCGCGCCATTGCCGAGGCGCGCGTGGCCTTCGTCCCCGGCCGCGCCTTTCATGCCGATGGCGGCGGCGCCAACACGCTCCGCCTCAATTTCTCCCTCGCCGATCCCGCTGCGATCGGCGAGGGCATCGGGCGGCTGGGCGCGCTGCTGCGCAGCCTGCCCGGCATGGAGGCGTGACTACTCCGCGGCGCGCTGCGGCGACGTCCGCTCCTTCAAAGCCGCGCGCACGCCGGCGCCGTAATCGCGATGCACCTGGTCGAAGAGGGCGAGCTGGCGCTGGACGATCGCGTCCGGGACCCCGGCCATCGCTGCCGCGATGTTCGAAAACAAGCGCTGCTTCTCCCCGGCGTCGAACAGATTGAACAGCGCCCGCGGCTGGCTGAAATCGTCATTGCCGATGCGGTGGTCGTAGCGCGCCGCATCGCCCGAAATTTTCAACGGCGGCTCCGCCACATCCGGCCGCTCGACCGGCCCGTTGAACGAGTTGGGCTCGTAACAGGCGTCGGGGTTCGGGTTGTTGGCGAAGAACCGCATGGCCCCGTCCTTGTGGTAATTGTGCACCGGGCATTTCGGCGCATTGACCGGCAGCGCTTCGTAATGCGTGCCGAGGCGATGGCGGTGCGCATCGGCATAGGAGAACACGCGCGCCTGCAGCATCTTGTCCGGCGAGAAGCCGATGCCGGGCACGATGTTGGACGGGCTGAAAGCGGCCTGCTCGATCTCGGAGAAATAATTGTCGGGATTGCGGCTCAGCTCCATCACGCCGACCTCGATCAGCGGGTAGTCGCCATGCGGCCACACCTTGGTGAGGTCGAAGGGGTTGTAGGGGGTCTTCGCCGCGTCGCTCTCCGGCATGATCTGCACGCAGAAGCGCCAACGCGGATAGTCGCCCTTCTCAATCGCGCTGAAGAGATCGGCCTGGGTCGATTCACGCGTCTGGCCGACGACCTTTTCGGCCTCCGCATTGGTCCAGTGCTTGTGACCCTGCATCGTCTTGAAGTGGAACTTGACCCAGAAGCGCTCGCTCTTGGCGTTGATGAAGCTGAAGGTGTGGCTGCCATAGCCGTTGATGTGGCGCACATCGGTCGGCAGGCCGCGGTCCGACATCAGGATCGTCACCTGATGCAGCGACTCCGGCGACAGCGACCAGAAATCCCACATCGCGGTCGGCGAGCGCAGGTTGGTGCGCGGGTGCCGTTTCTGGGTGTGGATGAAATCCGGAAACTTGTAGGGGTCACGCACGAAGAACACCGGCGTGTTGTTGCCGACCAGGTCCCAATTGCCTTCCTCGGTATAGAATTTGAGCGCGAAGCCGCGCACGTCGCGCTCGGCATCGGCCGCGCCCTGCTCGCCGGCGACGGTCGAAAAGCGCGCCAGCATCGCCGTCTTCTTGCCGATTTGGGCGAAGACTTTCGCTTTGCTGTACTTGGTGATGTCGTGGGTGATGGTGAGCGTGCCGAAGGCACCCCAGCCCTTGGCGTGCACCGTGCGCTCGGGGATGCGCTCGCGGTTCTGATGCGCGAGCTTTTCCAGGAGCTGGTAATCCTGCATGAGAACCGGACCGCGCGGCCCGGCGGTCATCGCGTTCTGGTTATCCGCCAGAGGATTGCCTGCGGTGGTGGTGAGAACGGGTTTGTCGGCCATGTCGAACTCCCTCCAGGATGTCGCGCAGCATGATGAGATGCGAATGCGCGTAGGACTAAGGTGTTGAGGTGTTGACGAAGCGCGTCGATAAAAATCCTATACCCGTCGCACACGGTGCTGTGGCGCATTCAGGAACGCGTCGCCGCGCCTCGGCGATCTCTTTGACATGCGTCGGCATGAGGTTCTGGTTCGCGGCGACCGGGATGCCGAAGACCGTGATCAGCGTCGTGCGCATGATGTCCTCCGCGGCGGCAGGGCGGGTCAGAGGAAGAGGCGACAGAGCTGCAGACCGGCGCCGAGATAGATCGCGGCGCCCGCCACGATCCGCCATCGCGGCGCCGCATCGAGCATCGCGGTCCGCGCTCTCAGGCCTTTGCGCATCATCTTCATGGCGCTCCCTCGTCACTCCCGGCCGCGACAGCGGCGTCGTCCACAGGCCCTGACGCTACGCCGTCCACATTCATCGATCCAACCGATTATTTTGATATTTATGATCGATTTTGGCGATGGTGCGGCGCCGTGCGCCATGCGCCCCCGCTATCGCGCGGCAAGTTGCGCGCGGCGCTGCGGCGTGCTGCACTGTGCGCGGTCTCGTTCCAGGGAGGATCGCGGTGACCCAACAGAATTCCACGCCGCCGCGCGGCGTCTATGCCGCCGTGCTGACCCCGTTCGGCGAGGATCTCGAGCCGAACGCCAAGGCTTATGTCGCGCATTGCCGCTGGCTGCTGGCCAATGGCTGCGATGGGCTCGCGCCGCTGGGCACGACCGGCGAGGCCAACTCCCTCTCGGTGGCGCAGCGCCTCGGCTTGATCGAGGCCGGCGCCGCCGCCGGCCTGCCGATGGAGCGCTGCATCATCGGCACCGGCTCCGCCGCGCTCGCCGATGCCGTCACCGTCACCAAGGCGGCGCTCAAGGCGGGCAGCGCCGGCGCGCTGCTGTTGCCGCCCTTCTATTACAAGAATCCGAGCGAGGACGGGCTCTTCGCCTTCTTCTCCGAGGTGATCCAGCGCGTCGGCGACGCCAGGCTGCGGCTTTACCTCTATCATTTTCCGCAGATGTCGGCGGTGCCGGTCACGCTTGCGCTCATCGCCCGGCTCAAAGCCGCCTATGGCGACATCATCGCCGGGGTCAAGGACAGCTCCGGCGATTGGAGCTACACCGCCACGCTGCTCAAGGAGATCCCGCGCTTCGGCGTCTATTCCGGCACCGAGCAGTTCCTGCTCGCCAATCTGCGCGCCGGCGGCGCCGGCTGCATCTCCGCCAGCACCAACGTCACTGCGCCGATGGCGCAGGCGGTCTATCGCGCCTGGCAGCAGGAAGATGCCGACGCGCTGCAGGAGAGCCTGACCGTGGCGCGCCTTGTGCTGCAGGCTTTTCCTTTCCAGGGCGGCCTCAAGGAGCTGGTCGCGCGGCTCACCGGCGACCGGCACTGGCTCACCGTCATCCCGCCCAACTGCCCGCTCTCGCCGGCGCAGCGCGACGAGCTCTTGGCCAGGCTCGGCGGCGTCCCAGGGATGCAGCCGCTGCTGCGTGCGGCGTAGTCGAGCGGGGCTATCGCCGTTTCCCGCAATTGCAGGTATCGCGTCACCCGCCGCGCGCCGTGTCGTGCGGGCGGAAGATCATCGGGAGGACGGTGCGGGGCTTGATCTTGCAGCAACGCTGACACACGTGGGGGTATGATGCCATGAAGATCGAGATCAGCAAGGCGCCGCTGCGGACGGGATCGCGTTATCCCAAACCGTTCGATGAGCCGTGCCAGCGCAAATCTCGCCGCGGCCTCGGCTTGGCCGCAGGGCTCACGCAACTCGGGGTCAATCTGCTGGAACTGCAACCCGGCGCATGGTCGAGCCAACGGCATTGGCATCCCGAGGCGGATGAGTTCGTCTATGTCGTGCGCGGCCCCGTCGTTCTCGTTACCGACGCCGGCGAGACGACGCTCGATACTGGCGACTGCGCGGGGTTCAAGGCCGGCGAGCCTGACGGGCATCACCTGCAAAATCGCGGCGCCGAACCGACGCTGATCCTCGAAATCGGCACGGGGTCGCCGGCCGACTTGCACACGGAGTACCCGGACATAGACCTGCGGGCGACGCCCGCGGGCTATGTGCACAAGAACGATACTCCCTACTAGCCCGCCGCCCGCCTCAGCCGCGCGAGATTGTCGATGGTGCGGGCGCAGGCTTCGGCCGCTTCGGCGCCCTTCACCACGAAATGCTCGCGAAAGAAGCGCTGATGCTCGTCATGCGCATGAAAGCGCTGCGGCGTCAGCACCGCCGAGATGACCGGCACCTCGGTCTCGAGCTGGACGCGCATCAGCGCCGAGATCACCGCCTCGGCGACGAACTCATGGCGGTAGATGCCGCCATCGACGATGAGGCCGCCGGCGACGATCGCGGCGTAGCGCCCGGTCTTGGCCAGCAGCTTCGCCTGCAGCGGGATCTCGAAGCCGCCGGGGACCTCGAAGAAGTCGATGCGGCTCCTGGCAAAGCCGAGCTTGCCGATCTCGGCGGTGAAGGAATCGCGGCAGCGGTCGACGATGTCCTTGTGCCAGCAGGATTGCACGAAGGCGATGCGCTCGCCGCGTTCTGATGAGGTGCTGTCGTGGGAATAGCGCTGATTCATGGTTTCTCCTTAAGTTCGAGACCAGAATCAGGGCGCACGGGCTCGGCCAAGCGTCGCGCCGCCGGGCCGAAGACATCCCGCTCTCTTTCATCCGGACTGTGACCGTCGGCGCCGGGATCCAACCGGCTCTGCTGACCCCGCCGATGCTCATCGGCAGGCGCTCGCGGGCTCGTGCGATCTCTCGCCTTTACCGCCGGTGGGGACTTCCACCCCGCCCCGAGAACGTCGCCGCCCGGGGACGCCCGAACGGCAAGGATTGGTCTAGGGGGAATTCGCGCCGTTGACAATTGCGTTCGGCGCAGGCGCGATGCGCGTTCTACGCCGCGAGGCAGATGGCGGAAAGCTCGCGGCCGTAATCCTTCTCCCGGCGCAGGCAGGAGCGGCGATAGGAGAAGAAGCGGTCCGCCTCGGCCGCGGTGTCGGCGCCGCTGAGCTCGATGCGGCCGAGACCGAGCCGCGCCAGCCGGCGCGCGGTATAGCCGGTGAGATCGAAGAGGAAATGCCCTGCGCGCGGCGCCGGAAGGAAGAAATCGGCGCTGGCGGCGTCCGCGGCGAGGAAGGGCGCCGGGAATTCCGGCCCCACCTCGTAGGAGGGCTGGGCGATGCAGGGGCCGATGCCGGCGCTGACGCGCTCCGGCGCAGCGCCGAGCCCGATCATCGCCGCCACCGTCGCTTCGAGCACGCCCGTAAGCGCGCCGCGCCAGCCGGCATGGGCCGCGCCGATCACTCCGGAAGCGGCATCGGCGAACAGCACCGGTGCGCAATCGGCGGTGAGGATGCCGAGCGCGACGCCCTTCCGCCGCGTCACCAGGGCATCGGCGCGCGGCCGCTCGGCGCCCGGCCAGGCGGCGTCGACCACGACCACGCTCGGGCTGTGCACCTGGTAGCAGGTGGCGAGCCGCTCGGCCTCGAGCCCCAGCGCCGTCATGGCGCGGCGGCGATTCTCCGCCACCTTGACGGCGTCGTCGCCCGAGCCCAGCCCGCAATTGAGCGACGCGAACAGCCCGTCGCTGACCCCGCCGTCGCGGGTGAAGAAGCCGTGACGGATGCCGTCGCCGTCGAGTGCGCTCAGCGTGATCAAGGGATGCCTTCCTCCGCAATGCCGGCAGGCGCCGGAAGAGCGGGGTCCGCCAGGGCCAGAACCTTGAACAAAGTGCCCATTTCCGCGGGGTCGATCAAGCGGCGGCAGCCGCTCTCGATCGCCGCGACCTGCTCTTGGCTGGCGCGGGCGATGAGCGCTGCGGCGCGCTCGGCAAGGCCGAGGGCGGCGAGGAAGCCGCCTTGCGGCACCGGACCCCAGGCGCGGGCCCCGGCGGCGCGCGCTGCCGTGGCCAGCGCGGCGAAGTCGACATGCGCGGTAAGATCGGCAGCACCCGGATCGGCCAGCACGCCGTGGCGGCGATGGCGGGCGAGCGCCTGCAGCGTGTCGCCGCAGGCGCTCGGCCAGTAGCCGTAGTCGATGAAGAGTGCGATGCCGCCTTGCCGCGCCAGCCTGGCGCCAAGGCCGGCGGCGAGCGACAGCGCCGCCGGGCGGAGCTCGCACAGGCTCCCCGGCGGCGCGTCGCGCAGTCGGGGCGGCACCAGCGCCGCTGCCGCGCTCGGCGCCGCGTCGACGGCAAAGGCCAGCGTCTCGCCGTCCGCGTCGAGCGTCACCAGCCGCTCGTGCCAGGATCGCTCGCCGCGCAGCACTTGCCGGATCGGCAGCGCGTCGAGGAACTCGTTGGCGAGCAGGATGACGGGGCCATCGGGGAGGCTGGCGAGGCTGTCGTGCCAGGTGGGGTCCGCCGCGGCAAGTGCTGCGCGCTGCGCCGCGCGCAGCACCGGGCTCGCCTCGACCAAATGGAGCCTGAGGGCGCGGCGGAAATCGGGCGCGCGTTTGAGCGCGCGCAACGCGTCCGCCATCAGCGTACCGCGGCCGGGGCCGAGCTCGGCCAGGATCACGCGCGCGGGCCGCCCCATCTTCTCCCAGGCGTCGGCGCACCAGAGGCCGATGAGCTCGCCGAAGATCTGGCTGATTTCCGGCGCGGTGGTGAAATCGCCGCGGGCGCCGAGCGGGTCGCGCGTCGTGTAATAGCCCAGCCGCGGATGGAGCAGCGCCTCGGTCATGAAATCGGCGACGGTGAGCGGACCGGTGGCGCGGATCCGCTGCGCCACCAGGCGGGAGAGCTCGTTCACGCCGGCGCGGCGGCGGGTTTCGCGCGCAGCATGAGCCAGAGGCCGATGATCACCAGCGGCAGCGACAGCAGCTGGCCCATGGTGACGCCGAGGCTGGCATTGCCCAGCAGATATCCCAGCTGCGCGTCGGGCTGGCGGAAGAATTCGACGATGATGCGCGCGAGGCCGTAGCCGATGAGAAAGGCGCCGGTGAGCCGGCCCGGCCTCTGCCGCGCGCCGCGGCGCTGCAGCATCCACAGCACGATGAACAGCACGATGCCTTCGAGCGAGGCCTCGTAGAGCTGGCTCGGGTGACGCGGCAGGTGCTCGGGATCGCCGGGAAAGATCATCGCCCAGGGGATTTCCGCCGGGCGGCCCCACAGCTCGCCGTTGATGAAATTGGCGATGCGGCCGAAGAACAGCCCGATCGGCACCGCGGCGGTGATGATGTCGGCGAAGGCCAGCAGCCTGATCTTGCGTTGGCGGCAGAACAGCAGGATGGCGATGCAGACGCCGAGCGCGCCGCCGTGGAACGACATGCCGCCGCGCCACAGGAAGAACACCTCGATCGGGTGCTGCAGGTAATAGGGCAGGTTGTAGAACAGCACATAGCCGGTGCGGCCGCCGAGGACGACGCCGAGCGTCGCCCAGACGAGGAAATCGTCGATGTCCTGCGGCCGCGCCACCTGCGGCGGTCGCTGGGCGAGCGCCAAGCAGTAACGCCAGCCGAGGATCAGCCCGGCGATATAGGCGAGCGCATACCAGCGGACCGCGAAAGGGCCGAGCAACAAGGGACCGACATGGTAGGGGCCGAAGGAGAAGATCTCGGGGTCGATGGCGGGAAACGGGATGACCAGCATCGGTGCGACAGCTTTCAGCGATAGGGATCGGCCGCGACGAGATAGCGCTGCACGTAATCGCGCACGCCCTCCTCGAGCGGCGTCGTCGGCTTGTCGTAGCCGGCGGCGCGCAACCGCTCTATCCGCGCCTCGGTGAAATACTGGTACTTCTCGCGAATCTCTGCCGGCGTGTCGATGAACTCGAGCTGCGGCTCGCGGCCGAGCGCCCGGTACACGGCGGCGGCCAGCTCGGCAAAGCTGCGCGCGGCGCCGCTGCCGATGTTGAAGAGCCCGCTCACCGCGGGATGGTCATAGAGCCACAGCATCATGTCGACGCAGTCGCGGACATAGACGAAGTCGCGCTTCTGCCCGCCATCGGGCACGCCGTCGCGATGCGAGCGGAACAGCCGCGCCGCCTCGCCCTTGGCCGCGCGCGGCTGGAGCTGGGCCACCACGCTGCGCATCGTGCCCTTGTGGTATTCGTTCGGGCCGTAGACGTTGAAGAATTTGAGCCCTGCCCATTGCGCCGGACGCTTGGCGTGCTGCTCCAGCAGGCGGGCGACGCGGCGGTCGAAGAGATGCTTCGACCAGCCATAGGCGTTGAGCGGCTTGAGCCGCGCCAGCGCCGCCGCGCTGCCGTCATCGTCGAAGCCTGCGCCGCCATCGCCGTAGGTGGCCGCCGAAGAGGCGTAGAGCAAGCGCGTCTCGGTCTCGGCGCACCAGTCCCAGAGACGCTGCGACAAGGTGAAGTTGGCGGCGATGATGAGATCGGCGTCGGTCTCGGTCGTGGACGACACCGCGCCCAGGTGAAAGACCGTGTTGATCTCGCGCGAATGCTGCGCGAGGAAGTCGAACAGCGCCTCCGGCGCCAGCAGCGCCGCGAGCTCGCGCTTGCCGAGGTTGCGCCATTTCTCGCCATGCCCGAGGTGGTCGCAGACGACGAGGTCGCGCTCGTTGCGCTCCTCCAGCGCCGCCACAAGGTTCGAGCCGATAAAGCCGGCGCCGCCGGTGACCACGATCATCGCAAGGCAGCCTTCATCTTGCCGCGCCGGTGTTATAAGCATTGCCGGCGTCGCGTCAAAGAGGCGCACGGCCGCGTGGTCGAATTCGCCGCCGGCACCGCCCATATCTATGCCGGCCCGCCCGCTGACGGGCCCGCTTGTCGATAGGAGAGCAACACCGCCATGCAGACCGAGAACCGCTTGCTCGACGATCTCGCCCGCGTCGCCACCGGCGCGCTCGGCGCGCTCACCGGCGTTCGCGACGAGCTCGAAACCCGGATGCGCGAGCAGTTCGAGCGCATCCTGGCGCGCATGAACCTGGTGCGGCGCGAGGAGTTCGACGCCGTCCAGGCGATGGCGGGCAAGGCGCGTGCCGAGCAGGAGGCGCTGGCGGCGCGGGTCGCCGAGCTCGAGGCAAGGCTCGGCGTCGCCGGCCCTGGTGCTGCGCGCCGCCCGTTGCGCTCGCGCCCGGCGCTGCGCCGGGCGAAGCGCGCCGAGCCTTTGTGACGGGCGTTTCCCTCGCTTTGTGGATAACTCAACGCTTGCACCGCCCTCTGAGCTTTGGCAGGCTACATCTTGTGGTGACCGGGGGTGGTTCACACAAAATACCGAGGATCACCCTTTGGGTCGGCCGGCCATGATGCGATGGCCCGCAGGAGGGTGAATGACCTCTCTATCCCTTGAGACCGCCGTTTCCATGGCCAACCCGATCGATCTCGTCGAAGAGATCGTTCAGGCGAACGAATGGGTGCATGACCGCGCCAGCGACGAGGAGATGGTGGTCGAGATCGCCGGGCGCTGGTGCGATTACCGTCTGTTCTTTGTCTGGCAGCGCGAGATCAACGCGCTGCATTTCACCTGCGCGTTCGAGATGAAGGTGCCGAAGGTGCGCCGCGCCGCGATCTTCGAGTTGCTGGCCGTGGTCAACGAGCGGCTGTGGCTCGGCCATTTCGACGTCACCGCCGACACCCAGTCGCCGTCGTTCCGTCAAGGCGTGCTGCTGCGCGGCGCCAGCGGCGCCTGCGTCGAGCAGATCGAGGATCTCGTCGACATCGCCGTGAGCGAGTGCGAGCGCTTCTACCCGGCCTTCCAGCTCGTCGTCTGGGGCGGCAAGGCGGCCGAGGAGGCGATCGCCGCGGCGATGATCGATCCCGTAGGCGAGGCGTGAGCGCCGAGGCGGCGCCGGCGCTGCCTGCGCTGCTGCTGGTCGGGTGCGGCAAGATGGGGGGCGCGCTGCTGAGCGGCTGGCTCGAGCGCGACTTGGCGCAGCGCCTGGTCGTGGTCGAGCCGGGGCCGGGCGCCGCCGGCTTCGCCGGCAAGCCCGGCGTCGAGCTGCTGGCCTCGGCCGAGGCGATCGCCGGCGATGTCGCGCCCGCCGTCGTCGTGTTTGCCGTCAAGCCGCAGGCGATGGCCGAGGTGCTGCCCGCCTATCGGCGCTTTGCCGCCGGCGGTGCCGTCTTCCTGTCGATCGCCGCCGGCAAGACCCTGGGCTTCTTCGCCCGCACGCTGGGCGCCGATGCCGCCGTGGTGCGCGCCATGCCCAACACGCCGGCGGCGATCGGCCGGGGTATTGCGGTGGACTGCGCCAATGCGCGGGTGAGCCCGGCGCAACGCGCCCTTGCCGAGCGCCTCCTCGGCGCGGTGGGCGAGGTCGGCTGGGTTGCGGACGAGGCGCTGATCGACGCCGTGACGGCCGTCTCCGGCAGCGGCCCCGCCTATGTCTTCCTGCTCATCGAATGCCTGGCCAAGGCTGGCGTGGCGGCGGGCCTGCCCCTCGATCTCGCCAGCCGGCTCGCCCGCGCCACCGTGGCGGGATCGGGGGAGCTGGCGCGGCTTTCGCCCGAGAGCGCGGCGGCGCTGCGCGAGGCCGTCACCAGCCCCGGCGGGACGACGCGCGCCGCGCTCGACGTGCTGATGGCCAAGGATGGGCTGGAGCCGCTGCTGCGCCGCGCCGTGCTGGCGGCGGCCAAGCGCTCGAAAGAGCTTGCCGACTGATGCCGCGGCTCCTCGTTCTGCTGCGTCGTCTCAGCCTTGCCGGCCGCACTGGCGCGCCGCCGTCGCCGTCCCCTATGCTGGAGCGAAAATGGCGATCTCCGGGAGGGCTGCCATGGCAAAACGAGCCGGGGCCGGGAAAGCCCGCGGCAAGCCCGCGGCGAAGCCGCCGGCTGGCATCGAAGACCGGCTCGTCGACGCCGCGCTGAGCCTGGCGGAGCGGCAGGGCTGGCGCCGCACCGGGCTTGCCGAGATCGCTTCCGAGGCCGGCCTGCCGCTGGTTGAAGCCTATGACGCCTGTCCCTCCAAGCTTGCCGTGCTGGCAGCCTTTCACCGGCGCGTCGACCGCGCGGCGCTGGCCGGTGCCGGCGATGCCGGCGAGCCGCCGCGCGACCGGCTGTTCGACGCGCTGATGCGGCGCTTTGACGCGCTGGCGCCGCATCGCGCCGCGCTGCGCGCCATCCTGCGCGACAGTCTGGGCGATCCCGCGGCGCTGCTGGGCGCCCCGGCACTGCTTTTTTCCATGGCCTGGATGCTCGAGTCGGCGGGCCTCTCCGCCGCCGGCTGGCGCGGCCGCATGCGGGTGCATGTTCTGGCCGGTCTCTACCTCTCGCTGTTCCGGGTTTTCCTGGAGGATGATGGCACCGACCTCGCCAAGACCATGGCCGCGCTTGACCGGCGGCTCCGGCGGGTGGAAGCTTGGCTCGGCGTGAGTGCCTCACCGGCGTCTGGGTGAGGGCGCTTTCGCATTGCAATATTTTTCCGCCCTTTCCCTTGACTTCTGCCGATAGCTGCGCCATATTCGCGTCATTGTGCAGCGCAACATGGCGCTGCCAACCCCGCGAAGGAACGAGACATGACCACCAACGGCAAGCACACTTTCCTTGACATGGACGTCGGCAAGGCGTTTGCCGGCTTCACCTTTCCCGGCCTCGACGTCGAGTCGCTCATGGCCGCGCAGCGCAAGAATCTCGAGGCGCTGACCCAGGCCAATCAATTGGCCGTCGAGGGCGTTCAGGCCGTGGCGCGTCGCCAGGTCGAGATCGCCCGCCAGGCGGTTGACGAGGCGTCGAGCCTGATGCGTGAGTGGACGCAGCCCGGCGCTCCCGAGGAGCGTATCGCGAAGAACGCCGAGTACGCCAAGCTGGTGTTCGAGAAGGGCGTCGCCAACGCCCGCGAGCTCGCCGAGCTCGTCACCAAGGCCAATGCCGAGGCCTTCAGCGTGATCCAGAAGCGGGTCGCCGAGGGTTTCGAAGAGATGCGCGAATACGCCAAGCAGAAGGTCGCGCGCTAGCGGTCCTGCGCGTCGCCGACTTCCCCCCTGTGCGACGCGGTGAGGCCGCCCTTCGGGCGGCCTCTTTTTTTCCGCCGCGAGCGCGCAACGCTCGTCGGCCGCGGCGGCAGTGGTTGCGTAGCAACCGCGAGAGCCCCCGCTTCGTTTGCCCTATCGCGGCAGATGCAGTCGCACGCGCAGCCCGTGCTGCGGTGATTCCTCGAGCGTGAGTTCGCCGCCATGGCCGCGCGCCACGTCGCGGGCGATGGTGAGGCCGAGCCCGACGCCGCCGGTGGCGGGATTGCGCGCGGCGTCGAGGCGGAAGAACGGACGGAACACATTCTCGCGCTGCGCCGCGGGAATGCCCGGTCCGTCATCGTCGATGATGATGTCGACGCCGTCGGCGACGGGCAGCGCCGTCACCCAGACATGGCTGCCATAGCGCCGCGCATTGCTGAGGAGATTGCCGATGCAGCGGCGCATCGCGTCCGGGCGCAGCGGCAGCGCATAGTCCTCCGGCAGCGCCAGCGAGATGTCGGTGCCATCGCGCCGCGCCGCCGCCGCGACCTCCTCGATGAGCAGTCCCAGATCGGTGTCGCGCGGCTGCTCCGGGCCCTCGCCGCGGGCGAAGTCGAGATAGCCCTGCACCATGCGCTCCATGATGACGACGTCGTCCCTAAGCTCCGCCACCTCCGGGTCCTCCTGGCCGAGGAACTCGAGCGCCAGCCGCATGCGGGTGAGCGGGGTGCGCAAATCATGCGACACCCCCGCCAGCATCTCGGTGCGCTGCGAGATCTGGCGGCGGATGCGGTCGCGCATCTTGAGGAAGGCGGAGGCCGCCTGGCGCACTTCGGTCGCGCCCTCGAGCTTGAAGTTGGGCACGTCGCGCCCCTTGCCGAAGCTTTCCGCCGCCGCCGCCAGCCGCCGCAGCGCCCTGACCTGGTTGCGCATGAACAGCGACGCCACCGCCAGCAGCACCAGCGAGGATCCGGCCATCCACAGCACGAAGATGTAGGTGGTCGGCGTGAACAGCCGCTTGCGCGGCGCCGCGACCTGCATCACGCCGTCGCGCAGCTCGATCGAGATGAGGATGTCGCGCGGATCGAAATCGGCGTCGATCTGGAAGGGGCGGTTCACCCGCTCCTCGATCGCCGCGGCGAGCTGCTCCTCGATGCGGCTGTCGCCGGCCTCGCGCACGCCGCGCGGCAAGGTCTCGCCGGGGCGGAAGATGAAATAAAGCTCGGTGGTATCGGCGGCGCGCGACAGCAGCGCGTCCAGCTCGTCGGGAGTGTCGGCGTAGCGCAGCGCGTCGAGCGTCAGCGCGATGTCGCCGGCGACGCCGGTCGCGAGCCGCCGCTCGACCGTGTCCCAATGCCGGTCGTAGAAGATCCAGGTGGCGATCAGCTGCGCCAGCACCAGCGGCAGGATGATGATGATGAGCGAGCGGCCGAAGAGCGAGCGCGGCAACACCCGCTTCCACCAGCGGCGGTGGCTGTCCGCCGTCGGCGCCGCCGCGCCGGCCAGCAGCGCGGCCCGGTCAATCTGGCTTGAGGACATAGCCGGTGCCCCGCACCGTTTGGAGATAGCGCGGAAATTTCGGGTCGTGCTCGATCTTGCGCCGCAGCCGGGTCATCTGCACGTCGACCGTGCGCACGTTGCCGCTGAACTGCGCCTCCTCGGAGAGCGCCTCGCGCGACACCGGCTCGCCGGCGCGCCGCGCGAGCGCCATCAGCAGCGCCGTCTCCGCCGCGGTGAGATGCACCGCGTCGCCGCCGCGATAGAGCTCGCCGCGCGCGAGGTCGAGACGGCAGGCGCCGAAGCGGAACTCGGCGGCGGGCAGGATTGGTTGCGGCACCCGCTGCAGGATGTTGCGCACGCGCAGCACCAGCTCGCGCGGCTCGAACGGCTTGGCGAGGTAGTCGTCGGCGCCGCGCTCGAGCCCGTTGACGCGGTCTCCCGGCTCGGCCATCGCGGTCAGCAGCAGGATCGGAATGCGACTCGTCGCGCGCAGGCTGCGCGTGAGGTCGAGCCCGTTCTCGCCGGGCATCATCACGTCGAGCACCAGCAGGTCGAAGGCGATGCTGGTGAGCCTGGCGCGCGCCTCGGCGGCGTCGCCGGCGACGGTGACGCGGAAGCCCTGGTCGGTGAGATAGCGGCGCAGCAATTCGCGCAGCCGCGCATCGTCATCGACCACCAGGAGATGCGGCTCGGCGCTATCCATGCCCGGCAGTATACACCGTCAGCGCGTCGGCGGGCCGCGCTCGAAGCGGCGGCGGTCGGCCTCGCTGCCGATGATGCCGAGCATGACCTTGCGAAAGCCCTCGACCGCCTGCGCGCCGGCCTCGCGATAGGCCTTGGCGATGCGCTGGCGCTGGTTTTCCGAGAGCTGCCGCTCGAGCTCGATGCCCTTGTCGGTGAGCTCGAGCAGGCGCTGCCGGCGGTCGCGGCTTCCCGGCCGCTGCTGGATGAACCCCTGGCGCACCAGCTGCCCCAGCACGCGGCTCAGGCTCTGCTTGGTGATGCGCAGGATGCCCAGAAGGTCGCTGACGCTCATTTGCGGATGCCGGCCGACGAAGTAGATGACCCGATGATGGGCGCGGCCGAAGCCGTAGCGCGCCAGCATGACATCGGGCTCGGCCGTGAAGTCGCGATAGGCGTAATACAGCAGCTCAATCCCCTGGCGCAGCTCCTCCTCGCGGAGAAACAACAGGTTGGCGGCGGATTTTACGTCAGGCATGTTGACTTATTTTCGTCGAAACTGTTACACCGGCGGGCCGTCGGGGCCATAATGGACCAGAACCCCGACCGGAGCGAGCGGAAGAGACCGAAATGGACACGACGATCTCTTGGAAAGAGCTGGGATTCCGCTACCTCGATACCGGCATTTACGCCAGGGCGGATTTTCGCCATGGCGGCTGGTCGGCGGCCGAGCCGTGCTCCGGTGCCAGCCTGACGCTGCACATCGCCGCCACCTGCCTGCATTACGGCCAAGCCTGCTTCGAGGGGCTGAAGGCATTTCGTCAGATCAATGGCCGCGTCGCCTGCTTCCGGCCCGATGCCCACGCCCGGCGCATGGCGGTATCGGCCGAGCGGCTGGCGATGGCGCCGGTGCCGGAGACCCTGTTTCTCGATGCGGTCCGCATGATCGTCGCCAAGAACGATGCCTATGTTCCGCCCTACGGCACCGGCGCGACGCTCTACGTGCGGCCGCTGCTCATCGGCACCAGCGCCGTGATCGGCGTCCATCCCAGCGACGACTATGCCTTCATCGTCTTCGGCATGCCGGTCGGTCCCTATTACAAGGACGGCATGGTGCCGGTGCGCGCCTATGTCCAGGAAGCCTATGATCGCGCCGCGCCGCATGGCGTCGGCCACGTCAAGGCCGCCGGCAACTACGCCGCCGGGCTGGTCGGCGACATCGAGGTCAAGGAGAAGGGCTTTCCGGTCTCGCTCTATCTCGATTCCGCGACGCACAGCCTGATCGACGAGTTCGGCACCTCGAACTTCATCGGCATCACCCGCGACGGCCGCTACGTCACGCCGAAGTCGGTCTCGATCCTGGAAAGCGTCACCAACGACAGCCTCAGGGTCATCGCCAGGGATATCGGCCTCACGGTTGAGCATCGGCCGGTGCGCTGGGACGAGATCGAGGATTTCGCCGAGATCGGCGCCTGCGGCACCGCCGTGGTGATCACGCCAATCTCGTCGATCACCCGCGGCGACAAGACGCTGCGCTTCGGGCCGGAGGACAAGCCGGGCAAGACGCTGCAGCGTCTCTACGACGAGATCCAGGGCATCCAATATGGCAAGATCGCCGACCGGCATGGGTGGATGATGCCGGTAGGCTGAGGCGGCAGGCGCAGCACCTCAGGGAGCGCCGATGAGCATCCGCGTCGAGAAGGATGGACCGGTCACCACGGTGATCATCGACCGGCGCGAGGCGCGCAACGCGGTCAACCCGGCGATGGCGCAGCACTTGGCCGACGCCTTCCTTGCCTTCGATGCGGATGAGGCGGCCAAGGTCGGCGTGCTCTATGGCGCGCATGGCACGTTCTGCGCCGGCTTCGATCTCAAGGTGGCGTCGACCGCGGCCGGCATCGGCTGGGCGAAGCCCGATGGGATCGGGCCGATGGGCCCGACGCGGCTCGCGCTGGGGAAGCCGGTGATCGCCGCGGTCGCGGGCCATGCGGTTGCCGGCGGGCTCGAGCTCGCCTTGTGGTGCGACCTGCGCATCGCCGAGGAGGATGCGGTGTTCGGCGTGTTCTGCCGGCGCTGGGGGGTGCCGCTCATCGACGGCGGCACGGTGCGGCTGCCGCGGCTCGTCGGCCAGGGCCGCGCCCTCGACATGATCCTCACCGGCCGGCCGGTGGGCGCGGCGGAGGCGCTGGCGATCGGGCTCGCCAACCGCGTCGTGCCCGCCGGCGCTGCGCGCGCGGCGGCCGAGGCGCTCGCCCACGAGCTTGCGGCGCTGCCGCAGCTCTGCCTCAGGAGCGACCGGCTCTCGGCCTATGAGCAATGGGACCACGATGTCGCCGCGGCCATGGCCAACGAGTTCCGCCACGGCGCCGCGGTGCTGGGCAGCGGCGAGGCGCGCGAGGGCGCCACGCGCTTCGCCAAGGGCGCCGGACGCCACGGCACGGCCGAGGGCTGAGCCGGCGCGGCCGGATCTACTCGCCGACCCAGCGCTTGGCGGCTGTGTCGTCGCTGGCCTCGGCGTCGACCCAGCGTGGCCCCTCCGGCGTCTCCTCGAGCTTCCAGAACGGCGCCTTGGTCTTGAGCCAATCGATCAGGAACTGGCAGCTGTCGAAGGCCGCCTGGCGATGCGCCGAGGCGGTCGCGACCAGCACGATGCGCTCGCCCGGCTCGAGCCTGCCGTAGCGGTGGATGATCAGCACCGCCTCGAGCCGCCAGCGTCGGCGCGCCTCGGCCTCGATCTCGGCCAGCGCGCGCTCGGTCATGCCGGGATAGTGTTCGAGCGTCATGGCGCCGACGCGCCGGTCGCCGGCGAGGTCGCGCACCAGGCCGACGAAGCTCGCGAGCCCGCCGATGCCGGTCTTGCCGCTGGTGAGCGCCTCGAGCTCGGCGCCGATATCGAAATCCTCGCGCTGCACGCGGATCATCGCTCAGCCTCCGGTCACCGGCGGGAACAGCGCCACCTCGTCGTCGGGCCGCACCGGGTGGTCCCAGCCGACATACTCCTGGTTCACCGCCACGCGCACGATCTTGGTGTCCCTGAGCGCGTCGGCAAAGCCGGGGCCGCGGGTCCTGAGCCAGTCGAGCAGCGCCGCCACGGTGGCGACGCCGGAAGGCGGATCGACCCGCTCCTCGGCGATGCCGATCTTGGCGCGCAGCCAGGCGAAATAGAGCAGCTTCATGGTTTCTGACCTATGGCTTCGGCGCCGTTCTTTCAACTGTTAACAAGCAGAACGAAAACAACCCCAATCTGCCGTCCCCGCGCAAGCGGGGACCCAGGGGAAGCGCTCCGCTCACTGCATTTGACGCCCCTGGATGCCCGCTTTCGCGGGCAATGCGATCGTTGAGGGGGCGCTGCCGTGAGATTTGTAAGCTTCCCAGCGCTTGCGCAGAGACAACGGGTAGGATGGAGCCGACTCCCCTCATTGCGCCAGGAACCCGCCATCGACCGGCAGCGTGTGGCCGGTCACCAGCGCCGAGGCGCGGCTCGCGAGATAGAGCACGGCGCCGACGATGTCGGCGGGCTCGCCGATGCGGCCCATCGGCGTCCGCCGCTCGATCTCCGCCACCGCGTCGGGCTGCTGCAGCAGCGCGGCGGTGAACGGCGTGCGGATATAGGTCGGCGCCACGGCGTTGACGCGGATGCCTTGGCGCGCCCATTCGACGGCAAGCGCCCGCGTCAGATTGACCACCGCGCCTTTCGAGGTCTGGTAGGCGACGTTGGGATATATCCCGCCGGAAAAGCCCATGATCGAGGCGATGTTGACGATGCTGCCGGCGCCGCGCGCCAGCATGTGGCGCGCGGCTTCGCGGGCGCAGAGGAAAGAGCCGGTGACGTTGACGCTCATCACCCGCTCCCACTCCGCCGGCGCCAGCTCCAGCGCCGGCTTGCGGATGGCGATGCCGGCGCTGTTGACGAGCACGTCGAGGCGTCCCCAGCGCTGGGCGATCTCGGCAAAGACGCGCTCGACGGCGGCGGCATCGCTGACCTCGAGCCGCCAGGCCTGCGCCTCGCCGCCGATCTCGCGGGCGATGGCGGCGGCGCCGTCGAGGTCGCGGTCGACCAGCGCCACGCGCGCGCCGACCCGGGCGAGGCCGAGGGCCACGGCGGCGCCGATGCCGCTGGCGGCGCCGGTGACCACCGCGACCTCGCCGTCGAGGCGGAAGGCGGCGAGGGGATCGGCGAGATCGAGGCTGCCGCTCATTCCAGCACCTCGCTGAACGGGATGAAGTCGATGCTCATGCCGGGCTCGATGCGGCTGACGCCCTCGCCGATCTCGGCGAGACCGTCGGACTCGACCATCGAGGACAGGATGCCGGCGCCGTCGCGCGGGAATTTGCGTGCCACCCAGCCGCCGGCCTCGCCGCGCTCGAGCCGGACGCGCACATATTCGCTGCGGTTGCTGCGCTTCTTGTAGTCGAAGCCGGCGCTGACGCGGAAGCGACGCGGCGCCGTCTGCAGCGCGCCGGCGAGCCGCAACGCCAAGGGCCGCGCCAGGATGAGGAAGGTGACCATCACCGCCACGGGATTGCCGGGCAGGCCCAGAAAGGGGACGCGGCCGATCTGGCCGAGCGCCACCGGGCGGCCGGGCTTGATGGCGAGCCGCCAGAAATGCAGCGTGCCTTGCGCTTCGACCGCGGCTTTGACGTGGTCCTCCTCGCCGCTCGACATGCCGCCGGAGGTCACGATCAGCTCGTGATCGCGTGCGGCGGCGGCGAGCGCCTGGCGAATGCCGCCGCGCTCGTCGGGCAGGATGCCGAGATCGGTGACCGCGGCGCCGACGCCCTCGAGCAGCGCCCGCAGCACATAGCGGTTGGCGTCGTAGATCGCGCCCGGCGGCAGCGTGGCGCCGGGGTCGCGCAGCTCGTCGCCGGTGGAGAACAGCGCCACGCGCAGCCGGCGATAGACGCTGAGCGCGGTAAAGCCGAGCGACGCGGCGAGGCCGATCTCCTGCGCGCGCAGCCGCTGCCCGGCGCCGAGCACGGTGGTGCCGGATTTGATATCCTCGCCGGCGCGTCGGCGATTGGCGCCGCGCTTGATGCCGGGCGGGATCCGCACCGTGCCGTCCGCCTCGCTGCAATCCTCCTGCATCAGCACGGTGTCCGGTCCCGCCGGCATCGGTGCGCCGGTGAAGATGCGCACCGCCGCGCCGCGCCTTGCCGCGGCGGGGAGCGGATGGCCAGCCGCGGCGCGGCCCGCCACCGGCAGCACGGTCGACGCGCCGGGCACGAGGTCGTCGAAGAACACGGCATAGCCGTCGACGGCGGCGTTGTCGTGCGGCGGCACGTCGCGCGCCGCCAGCACGGGCTCGGCGAGAATGCGGCCGCGCGCGGCGGCGAGCGGCACGCTCTCCGCCTCGACCACCGGCGCGGTCTTGGCCTCGAGCAGCTCCAGCGCCGCCGCCATCGACAGCAGATCGCCGCCGAAAGCGAAGCAATCGTCGCTCAGCTGCGCCATCTCACGCCGCCTTCAACCGGCAATGGTCGAGGATGAAGCGGGCGATCGCCGCGACGTCGTCGAGCGCCAGCAGCGGCACCGCGAGCCCGGCCACCGGCGCGTCGCTGGCGACCGCGACGATGCGCGGGTCGTCGCGGCATATGAGCGGCTTGCCGAGCGCCGGGCGATGCACTTCGAGCTTGTCGTGATCGCCGCGCTTGAAGCCTTCGACCAGCAGCAGATCGACCGGCGCCATCCGGCGGATGAGCGCGTCGAGCGACGGCTCCGGCCCGCCGCGATGCTCGTGGATGAGCGCCCAGCGCCGCTCGGAGGCGATCATCACCTCGCTCGCGCCGGCCTCGCGGTGGCGCCAGCTGTCCTTGCCGGGTTGGTCGAGGTCGAAACTGTGATGCGCGTGCTTCACCGTCGAGACGGCAAGCCCGCGGCGGGTGAACTCGGGCAGCAGGCGGGCGACCAGCGTGGTCTTGCCGCTGCCGCTCCAGCCGGCAAGGCCGAAGACGCGCATTGGCCCGGCTGGGCTCACCTTGCGTTGCTCGGCTTTGCCGTCTCGACCGGCGGCGTCTCGTCGGTCAGGTGGACGAGGCCGGCGCGCAGATAGTCATAGCCGGTGACCAGGGTGAGCACCGCCGCCGCCCACAGCATGAGCTCGCCGATCCAGGTCACCGGCAGGTAGACCGGGCCGGCATCGCCCACCAGCAGCACGCCGATGGCGCCCATCTGCAGCCCGGTCTTCCATTTGGCGAGCCGGGAGGAGGGGACGCGCACCTTGATCACGGCGAGATGCTCGCGCAGCCCCGAGACCAGGATCTCGCGGCCGAGGATCACCAACGCGGGAAAGATGGTCGGTGCCGAGACGCGCTGCAGCGCCGCCAGCATGAACAGGATCGCCGCCACCAGCAGCTTGTCGGCGATCGGATCGAGAAAGCGGCCGAGCTCCGATTGCTGTTTCCACAAGCGTGCCAGGCGCCCGTCGAGCCAGTCGGTGAAGCCGGCAAGCGCGAACAGGCCGCAGCCAATCCAGGGACCCCAGGGCGGCGGCAGGTAGAAGGTGGCGATGACCAAAGGGATCGCGGCGATCCGCGACAACGTCAGCAGATTGGGGAGGGTCGTCAACATGGCACATCCGATCCCGCCAGGGGGTGCGGGAAATCTGTGTTCAGTCTAGCGCCTTTAGGGCTCGGCATGGAAATGGTCATAGATCCGTTGCGCGACCGCCTTGCTGATGCCCTCGACGCGCTCCAGATCGGCGAGGCCGGCGCGGGCGACGCCGCGGGCCGAGCCGAAATGATGCAGCAGCGCCTTCTTGCGCCGCGCGCCGATGCCGGCGATCTCATCGAGGGGCGAGGCGCCGATCGCCTTGGTGCGGCGCGCGCGGTGGGTCCCGATGGCGAAACGATGCGCCTCGTCGCGCAGGCGCTGCAGGTAATAGAGCACGGGGTCCTTGGGGTCGAGGCTGAAGGGCTCGTGCCCCGGGCGGAAGAGCCGCTCGCGCCCGGCGTTGCGGTCCGGCCCCTTGGCGATCGCCACCAGTGGAATGTCGTCGATGCCGAGATCGGCCAGCACCTGCTGCGCCGCGGAGAGCTGGCCCGCGCCGCCATCGACGAGCAGCAGATCGGGCCAGGTGCCGCGCTCGCGCGTCGGATCCTCCTTGAGGGCGCGGGCAAAGCGGCGGCTCAGCACCTCGCGCATCATGGCATAGTCGTCGCCCGGCGCCGGCCGGCCGGCCTCCGGCTCGGCCGAAGCCTCGATCGCGGCGGCAAGGCCGTCCGCCGCCGCGGGTTTGGCGGCGTTCTCGCCGCGGATGGTGAATTTGCGATAGGCGTTCTTGAGGAAGCCGTCCGGTCCGGCGACGATCATCGCCCCCACGGGATGGCTGCCCTGGATGTGGCTGTTGTCGTAGACCTCGATGCGCTGCGGCGGCGCATCGAGGCCGAGCACCTGCGCCACGCCTTCCAGCAGCTTCTGCTGGCTGGCGCTTTCCGACAGCCGCCGTCCCAGCGCTTCGCGGGCATTGAGCAGCGCATGGTCGACCAGCTTGCGCTTGTCGCCGCGCTGCGGCACGGCGAGCTCGACCCGCCTGCCGGCGTGGGTCGAGAGCGCTTCCTCGAGCAGGGCGCGGTCGGCCGGCACATGGCTCAGCAGGATGAGGCCGGGCGGCGGCTTGTTCTCGTAGAACTGGCCGAGAAAGGAGCCCAGCACCTCGTCCAGCGGCATTTGCCGGTCATGGCTGGGGAAATAGGCGCGGTTGCCCCAGTTCTGGCCGCCGCGGAAGAAGAAGACCTGGATGCAGGTATGCCCGCCCGCCTGATGGGCGGCGACGACATCGGCATCGGCGACGCCATCGATCGAGATGTCCTGGCGGCCCTGAATCTGGGTCAGGGCGCGGATGCGGTCGCGGACCAGCGCGGCGGCCTCGAAGTCGAGGGCCTCGGCCATCGCCTGCATGCGCAGCGCCAGCCGCTCCTGCACTTCCTGGCTGCGGCCGGAGAGGAAGCCGCGCGCCTCGTTGACCAGGCGGTCGTATCCCGGCTTGTCGATGCGCCCGACGCAGGGCGCGCTGCAGCGCTTGATCTGGTAGAGGAGGCAGGGGCGGGTGCGGCTGGCGAAGATGCTGTCGCTGCAGGAGCGCAGCAGGAAGGCGCGCTGCAAGGCGATGATGGTGCGCGCCACCGCCCCGGCCGAGGCAAAGGGACCGAAATAGTCGCCGGGCGCGTTGCGCGCGCCGCGATGCTTGATGATCTGCGGGAAATCGCGGTCGCCGGTGAGGTGGATGTAGGGGAACGACTTGTCGTCGCGCAGCAGCACATTGTAGCGCGGCATCAGCCGCTTGATCAGATTGTTCTCGAGCAGCAGCGCCTCGACCTCGGTATGCGTGACCACCACCTCCATCGCCCGCGTCTCCGCCACCATGCGGCGCAGCCGGTTGGAAAGATTGGCGGAATGGGTGTAGTTGGCGACGCGGGCCCTAAGGTTGCGCGCCTTGCCGACATAGAGCGCGTCGCCCTTGGCGTCGAGCATGCGGTAGACGCCGGGACCGGCTGGCATGGTGCGCAGCGCGGCACGGATCGCCTCCAGCCCGCGCGCCAGCCCGCCGCCGGCCAGGACGGTCGCGTCTTGCTCGGAAGCGCCTTCAAGTTCGGTCATCGGCTTCTCACTTGGCCCGCTGCTGCCGTGGCGTCAACCGCGACGGGAGCGCCGGCACCCTTCCTTGCTCGAAAGGGCAAAGGCGTGTCGCGCCTCGGGACGGATATCCACGGCAGGTGTGGACAAAACTGTCGAAAACCTGCTGCCGCATGAGTGCTATGCGCGCCAAACCTGAGGTTTCAGCTCTTTGCCTAGAAAATAGGCAATTTTATTACTACATTGATTTGATTAATTTTTTTACGTGTCAAGTGTAAATCACGTGTAACAAACTGTAATCACTCCTTCATATCGGCGGGGTCGAGAGGTCGCCGGAAGGCCTGTGAACAACTGTCCCGGAGCCGGCCTCATCGGGCAAATCTCCGCCGGTTAAGGCACTTACGGAAGACGGTTAATGCGTTCTATCTCGATGCCGACGCTGGCGATGTCGGGATAGACGTCGAGCTTCTCGACCCGCACGCGGGCGATGCGGATACGGGCATCGGCGAGGCACATCTCGGCGATCCGCTCGGCCAAGGTCTCCATAGGTTGAGATTGCCGCTGACGATCTCGTGATAGCAGACGACGTTGCGCAGGTCATCGCCGACCGGCACGCACTCCTCGCGTACGGCAAGGTCGAGATTGATGCGCACGCGCTGGCGTGCGCCGCGCTCGTGACGGAAGACTCCGATCTCGCAGTGCAGCACGAGGTCGCGCACCAGGACGCGGCGAAAACCGGCGGTCCCGTCCGCGCCAAGCGCGCGGGCGGCGGCAAGGAGATCGCTATCGCTCATGGTCGCTGCCTATTCCTCCACCGCCGGGCGCCCGGTGGCCTGCGCCCAGCCGAGATGCTGGCCGCCGTCGAGCGCGATCATCTGACCGGTCATCGCCGGCGCTGACAAGATAAAACGCACCGCAGCGGCGATCTCTTCCGGGGTGGTGCCGCGCTCCAGCGGCATCATCGCCTGCTGGCGGCGGAACTGCGCCTCGCTCTGCCGCGGGCTCGGCAAGGTCGGGCCGGGGCCGATGCCGTTGACGCGGATGCGCGGCGCCAAGGCCAGCGCCAGGCTCTGCGTCAGGCTCCACAGCGCCGCCTTGCTCAAGGTATAGGAGACGAAGTAGGGCGTCAGGCTCCAGACGCGCTCGTCGAGGATATTGACGATGGCGCCCTCGGCCGCCGCCGGGAGCGCGCGCGCGAAATGCTGTATCAGCACGAAGGGGGCGCGCAAATTGGTCTCGAGATGCCGGTCCCAGCTCTCGCGCGTCACGTCGAGCGCCGTGTCGCTCTCGAAGACCGCGGCGTTGTTGATGAGCAGGCCGAGCGGCCCCAGCGCCTCGACCGCGCGCGGCAACAGCGTCTCGACCTCCGCCTCGCGCGCGAGATCGGCGCCGATGGCGACGGCGCGGCCGCCCCGTGCCGCGATCTCCTGCGCCACCGCCTCCGCCTCGGCGCGCGAGCGGCGGTAATGCACCGCCACCGCCCAGCCGTCGCCGGCCAGCATCAGCGCGATGGCGCGGCCGATGCGCTTGCCGCCGCCGGTCACCAGCGCCGCCTTCGGATAGGCCGGGCTCGCCGCCATTCAGCGGTCTCGCCGCTGCCGCGCGCGCGCCTTGGCCTTGGCGAGACCGCGGGCCGAGGTGCCGGCGCGCCCGGCCATCGAGCGACCCGCCGGGCGCGGCGCGGTCGCGCCCGGACCGGCCTCGTGCTCGGCGGCAAGGCCGAGATCGAGCTGCTCCAGCCGGCGGATCTCGTCGCGCAGGCGGGCCGCCTCCTCGAATTCGAGATCGGCGGCAGCGGCGCGCATCTGCTTGTCGAGATCGGCGATCACCGCCTTGAGGTTGGAGCCCTGGTAATGCGCCTGCGCGCTCTCGCCGAGGCCGACCGTGACGTGGTCCTGCTCGTAGACGCTCTCCAGGATGTCGGCGATGCCGCGGCGCACGCTTTCGGGCGTGATGCCGTGGGCGGCGTTGTAGGCCTGCTGCTTCTCGCGGCGGCGGTTGGTCTCGTCGATCGCCGCCTTCATGCTCTGGGTGACGCGGTCGGCGTAGAGGATGGCGCGGCCCTCGATATGGCGCGCGGCGCGGCCGACGGTCTGGATCAGCGCGGTGCGCGAGCGCAGATAGCCTTCCTTGTCGGCGTCGAGCACCGCCACCAGCGCGCATTCCGGGATATCGAGCCCCTCGCGCAGCAGGTTGATGCCGACCAGCACGTCGAAGACGCCGAGGCGGAGATCCCGGATGATCTCGATGCGCTCCAGCGTGTCGACATCGGAATGCATGTAGCGCACCCGGATGCCGTTCTCGTGGAAATACTCGGTCAGCGCCTCGGCCATCTTCTTGGTCAGCGTCGTCACCAGCACGCGCTGGCCCTTCAAGGCGCTGTCGCGGCATTCCGCCATGAGGTCGTCGACCTGGTTCTCCACCGGCCGGATGAGGCAGACGGGATCGACCAGGCCGGTGGGCCGCACCACTTGCTCGACGAAGACGCCGCCGGTGCGCTCGATCTCCCACGGGCCCGGCGTCGCCGAGACGAAGGCCGCCTGGCCGCGCATCGCATCCCACTCCTCGAATTTGAGCGGCCGGTTGTCGATGCAGGACGGCAGGCGGAAGCCGTACTCGGCGAGCGTCGACTTGCGGGCGTAGTCGCCGCGGAACATGCCGCCCAGCTGCGGGATGCTGACATGGCTCTCATCGCAGAAGACCAGCGCGTCCTTGGGCAGGTACTCGAACAAGGTCGGCGGCGGGTCGCCCGGCTTGCGCCCGGTGAGATAGCGCGAATAGTTCTCGATCCCGGCGCAGCTCCCGGTCGCCGCCATCATCTCGATGTCGAAGGTGGTGCGCTGCTCCAGCCGCTGCGCTTCGAGCAGCTTGCCCTGCGCGTGGAACTCCTCGAGGCGGAGCTTCAGGTCGATCTTGATCTGCTCGATCGCCTGCATCAGCGTCGGTTTCGGCGTGACGTAGTGGCTGTTGGGATAGACGGTGATCTCCTCGAGCGCGGCGGTCTTCTCGCCGGTCAGCGGATCGAATTCGTGGATTGCCTCGAGCTCGTCGCCGAACAGCGACAGGCGCCAGGCGCGGTCCTCGTAATGCGTCGGGAAGATCTCGATCGTGTCGCCGCGCGCGCGGAAGGTGCCGCGGATGAAATTGGCGTCGTTGCGGCGGTACTGCAGCTCCACCAGCTTGGCGAGGAGCTGGGTGCGGTTGACGCGCTGCCCGGTCGCAAGCGAGAACGTCATCTCCGAATAGGTCTCGACCGAGCCGATGCCGTAGATGCAGGAGACCGAGGCGACGATGATCACGTCGCGGCGCTCCAAGAGCGCCCGCGTGGCGGAATGCCGCATGCGGTCGATCTGCTCGTTGATCGAGCTTTCCTTC
>JBKQTR010000145.1:0-26564 GCA_052143095.1 Allostellaceae bacterium
CGCTCCGGCTTCTGGGAGCAGCGGGGATATCACGACCACGGCGACCCCTGGAAGGAGGAGCGCTATGGCTGATCGCGTCCCCAGGCGCGCGTTGATCCTCGGCGCGCTGTGCTGCCTCGCGCCGCGCGCCGCGGCGGCCTCCAACCAACGGAGAACCGGCATGAGTGGTTATGACTTCGCCTTCACCTCGATCGACGGCCAACCCCTGCCGCTGGCGCAATACCGCGGCCGGCCGCTGCTCGTGGTCAATACCGCCTCCTTCTGCGGCTTCACGCCGCAATACCAGGATCTCGAAGCGGTATGGCAGCGCTATCGCCCGCGCGGCCTGGTCGTCATCGGCGTCCCCTCCAACGATTTCGGCGAGCAGGAGCCGGGCTCGGCGCAGGAGATCAAGCAGTTCTGCGAGAGCCGCTACGCCGTCGACTTCCCACTGACGGACAAACAGGACGTGATCGGGCCCAAGGCGCACCCCTTCTTCCGCTGGATCGCGGCGGAGCTCGGCGAGGCCGGCGCGCCGCGCTGGAACTTCCATAAATATCTCGTCGCCCCCGATGGCAGCCTCGCCGGCGCCTGGCCCTCCGCGGTCCGCCCGACCGACCGCGCGGTCACCGACGAGATCGATCGGCAGCTGCCGGCGCCGGGCGGCTGAGCGCCAGGTTTCACCCTTTAAGTCCGTCCTTGTTCCGGCGTTCCGGCCGGAGCGAAGCGGAGAGCCGGAATCCAGGGGCGGCGGCCCTGGATGCCCGCTTTCGCGGGCAAGGCGATGGTGGAAAACCAGGCGTTGGGGAGCGGCGCGGCCGCGACGGCGAGACGAGATTACAGCGATTTCACGCGCAATCGCTTGATTTTAGCCCCCGAATTGCGGCACATGGCGCTGGCAATCAGAATGCCGCGAAGCGGCAGCATCGGGTGAGACAAGGCCAATGGACGAGATGATCACGGTCCGCCACCTGACCAGGCGGTTCGGGCCGATCACGGCTGTGGACGATGTGTCCTTTGCCGTAGCGCGCGGCGAGGTGCTGGGCTTTCTCGGCCCCAACGGCGCCGGCAAATCCACCACCATGAAGATGGTGACGGGCTTCCTGGCGCCGAGCAGCGGCACGGCGGTGATCTGCGGCGCCGATATCGTCGACCGGCCGATCGCGGCGAAGCGGCATATCGGCTACCTGCCCGAAGGGGCGCCCGCCTATCCCGACATGACGCCGGCGGGATTTCTCGACTTCATCGCCCGCATCCGCGGCTTTGCCGGCGCCGAGGCGGCGCGCCGCATCGCGCTCGCGGTCGAGCGCACCCAGCTCGCCGGCGTGCTCGACCAGCCGATCGAGACGCTGTCGAAGGGCTTCAAGCGCCGCGTCGGGCTGGCGCAGGCGCTGCTGCACGAGCCCGACGTGCTCATCCTCGACGAGCCGACCGACGGGCTCGACCCCAACCAGAAGCACGAGGTGCGGCGCCTCATCGCCACGCTTGCCGCCGAGAAGGCGATCGTCATCTCGACGCATCTGCTCGACGAGGTGGACGCGATCTGCACGCGCGCCATCATCATCGCCGCCGGCCGCGTGCTGGCCGACGGCACGCCGGTCGCCCTCGCGTCGCGCTCGCGCCACCACAACGCCGTGCGCCTGGCGCTCGCGCGCGGCGGTGGCGACGCCGCGACGGCGCTGATGCGGTTGCCCGGCGTGCTCGCCGTCGAGCCGGTCGCGGACGCCGAGGGTGACGCGCTGATGATCTTCCCGCGCGACGGTCACTCGATCATCGCCGAGGTCACCGACCTCGTCCGCGCTGCCGGCTGGTCGGTGGCGGCGCTGCGCGTCGAGCGCGGCCGCCTCGACGACGTCTTTCGCGCCATCACCCTTCCCGGCGAGGCCTGAGCCATGCACAGCACCCTCGTCGTCTTCCGGCGCGAGCTGCAGAGCTATTTCGCGACGCCGCTGGCCTATGTCTTCATCGTCATCTTCCTTGTCACCGCCGGCGCGCTGGCCTTTTTCCTCGGCAATTTCTTCGAGCGCGGCCAGGCGGATTTGCAACCCTTCTTCAGCTTCCATCCCTGGCTCTATCTCGTGCTCATCCCCGCGCTCGCCATGCGGCTCTGGGCCGAGGAGAGGAAGAGCGGCACGATCGAGCTGTTCCTCACCCTGCCGATCTCGATGAGCGCCGCAGTGCTCGGCAAGTTCCTGGCGAGCTGGGCCTTTGCCGGCATCGCCCTGCTGTTGACCTTCCCGTTCTGGATCACGGTGAATTTCCTCGGCCATCCCGACAACGGCGTCATCATCGCCAGCTATATCGGCAGCTTCCTCATGGCCGGGGCCTTCCTCGCCATCGGCGCGGCGCTGTCGGCGCTGACCAAGAACCAGGTGATCGCCTTCGTCGTCACCGCCGCGGTGTGCTTCCTCTTCACCGTCAGCGGCTCGCCCATCGTGCTGGGTTTCCTCAACGGCTGGGCGCCCGAGGCGGTGCTGCAGACCATCGCCTCATTCAGCTTCCTCACCCATTTCAACGCCATCGTGCGCGGCGTCATCGATCTGCGCGATGCCGTGTTCTTCATCTCGGTGATTGGCATCTTCCTCTTCGCCAACGGCGTCCTGGTCGATCTCACGAAGGCGGATTGAGGAGAGCAACGCGATGAGGAAGCCGTCACGCCGCACCACCGCCATCATCGCCCTGATCGCCGCGGCGGTGCTGTTCGTCGCCATCAACGTCATCGCCGGCCACGTGCTGCGCTCGACGCGGCTCGACCTGACGCAGCAGCATCTCTACACGCTGTCGGACGGCTCGAAGAAGACGCTGGCGCGCATCGACGAACCGATCACGCTACGCTTCTACTACTCGCCCCGGCTCGGCGACGAGGTGCCGTCCTACGGCGTCTTCGCCCAGCGCGTGCGCGAGATGCTCGAGGAGTACGCGGCGCTTGCCAACGGCAAGATCAAGCTCGAGCTCCTCGACCCCGAGCCGTTCTCGCCGACCGAGGACCGCGCCGTCGCCTTCGGGCTGCAAGGCGTGCCGCTCGATCAGGGCGGCGAGCAGGTCTATTTCGGCCTCGCCGCCACCAACTCGACCGACGATCAGCAGGTCATCCCCTTCTTCCAGCCCGACCGCGAGCGCTTCCTCGAATACGACCTGACCAAGCTCGTCCACAGCCTTGCCTTCCCCAAGAAGACGGTGGTCGGGCTGGTCACCAGCCTGCCGCTCGAGGGCGATTTCATGGCGGCGCTGCAGGGCAAGCCGCTCGAGCCTTACGCGGTCATCGATCAGCTGCGCCAGCTCGACGAGCTGCGCACGCTCTCGACCGAGTTCGACACGGTGCCCGCCGATGTCGACGTGCTGATGATCGTGCATCCGCAGAACCTGTCGGAGAAGACGCTCTACGCCATCGACCAGTTCGTGCTGAGGGGCGGCAAGGCGCTGGTCTTCGTCGACCCCAACTCCGAGACGCAGGCGGCGCATGCCAACCGCATGACCGGCGGCGGCCCGACCGCGAGCAGCCTCGACACGCTCTTCACCGCCTGGGGCGTCGAGCTCGAGAAGGACAAGGTGGCGGGCGACCGGCGCGACGCGCGGCGCGTCAATATCGGCACGGCGAGCCGCGTCGAGCCGGTGGAATACATCGCCTGGCTGGCGCTCAAACAGGACAACCTCAACCACGACGACCCCATAACCGGCGATCTCACGCAGATCAACATGGCGACCGCCGGCATCCTCAAGCCGCTCCCCGGCGCCAAGACGAATTTCGAGCCGCTCATCGCCACCTCGACCGATGCCGAGGAGATCCCCGTCGACAAGCTGCAGGGGATGCCCGACGTGGCTGGCTTGCTCAGCGACTTCAAGTCTGGTAACGCCAAGCTGACGCTCGCCGCGCGCGTCACCGGCCCGGCCGAGACCGCCTTTCCCGACGGCCCGCCCAAGCCGCCGAAGGACGAGAAGGACAAGGACAAGGATCAGAAGCCGGCGGCGACGGATCCGGCCAAGGACGCGCCGCCGCAGCTCAAGACCGCGGCGCAGCCAATCAATGTCGTCGTCGTCGCCGACACCGACATCCTCGACGACCGCTTCTGGGTGCAGGTGCAGGATTTCTTCGGCCAGCGCGTCGCGGTTCCGACGGCCGGTAACGGCGATTTCGTCGCCAATGCCGTCGACGTGCTGTCGGGCGGCACCGAGCTCATGGGCCTCAGGACGCGCGGCACCTCGGCACGGCCTTTCGAGGTGGTGCAGGAGATCCAGCGCCAGGCGGATGACCGCTCGCAGGCGCGCGAGAAGGATCTCGAGCAGCAGCTCAAGGACACCCAGGCCAAGATCAAGGAGCTGCAAGGCAAGGAGGGCGCCGGCGGCAACGTCACGCTCGCTGCCGAGCAGAACCAGGCGCTGGACAATTTCCGCACGCAGATGCTGCAGATCCGCACGCAGCTGCGTCAGGTGCAGCTCGATTTGCGCCAGGACATCGACCGGCTGAAGGCGGCGCTCGAATTCTTCGACATCGCCCTCATCCCGCTGCTGGTCGGGCTTGCCGCCATCGTGCTCGGCGTCGTGCGCATGCGGCGGCGCAAGCGCCGCGCCGAGGCCGGCTGAGAGGGAGCAGACGATGAAAACCAAGGGCTTGATCACCCTCCTCCTGGTCACCGCCATCGCGGTCATCCTCGCCGTGCTGGTCGCCTATCGCGGCGGCGCCAACGACACGGATCCGCAGGTCGGCAAGGTGGTGCTGCCGGATATGCGCCAGCGGCTGGGCGAGGTGGCGCGGCTGACGCTCATCCATGGCGAGGCGAAGACGACGCTGTTGCGCCAGGGCGGCCAATGGATCGTCGAGGAGAAGGGGAACTACCCCGCCGACCAGGCGAAAGTGACACAGGCGGTGCGCGGCCTCGCCGATCTCCGCTACGTCGAGCCCAAGACACGCAAGGCGGATCTCTATGCGCGGCTCGAGGTCGAGGATGCCGGCAAGAAGGACGCCAAATCGACCCTGGTGACGGCGAGCGAGGAGAAAGGCACGCTGCTGGGCGAAATCATCGTCGGCAAGCGGCGCGTCGACCAGCTCGGCGGCGGCACCGACGGCATCTATGCAAGGAAGCCCGGCGACGCCCAATCGTGGCTCGCGAGCGGCACGCTGGAGCTTCCTGGCGATACCGCGCCGTGGCTCGACCCCGCCATCATCGACGTGCCGCGCGACAAGGTGAAGGAAGTGGTGCTGATCCAGCCCGACGGCAGCAAGCTCGACATCGCCCATGACAAGGCGGAGGAGGCACTGGCGCTCAAGGGCGCGCCGGCCGACACCAAGCTCAAGAGCGACACGGCGCTGGTCGAGCCGACCACGGCGCTGGCGAGCCTGACGCTGAGCGATGTGCGGCCGGCCACGGATCTGCCCTTGCCGCAAGCCGACGTCTCGCGCGCCGAGGTCACCACCTTCGACGGGCTCGTGGTCAAGCTCGCGCTCGTCGACAAGGACGGCAAGAGCTGGGCCCGTTTCGAGGTGAGCGGCACCGGCGAGGCGGAGAAGCCGGCGCAGGCCCTCGACGCCAAGCTGCGGCCCTGGGTCTTCGCCATTCCGGACTACAAGGCGAAGACGCTGCGGACCAAGCTCGCCGATGTGACGGCGCCGCCGAAATCATCGTGAGCGAGAGCGAGCCGCTGTCGCCCTGCATCGCGGTCTGCGTGCTCGACCCCGCGACCGGCTATTGCCGCGGCTGCTTCCGCACCATTACCGAGATCTCGCACTGGGTGCTGCTGGCGCGCGAGGACAAGCGTCGCATCCTCACCGCGCTGCCCGCCCGGCGGCGGCAAGAGGCAGGCAACACCAAGGCTTGACGCGGCTCCCGGCTTGATGGCGACGCCCTCCGGCGGAGCGACGGCAAGGCGCACCCCGCCATGGCGATTCACTCCTTGTTCTTTCCTTTTGCGAAACAGTCCCATTCTGGTTTGCCGGATTGCCGGCCTCCGGGCGCCGATTACATCATGCGTGCGATTGATTGCGTCCCAGGAGGGAAATGATGACGAAAGTTTTGGTGCTCTACTATTCCACCTACGGCCATATCGAGACCATGGCCGAGGCGGTGGCGGCCGGCGCGCGCACCGTGCCGGGGACGCAAGTGATGGTAAAGCGCGTGCCGGAGCTGATGCCAGAGGCGGTCGCGCGCCAAGCCGGCGTCAAGCTCGAGCAGGCGGCACCCATCGCCAAGCCCGAGGAGCTCGCCGATTACGATGCCGTGATCTTCGGCACGCCGACGCGCTACGGCAACATGGCGGCGCAGATGCGCAACTTCCTCGATCAGACCGGCGCGCTCTGGGCCAGCGGCGCGTTGATCGGCAAGGTCGGCAGCGCCTTCGCCTCGTCGGCCGTCCAGCATGGCGGGCAGGAATCGACGCTGCTCTCCTTCCACACCACGCTGCTCCATCTCGGCATGGTGGTGGTCGGGTTGCCCTACAGCGCTCAGGGGCAGATGCGCCTTGACGAGATCACCGGCGGCTCCCCATATGGCGCCACGACCATTGCCGGCGGCCGGGGCGAGCGGCAGCCCAGCGCGAACGAGCTGGAGCTGGCGCGCTTCCAGGGCCGCCACGTGGCAGAGATCGCCGGCGCTCTGGCTCAGTCCCGCTCGGCAAAGGCGGCGTAACGGAGGATCAAGCGATGGATGGTGGAATGACCCGTCCACGGCCGGTGGCACGGCTCGCCCGCGGCATGCCGGCAAGCGACGGCGCCGGCGTCAAGCTCAACCGCGTCATCGGCACGCCGCAGCTCGGCGACGTCGATCCGTTCCTGATGCTCGACGAGTTCCGCTCGGACGATGCCGCCGACTATATCGCCGGCTTCCCCGATCATCCTCATCGCGGCTTCGAGACGGTGACCTATATGCTCGCCGGGCGCATGCGCCATGGCGACAACAAGGGGCATACCGGGCGGCTCGAGGCCGGCAGCGTGCAATGGATGACCGCCGGCCGCGGCATCGTCCACTCCGAGATGCCGGAGCAGGAGAACGGGCTGATGCAGGGCTTTCAGCTCTGGGTCAATTTGCCCGCCAAGGACAAGATGACCGAGCCGCGCTACCAGGAGATCCCGCCCAAGGACATTCCCGTGGCGGCACTGCCGGGCGGCGTCACGGTCAAGGTCATCGCCGGCACGGTTGGCGACACCACGGGTCCGATCAACGGCATCGCCACCGAGCCGATTCTGCTCGATCTCGCATTGCCGGCGGGTGCCAGCCTGGCGCTGCCGCTGCCGCGCGGACACAGCGCCTTCCTCTATGCCTTCGACGGCGAGGCGGCGGTGGGCGAGGCGGCGACACGCCTGGCGCGCGGCAGCATCGCCGTGCTCGGCGCCGGCGACGGCGTACTGCTGACGGCGCCGGCGGGCGCGGCGCGCGTGCTGCTCGCCGCGGGCAAGCCGCTCAACGAGCCGGTGGCGCGCTACGGCCCCTTCGTCATGAACACGTCGGATGAGATCCGCCAGGCGATCCTGGATTTCCAGTCCGACCGCTTCTAGCCCGGATTCCTCACCGAGGTATGGGCTGCGCGGCTCAGTGCTTCTGCGGCAGGCTGTCGGGATCGGGATAGAGCCCGGTAAAGCCGGTGACCCGGTCGGGCTTAGCCTCGGTATAGCAATCGACCCTCGCCAGGGTGCGATAGCAATATTGCGCGGCGATCGGCGGCGCCGGATCGTCTTTTCCCGCCGGCGAGGGCTGGCTGGCGTCCCAGCGGCTTTGCGGCGGGGCGAATTCGGCGCGGGTCTGCCAGGCATCGCAGCCGCCGAGCAGCAGGCTCGCGACCGTGACGGACAGTAGGATCGAGCGACGGGGCGAGGCCATGCGGCGCGGTGTCTCCAGCGGCGACCGGCGCGTCCAACAAGCCGCAGGACGCACCTCTGATTACCCGCTAATCTATTAAGCGAGGTTGGTTAATCTTCCGTTGCCGGGGCGCCGGCGAGAGGGACACCCCTGATATGCGATCACCCTACTACCTGGCCGTGCTGCTGCCGCTCGCCGCCTGCAGCGGCGCCGGCGGCTGGAGCAAGCCCGGCGTGCCACCCGGGACGGCGGCGCAGGACTACGCCGAATGCCGCCACACGGCCGAGCTCGCGCTGCGCCGCGACAGCGACATCGACACCGACATCCTGGCGACGCGCGGCCAGGATTGGGCGCGGCTCGGCACGCTACAGACCATGCGCGAGCAATATGCCGACAGCAACAACGCGCGCAGCGGCGACATCGTCGAGCGCTGCATGATCGGCAAAGGCTACACCGGGGCAAGCTGAGCTGGCGGGCGGCGGTCTCGGTGAGGGCGGCCGGCGATCCGCGCACCGCAGCAAGACACTCGCTGGCGCAGCCGTGCCGACAGCGTCGCCAGCGTCAGCACTGGCACCGCAGCCCTCGCGCGATGCCGCTCTCTGCTGCGCGAGGATTCTCGATGCTGCGCGACGATTCTCGCGACACGTCGTCCGCAGTGATGCAACGGCGTCGTGCGGAGAGCCGAGGCGCGCGGCATCGATGAACGCATAGCGCGTCAAGGGTGGGGATTTTAATATGATATTAACTTCGTTGACATGATATGGACCGAGTCGCCGGGCGCGCGAAGATTGATCCACGAATGCGACAGGCTTCGCGGGCTCGTGCGAGTTGGGAAATGCGGTGACGGGTCGCATCGGTTCCTTGAGAAGCGACACACAGGCGACGTTGAGCATGACGCGTTACTCGGACTGGCGGAGTTCCGCAAAATCTTACGGCGACGCGGGTGCCCATGATCGCCGCTCGTTGAGGCAGCAGCAGGGGGTGTTACCCGAAGCGCTATGCGCGATCCCCGATCGGCATCGTTTTCTTTCAGGTAAGCCTTTGAAAGTGTTGGCGCGCCCGGAGAGATTCGAACTCCCAACCCCCAGATCCGTAGTCTGGTGCTCTATCCAGTTGAGCTACGGGCGCAATACTCGGCGCTGCCTGCCGCCGAGGAGGGAGGAAGCTAGCGGCATCGCCGGCCGAAGGCAAGACGGCCATCGAGCGCTCCTGCGACGAAACTTGCTTGTGGCTGGAACTGTAATTGCGTAGTATCTACAAGGGGATTCAGGCTGAAAAGATGATGATTTCCTTATCTCGGCGAGATCATCGGGCCTGTTTCGTGTGGTGGGGACGCTGAGACAAAGGTAGCCGCTTAGCATGTTAATTCGTCGCTCGCATCTTGGCGTGGCCGTCGCAGCGCTGCTGCTTGCCAGCTGCTCCACCATCAGCAACACCGCCGATTCGGTCTGGTCCTCCCTCTCCGGCGATGACAGCGCCACCAGCGCCACCACCAAGCCAGCCGCCAGCAGCGGCGGCACGGTCGTGGCCATCCCGCCCTCGCCGGCCGAGCTCAACCCGCAACCGACGCTGGGCGCGCGCCAGCCGCCGGCGCTCAACACCAGCAACTTTGCGGCGCCGTCGGTGACGCCGGGCTCGCCCACTGGCACCTTCGTCGGGGCCCAAGTGGCCTCGATGCGCCGCGACCTGCAGCGGCTGCAGGACAACATCAATCAGCAGAACAGCGCGCTGCAGCAGCTGCGCCAGTCCATGGCGCAGGACGCCGCCGGCTATTTCGGCCTGGTCGGCACCATCAACGCGCGCCTCCAGGTCGGGACGACGCCGGGCAATCCCGAGCTCGTCGCCCAATGGAACCAGGCGCAGACCGCGCTCGACCGCATAAGCGACGACATCGCCAAGCTCAACAGCCTGTCGAACCAGGTCGCCGCCGATTCCTCGCTCGCCGCCTACATTCTCGAATCGGTCAAGGCCGCCTATGGCTTGCAAGGCGCGGTCGACGAAGACCACCGCCAGCTCGCGCTGCTCGAAAGCGACGTCAATCGCACCGTGGTGCTGATCGACCACTTGCTCAATTCGCTCTCCGACGACATCAGCCGGCAGGGCAACTACGTCAGCAACGAGCGCGCCAATCTCAACACCCTGTCGCTCGCCATCAAGAACGGCGAGCTCTACGGCCAGAGCCTCAGCAACCGCGCCTTCGCCTCGGCGATACCGGGCGTGGCGCCGGCGCGCGCCAGCACGTCGACCGGCATCGGCGAGCGCCGCCCGCTGATGGTCATCCGCTTCGACCGGCCGAACGTCCCCTACCAGCAAGCGCTCTACAACGCGGTGAAGCGCGCGCTCGAACGGCGGCCGGACGCCACCTTCGATCTCGTCGCCGTCACGCCCAATGCCGGCACGCCGGCGCAAGTGGCGCTGCACACCGACGCCTCAAAGCGCAACGCCCAGGATGTGCTGCGCTCGCTCAACGATATGGGCTTGGCTGCCGACCGCGTCTCGCTCTCGGCGACGACCAGCAACGGCGTCATGGTCAACGAGGTCCAGATCTACGTCCGCTGAGCCGGCGCGCGCCGGAGGCTGCCGGCGCCCTGCCTTTCCTCGCCAACGAGGTCGGTCATGCGTCCGCTACTGCTGCTGATCCTCCTCGTGCTGCTGGCCGCCGCGCCGGGCGCGGCTCGCGCCGGCGACGACGCCGTCTCCGCCGCCGACACCGCCGCCATCCGCGGCGTGATTCAGCGCCAGATCGCCGCCTTCGCCAAGGATGACGCGGCCACCGCCTTCAGCTTCGCCAGCCCTGCCCTGCAGCGGCAATTCGGCTCGCCGGAGAACTTCATGCGCATGGTGGAGACCGGCTATCGCGCCGTCTATCATCCGCGCTCGGTCGAGTTCGGCGCAGCACGACGCGGCGACGGCACGGTGGTGCAGGAGGTCGATGTGATCGGCCCCGATGGCCTCGGCGTGCGCGCCTTCTATCTGATGGAGCAGGAGCGCGACGGCAGCTGGCGCATCAACGGCGTCAGCCTGGCGCCGGGCAGCGAGAAGGAGACTTAGCCTTGTCGGCGCCGGTCAGAAAGAATTTCCCGGTGAGCTGGGAGGAGATCCACCGCGACGCCCGCGCGCTCGCCTGGCGGGTCGCGGGGCTGGGGCCGTTCCGCGGCATCATCGCCGTGACGCGCGGCGGGCTGGTCCCCGCCGCCGTCGTCGCGCGCGAGCTCGATATCCGACTGGTCGACACCATCTGCATCTCCAGCTACGACGACCGTGCGCAGCATCCGGGAGCGGTGGAGGTGCTGAAGGGGATGAGCGGCGAGGGCGCGGGCTTCCTCATCATCGACGATCTCGTCGATACCGGCGAGACCGCCCGGGTGGTGCGCGACATGCTGCCCAAGGCGCATTTCGCCACGGTCTACGCCAAGCCGGCCGGGCGGCCGATGGTCGACACCTTCGTCACCGAGGTGAGCCAGGACACCTGGATCGTCTTTCCCTGGGAAGCGGAGCGGCTCAGCCGCGGGTCTTGAGCCAGTCGCGATAGGACGTCAATTCGCCCAGGCTCTCCGCGGCATAGACCCCGCGGGCGACGGCGCGCGCGACGCAGTCGGCAGCGAGCGCGCCGAGCAGCGACAGCGCCGCTTCGCGCGGCTCGTCGAGCGGCCGGGTCCCGGTCGCCAGCACGAAGATGATGTCGCCGTCGAAGGGCGTGTGCACCGGGCGGATGGCGCGGGCATAGCCGTCCTGCGCCATGATGGCGACGCGGCGCGCCTCGGCCTTGTCGAGGATGGCGTTGGTGGCGACCACGCCGATCGTGGTGTTGGCGCCGATCCGCGCCAAGGGCGCGGCGACGAGCGCCTCGTCGACGGGCACGGGACCAAGCGGCGGCGCCTGCCCGCCGAGCTCGCCGGCACGCTCGAAGGGCCAGGCCCAGAAGCAGCTCTGCCCGGGCATCACCGTATCGCCCATGGCGTTCACCGCGACCAGCGCTCCCACTTGCAGCCCGTCCGGCGTCACTGCCGAGACGCTGCCGAGACCGCCTTTGAGCGGGCCGGCCCTGGCGCCAAATCCGGCGCCGGCATTGCCCAAGCGAAAATCGGCCGCCGCCGCGGCGCAAGCCTCGCGCCCCAGCCGCGCATAGGGCGGCGCCTCGCCCCAGGCCTTGTCGCCGCCATTCAGCAGATCGAACAAGATCGCCTCCGGCACCAGCGGAACGCGCGCCGCGCCGATGGCAAACCCGGCCCCGCGCGCCGCGAGCCAAGTCATCGCCGCCGAGCCGGCCTCAAGGCCGAAGGAAGAGCCGCCGCTCAGCACCACCGCGTGGACATGCGCGACCAAGCAGGTCGGATCGAGCGCGTCGGTCTCGCGCGTCCCCGGCGCGCCGCCGCGCACATCGACCGCCGCCACCGCCGCCCGCTCGGGCAGCACGATGGTGACCCCGGTCCGCACCGCGGCATCCTCGGCATTGCCGACCAGGATGCCGGCGACGTCGGTGATGAGATTGCGCGGTCCCGGAGCGATGCTCATGCGGCGATTGTCGCCGAGCGATGAGCGCGTGACAACGCTGCTCTCCGCGCCGCGCCGGCCGCGGCGATGTCGCGCGCTTGATCCGCCGCCTCACGCGTGGAACCATGCGTCGCGTGAAACGCCGCAGCGCTCTCCTCCTCACCCTCCTCCTTGTCGCCGGCCCCGCTTTGGCGCAGGCACCGCCGGAAGCGGCGACGGGGCGGACCGAACAGCATGCCAGCACCGCCGGCCACGAGATGGTGGCGGCGGCGAACCCGCTGGCCGCCGCCGCCGGGCTCGAGGTGCTGCGGCGCGGCGGCAGTGCCATCGACGCCGTGATCACCACCCAGCTCGTGCTCAACCTCGTCGAGCCGCAATCCTCGGGCATCGGCGGCGGCGCCTTTCTCGTCTACTGGTCGGCGGCGCAGCGGCGCGTCGTCACCATCGACGGGCGCGAGACCGCGCCCGCCGCCGCGCGCCCCGACCGCTTTCTCGGCGCCGACGGCAAGCCCATGGCCTTCTATGCCGCGGTGGTCGGCGGCCGCTCGGTCGGCGTGCCCGGCGTGCTGCGGGCGCTGGAGCTTGCCCATCGCCGCTGGGGCAAGCTCCCCTGGGCCGAGCTGTTCGCGCCGGCGATCGCGCTTGCCGAGCAAGGCTTCGCGCCCTCGCCGCGGCTGCGCGCGCTGCTGCTGCGCGACCCGTTCCTGCGCCTTGCCGAGCCGACGCGGCGTTATTTCTACGATCAGGACGGAGCGCCGAAGGCGCGGCTGGTCAATCCCGAGCTCGCCGCGACGCTCGGCGCCATCGCCGCCGGCGGCGCCGATGCCTTCTATTCCGGCCCGATCGCCGCCGACATCGTCGGCGCCGTCGCGGGCGCGGCGGTCAATCCCGGCGATCTCGCGCTCGCGGATCTCGCGGGCTATCGCGCCAAGCGGCGGGGGCCGCTGTGCGGCAGCTATCGCGGCAACCGGCTGTGCGGCATGGGGCCGCCGAGCTCGGGGGCGGTGACCGTGCTGGAGATGCTGGGGCTGCTGCAGCGTTTCGATCTTGCCCGGCTCGGCCCCGGCTCGGTCGCGGCGACGCATCTCTTCGCCGAGGCCGGGCGGTTGGCTTATGCCGATCGCGACCGCTATCTCGGCGATGCGGATTTCGTGCCGGTGCCGGTGCGCGGGCTGCTCGATCCCGGTTATCTCGCTGAGCGATCGCGGCTCATAAACCCTGCGCACGCGCTGCCGAGCCCGGCGGCGCCGGGCGATCCGCCGGGAAGCCACGCCTCGGATTGGGGAAGCGACCGCGCGCCGGAGCTGCCGGGCACCAGCAACATCGCGATCGTCGACCGCGCCGGCGACGCGCTCGCCATGACGACGACGGTCGAGAACGCCTTCGGCTCGCGGCTCCTGGTACGGGGGTTTCTGCTCAACAACGAGCTGACCGATTTCTCCTTCGCGCCGGCGGAGAATGGCAGGCCGGTGGCGAACCGCGTCGAGCCGGGCAAGCGGCCGCGCAGCGCCATGGCGCCGACCCTGGTCTTCGGCCGCAACGGCAAGCTCAAGCTGGTGGTGGGCTCGGCCGGCGGGCCGGCGATCATCAACGATGTCGCCAAGACCATCATCGGCGTCATCGACGGGCATGACGATCTGCCGGCGGCCTTCGATCTTCCCAATGACGGCAACCGCAACGGCGCGACCGAGATCGAGGCCGGGCCCGGCGCCGATCCCATGGCGGCGGCGCTGCGGGCGCTCGGCCACACCATCGCGATCGGCGACCGGCCGAGCGGCCTCACCGGCATTCTCGTCACACCGCAGGGCCTCGAAGGCGCTGCCGATCCGCGCCGCGACGGCACCGCCTTGGGGGATTAGGCGTCGTTGGCGGCTTCCGCCGCGCCCGGCCCCTCGAGGATTCGGACATTGCGCGCCGTTACCGCGCCGCCGCAGACCGAGCAGCTCATCACGGGGTCGAAGAGATGGCCGCAGTCGCGGTGCTGGTAGAGCCTCGGGCGGCCGCGCTCGTCGGATTTGTGCAGATCGCCCCAATGCACCAGCGCCAGCAGCACCGCGTTGAGATCGAGCCCTTTCTCGGTCAGCCGGTACTCGTAGCGCGGCGGCCGCTGCTGATAGGCTACCCGCGCCAGGACTCCGGCCTCGACCAGCTTCTTCAACCGGTCGGCAAGGACATGGCGGGTGATGCCGAGCCGCTGCTCGAACGCCTCGAAGCGGCGCACGCGCAAGAAGCAGTCGCGCAGGATCAGCAGGGTCCAGCGGTCGCCGATGACCGAGACCGTCCGCGCCACCGAGCACGCCTCCTGATCCAATTCCGCCCAACGCATGGCTTCCTCGTCATACTTGGCGTTTGACAGGTTCCTTTTCAGAACGCACTATAACAGCGTTCCCTTTAGGAACTCAAGCGCGGAGGCGCCGATGCCCGGCACGGTCGAGTTCTATTTCGACTATGGCAGCCCCTATTCCTATATCGCCCATCGGCGCCTGCCGGAGGTGCTGCGGCGGGCCGAAGCGGCGGTAGCCTACCGGCCGATGCTGCTCGGCGGCGTCTTCCAGCTCACCGGCAACAGCCGCCCCGCCCTCAACAAGGTGAAATATAGCGAGCGCGACCTCGACCGCTTCGTCGCCAAATACCAGGTGCCGTTCCAGCGCAACCCGTTTTTCCCGGTCAACACGCTGCGGCTGATGCGCGGCGCCGTGGTCGCCGTCGAGGAAGGCTATCTCGACCGCTACAGCGATGCGGCGTTTACCGGCATGTGGCGCGACGGGCGCAAGATGGATGACGAGGCGGTGATATCCGACGCGCTGCGCGAGGCCGGGCTCGACGGCCGCCACATCCTCGCGCGCACCAGCGAGGACGGCGTCAAGCAGAAGCTCAAGGCCTGGACCGAGGCGGCGGTGGCGCGCGGCGTCTTCGGCGCGCCGACCTTCTTCGTCGGCGACGAGATCTTCTTCGGCCAGGACCGCCTCGATTTCGTCGAGGACGCGCTGCTCGGCCGCCTCTATCGCCGGGCGGGCTGAGCCATGGACGGCGCCAGCCTCGCCGATCCCGTCTTTGCCCGCGACGGCGCTCAGTGGCGGCCGCATCCGGAAGCGGCCGGCCCCTTCGGCGGGCTGCATGGCGGCGCCGTCTCGGGCCTCATTGTCGCCGAGATGGAGCGTGCGGCGCGCGAGCAGGGCCTCGGCTTCATGCTGAGCGCCTCGGTGCTGCTGCTGCGCCCGGCGCCGATGGCGCCGCTGGAGACGCGCACGGAGCTGCTGCGCAAGGGCGGGCGCACCGGCGCGCTCGAGACGGTGCTGCTGGCCGAGGGCAAGCTGATCGCCAAAGGCACGGCGTCCTGCGTCGCGCCGCTTCCGGTCGCGGGCGTGCCGGCGGCGGCGCCGCTGCCGTGCGATGCCGCGTCGCTGCCGCCCTGGCCGCTCAAGCCGCGCTTCCGGCACCGCACGCTGTTCGACGCGCTCGACCTGCGCGTCGATCCGCAGGGCACGAAATGGGGACGGTTGCTGCGGCCGCTGGTGCTATACGAAGCCGCCTTCGCAGCGATCTTCGCGGTCGCCGATAACGGCCAGCCCTTCTCGCTGCGCGATCCCCGCGACGCGCTCTCCGACTACACCTTTCCCAACATCGACATTGCCGTTCACGCCTCGCGTCCGATTGCCGGCGGTTGGATCGGCGTCACGGCGCGCTCCGATTGGCGGCCGGAGGGCATGGGGCTCACCGATTCCGAGCTCCATGACGAGCAGGGGCGCCTCGGCCACGCCTGCCAGACCGTCGTGCTGGTGCCGCGAGCCTGAGGAGAAAGCAGCCGCGCTGGTCATCGGCACCGGCGACGCGCCGCTATTCCCGCGCGGTCGAAGCCACCGACGGGCGCTCCGCATAGCGCGCGACGATGGCCTCGAGCATTGGCCGCCCCCGCCATTCGAAGCTCTTGTGGTTGTCGATGTTGCCGAGCGCGCACAGCAGATTGACGTCCATGACGGAGAACGCGCCAGGCGCAAAGCCGTCCCGCGTCGCCTGCTTCTCCAGCCAGTCCAAACAGCAGTCGATTCGATCCCGCTGTCGGCGCAAATAAGCGACCTGCTCGGGCTCGAGATCGCTCATCTTCATCTGACGCAGATTCATGATGCTGTCGGTCGTCGTCTCGAGCGTGGCCAAGACCCTCGCATCTTCCCAGTGGTGATCAGGGCGGGTCATCGTCGGCGCGAGCGGCGGTTCCGATGAGCCCGCCGGCGTGTCGGGATAGCTTTTCAAGAGATACTCGATGATCAAGGAGGAGCCCCACAGATGCACATCGCCGTCGATGAAGACCGGCAGGAGAAGGCAGGGATTGATCGACGAGAGATCCGCGAACTCGCGGGCGAATTTGTATTTATGCCTGTCGTGTTGCAGGCCCTTCTCGGCGAGGACGATCAACACGCGGCGAGCGTAGGGTGACAGGTAACTGTGATAGAGCGTTCTCATGTCGCGCCCCTCTCTGGCGGAGACCGGTTTTCTCGTCAGCGCACCCCTTGTGTCACCACCAGCGCGGCCCCGGCAGTGATCACGCAGGCTGCAGCGACCCGTGGCGCCCATGGGCGCTCGCCAAGAATAATGGTGCCGAGCAGTGCGGCCATGATCACGCTGGTCTGGCGTAGCGCCGCGACGCCCGCCATGGGAGCATAGGCCGAGGCATAAATGGACAGGCCGTAGGCAAGCGTTGCGCTGACGCCGGTCCAAATGACTTTCAACGGCTCAGCGCACACGGCGCGAGAGAAAGCGCCGCGACGCAGGGCGGCTGCCAGGCCGACAACCGGCGCCTGCAGGAGGAAAATCCACGCTATGAAGGCCATCGGCGAGCCTGACGCGCGCGAGCCGATACCATTCGACACCATCATGGTGCCGACGACCAGCGACGCGGCAAAGGCCAGCGCGTAGAGCTTGAGCGGGTGCGGGCGTGTCGAAGACCTGCCGAAAACCGCAAGGCTCATGATGCCGAAGCAAAGAAGCGCGACGCCCAGCGTGGCGAGCAGCGTCAGCCGCTCGCCGCCGAACCAGGCCGCGCCGGTCGCAACGAACAGCGGGGCGGCTCCCTGAAACAACGGATAGGCGTGGCTCACGTCTCCGACCAGATAGGCGCGATGCAGCAGCCACACATAGCCGTAATAGAGGACGGTCGTAAGGGCGATATAGCCCCAGCTTGCGCGATCGGGGACGCCATAAAACGGGATCATCGCCGCGCCTGCCAGCGCAAAGCCCAGCGACACCGTGGAGAGGACGACCAGGCGATCGCCTGCGGCCTTGACGAAGGTATTCCATCCCGCATGCAGTGCCGCCGATGCAAGGGCAAGTCCAACGAAGAAGGGGTCCATGCGTGGGGCCGCGCAGATCGCCAATGATTATCGCATCGTCGCAGCGGACCAGCGTCGGAGCCGGGAGATGCAGCGGCATCGTCGAGCGCCGCGTTCCATCAGTCAAATGCAATATGTGGAATAAGATTATGCAAGTTTCTTTCGGCCTGAAACGAACCGCGCTTGCAGGTAGTCGACGGCGACGCCCAGGCTCCCGAGCGACGTGCCGCGCAGCATCATTACCCGAGCCTCGGGGGCAAAGTCAGCCACCTTCAAAATGCGCAGCCGCTGTCGCACGGGGCTCTTATCGACCAGCCGCCGCGGAACCAGCCCGAGCCCGGCGCCTCGTGCGATCAGGGAAAGCTGGAGATCGTAGCCGAGAACATCGGCGACCAATCGACAGGACGCCTTGGCGCGGTCGAAGGCCCGCAGCAGCGCCTCGCGGTAGCCGCAGCCGACGGGGTTCAGCACCCAGCCATGCTGCTCGAGGTCGCCCAGGCGCAGCGCCCGACCGTGCTTCGTCGCATAGGCCAGGCCGCGAGGCCCCACGACGACAAGCGGTTCGGCGGCCATCAATGAGCCGGTGACACCGGCCGGCAGCGTGTGGTGGTCGGTGACGAGCGCGATCGCGCAGTCCAGCGCGCAATCGCTCACCGCGTCGATGAGCGGCGTCGTCCATTGTGACGTGACGCGCAACTGCAAGCCCGGGAACCGGCTGCGGACGTCGTCGAGCGGCGTCGACAGCACGGCGTCGGCCAGGCCAGGCGAGACTCCGATCCGGAGATCACCTGCCGGCTCGGAATCGTTCGACACACAAGCCTCCAGCTCTGCCACCGCCTTGAGAACGCGTTGGCAATGGGCGAGCACCTGGCGGCCGGTTGCGGTAAGGACCGGCGGCTTGACGCGGCGGTCGAGCAGCGCTGCCCCGCCCATGCTGGCCTCGAAATTCTGCACGCGTCGGGTTGTCGCGGGCTGCGTCAGGCCGAGACGCCGAGACGCGCGGTTGATTGAGCCGGTCTCGGCAAGCGCTATGAAGGCTTTGAGGTCGGGCAGATTCATGCATCTATTCTATAAAAATGCACCCCGCATGTGTCCAGTGCATTATCTTCTCCCGCACCCTTCGTATCGACGGCGGTGTCGCCGCTTGTTCGCGCGCGTCCGGCGGCTACACTCGCCGCCATCATGGCCGATGATCCCAAGGCGCGCCCCGCGATCCTGCTGCAGCCTGGCCGCCACCGCCGCGTCGAGGCCGGCCACCCTTGGGTCTATTCCAACGAAGTGACGATGGACGCGGCGGCGAAGGCGCTGCCGCCGGGCACGCTGGTCAGCCTGCGCAGCGCCGGCGGCGACCCCCTGGGCGTCGCCACCTTCAACCCGCACACGCTGGTAAGCGCGCGCCTGCTCGACCGCGACGTGAAGCGCCGCATCGACGCCGCCTTCTTCGTCGAGCGGCTGGAAAACGCGCTGGCGCTGCGCCGCAGGCTTTACCCCGAGCCCTGCTACCGCCTGGCCCATGCCGAGGCGGACGGGCTGCCGGGCGCCATCGCCGACCGCTATGGCGAGGTGCTGGTGCTGCAGCTCAACACCGCCGGCATGGCGCGGCTCGAGCCGGATCTGCTTGCCGCCTGCGAGAGCGTGCTCGCACCTGCCGCGATCGTGCTGCGCAACGACAGCTCCGCGCGCGCGCTCGAGGGGCTCGAGAGCGAGCTGCGTCTGGCCAAGGGCGAGATCGCCGGCGCCGTCGAGCTGGCCGAGAACGGCATGCGCGGCCTCGCCGATCCCCGCGAGGGGCAGAAGACCGGCTGGTTCTTCGATCAGCGCGACAACCGCCGCTTCGTCGCGGGGCTGTGCGCGGGGGCGCGCGTGCTCGACGTCTATTGCTACACCGGCGGCTTCGCCGTGCAGGCGGCGATGGGCGGCGCCGATGCGGTGCTGGCGCTCGACCGCTCGGAGCCGGCGCTGGCGCTGGCGGCGCAAGCGGCCGAACTCAACGGCGTCGGCGAGCGCTGCCGCTTCCAGCGCGCCGACGCTTTCGGCGAGGTGTCGCGTCTCGGCGCCGCCGGCGAGCGCTTCGATGTGGTGATCGTCGACCCGCCAGCCTTCGTGAAGTCGAAGAAGGATCTGGGCCCGGGGTTGCGCGGTTACCGCAAGCTGGCGCGGCTTACGGCGAGCCTAGTGGCGCCGGCCGGCGTGCTGTTCATTGCCTCCTGCTCGCACAATGTCGAGCCGCCGGATTTCGCCGAGGCGGTGCGGCGCGGGCTGGAGGATGCCGGCCGCACCGGCCGCATCCTGCGCAGCTCCGGCGCAGCACCCGACCATCCCGTGCATCCCTGGCTGCCGGAGAGTGCCTATCTCAAGGCGCAGACCCTGGTGCTGGATTAGCCGAGGCGTCGCCGGTAGAGCGCGATGAGCCGCTCCCAATGCCGCTCCGCCGCCGGCTTGTCGTAGCACCAGCGCTGCGGAAAGGCGAAGCCGTGATGGACGCCGGGATAGAGCTCGATCTCGCCGGCGGTGCCTGCCCGAGCGAAGAGCCCACGGAGCTCCTCGACCATGGGCAGCGGCGCGAGATCGTCATGCTCGGCGCAGGCGACGTAGGCCTCGCCGCGGATCTTCCCCAGGGAGAGATGGGGGCTCTCGACGGCGTCGCTGACCAGCCAGGTGCCGTAGAAGGACGCGGCGGCGGCGATGCGCTCGGGATAGCGCGCAGCGGCGGCAAGCGCGTAGGGACCGCTCATGCAATAGCCATGGCAGCCGACCGGCCCCGGCTTCACCTCCTTGCGGCCGTCGAGGAAGGCCAGCATCGCCGCGACATCCTCCATGACCGGCGGGATGGTCATTTCGGTGCGCACCGCGCGCATGCGCTGATGCTCGGCGCTGCCATGCTCAAGGACGCCCGGCCCGTAGATCGTGTCGCGGCCGGCGCGGTAGTAGAGGTTGGGCAGCAGCACGCAGTAGCCGGTGGTGGCGAGCCGGCGCGCCATGTCCCTGAGCTCCTCGCGGATGCCCGGCGCGTCCATCAGCAAGAGCACGGCGGGGAACGGGCCGCCGCGCTCGGGACGGCAGAGGAAGGTCTCCATCTCGCCGTCGCGCGTGGTGATGTCCAGGGTCTCTTCGATCATCGCAGTGTCTCCTCGGCCTGGGCAGACAATAGGCTCTTTTAGCTCACCGCCTGCCTCGGACAGAGGCTTGTCGTGGCGACTAAAAATGACTATTATGACTATAGTGGTTTTCGGGATATGAGGCAGCGGCAATGAGCATCAGGACATGGACGGTCGCCGAGGCGAAGGCGAAGTTCAGCGAAGTCATCGACAAGGCGCGGACGAGCGGTCCTCAGACCATCACCAAGAACGGCCGGACTGCCGTGGTCATCGTGTCCGCCGAGGAATGGGAGCGCAAGAGTCGCCGTCCCGGCAACCTCGCCGAGTTCTTCGCGGAGTCGCCCTTGCGCGGGTCGGGGCTCAAAGCCCCGCGGACCAAGGACGGCCCCCGGAAGGTCGATCTGTGACCTTCCTGCTCGACACCAACGTCGTCTCCGAATGGACGAAGCCGCGCCCCGATGCCGGTGTTGTGGCCTGGCTAGCCGAGGCGGACGAAGATCGGATCTTCATCAGCGTCGTCACCGTGGCCGAGCTGCGCCATGGCATCGAAAGAATGTCGTCCGGCGCGCGTCGCGATCGGCTGGATGTCTGGCTGACCGAGCAGGTGCCGTTGCGCTTCGAGGATCGTCTGCTGACCATCGATGCCGAGACGGCCAATATCTGGGGCCGCGTTATGGCGCGCGGACAGGCTGCCGGCCGCCCTTCCGGCGCGATGGACGCCTTCATCGCCGCGACCGCTCTGCGGCACGATCTGATCCTCGTTACCCGGAACGCCTCGGACTTCGAGACACTGGGCGTCAGGCTCGTCAATCCCTGGAGCAGCGACTGAGGCCCGTCGGACAGTCCGCGATCGATCTCAGCGGCGACCGGCAACCTCTTTCAAGCTTTCCACGGCTTTGCGGACGAGAGGATCGAGCCCCGCCCCGCCCGCCGCCAGATGCGCGAGGATCGCTAATCCGCGCCAAGCCGAAACTCGATGGCGCCAGCGGCTGCATCACCGAGGCGCGATGCGGTCCAAGGCGCGGGTGCTTGCCATGAGCGACGTGTCAGATCTTAAGCGGCCCTGATCTTGGCGAGGAAGTCGTCGACTTGCGCGCGCAGGATCTCCGACTGCTTGGCGAGGTCGCTTGAGGCGCTAAGCACCTGCGCGGCGCCATTGCCGGTCTCGCCCGCCGCCTGGGTGACCGCGGCAATATTGGACGAGACCTCGTTCGTCCCCGCGGCTGCTTGCTGCACGTTGCGGGCGATCTCCTTGGTCGCCGCCCCCTGCTCTTCGACGGCCGAGGCGATGGTGGTCGCGATGTCGTCGATCCGCTCGATGGTCTGGCCGATCGTCTGCACCGCCGCTACCGATTGGCCGGTGGCCGCCTGCATCTCGGCGATCTTGGCGCTGATCTCCTCGGTCGCCTTGGCGGTCTGATTGGCGAGGCTCTTCACCTCGGACGCCACCACCGCAAATCCCTTGCCCGCGTCGCCGGCGCGCGCCGCCTCGATCGTGGCGTTTAGCGCAAGGAGATTGGTCTGGCCCGCAATGTCGCTGATCAGCTTGACCACGTCGCCGATCTTCTGCGCCGCCTCGGCCAAGCCCTCGATTTGGGCGTTCGTGTCGGTCGCTTGACCCTTCGCTTCGCTGGCGATCCGCGTGGATTCCGCAACCTGTCGGCTGATCTCGGAGATCGAGGAGGACAGCTCTTCCGTCGCCGAGGCGACCGTTTGCACGTTCGCCGTGGCCTGCTCCGAGGCTGCGGCCACCGTCGCGGCTTGATGGCTGGTTTTTTCGGCGGTCCCGCCCATGCTCCGTGCGGTCCTGTCGAGCTGGGTTGACGCGGAGCTCAGCGTGCCGAAGGCGCCGGCCACCGACCGCTCGAAATCGCGGATGAGGGCCTCGATGGCTTGCTGACGCTTTTCCTTGCGCGCCTGCTCGGCTTGCTGCTCAGCCGCCAGCCGGTCCGCCTTGATCATGCCGTCTTTGAATACCTGGACGGCGGCGGCGATCTGGCCGATCTCGTCCTTGCGGCCGACGCCGGGAATCTCGATCTCCTTGTTGCCGTCGGCGAGCGCGCGCATGCGATCCGTGACCTGGATCAGCGGGCGCACCGCGCCGCGCTGAACCGCGACAAAGCTGAACACGCCACCCGCGGCGAACAATACGAGAGCGATACTGAGGTCGACGATGAAAGATCTCTCGAACCGCGAGACGCGTGCATCGAGCAGCCGGATCAGCTCGGTAAATCCTGCCTGGTCGAGGGAAGAAAGCGCGGAAAGCGCCGGGACGACCGAGGCGGGCATTTCCCGCGCGCTGGCGCGGTCTCTAAGCGCCGCAGTCTGTACGCCGTCGAGTCCGGCGGCCACGGCGGACTGAGCCGATTTGAGCGACGCGGCAAGCGCCGCCTGTGTCGTGGCGTTGGCTTTGAAAGCCGAGCCGAAGGACGAGCCCATGCCGTCGACGACCGGCCCCACATTGCCGTTCTGCACCAGGAATACCGTCTGCTCCTCGGCGCTGAGCTCCGCCTTTCGGGTATAGCTGGCCGTGAGCCGCGCCAAGTCGTACAGCCGGTCGATGAGATCCGGAATCTTTCCGGTGACGGCGTCCATCACGTAGAAGGAATCGAGATCCGGATCGAGCGTGAGATTCGAGCCGTCAGCGATCTTGCTCATGAGATCGCGGACCGCCGCGCGCGGCTCTTTCCGGTCGGGATCGTTCGCCCTCAGGGCTTTGACGGCCGCGTCCGCGGGCCCGGCCGTCTCCATCGCGGCGCCGAACCCCTTTTCCGCCGCGGCCACTTTGTCGGCCAGCGCCGGGTTGGGGAGGGCCGTCTCGTTGCGCACCAACGCGTCCTGAACCTCGTGCAGCGCCGCGATGTAGCGCGTGCCGAGGATCTCCTTCTGCGCAAAGCCGATGTCCTCGAGGCTCTTGTCGACGATGACATAGAGCAGGAACGTGACCGGCAGGAGAAACAGCACGTAAGCGATCAGCAGCTTCTTGGCGACGTTCGTGTTATCGAGGGCTCTCATAGGACGCTCCGCGTGGAGGTACTTTGCCAAGGCGTTGTGCCTCCCACGTCATCTGCCGCTGCGCCGGCTCGGCTCGCCGCTTCAGTAACGCCCGCGATGTCTGACGACATTTCGGCGCCTGCCGCCGAGGCCTGTTGGACGCTGCGCAATTTTGTTCTTGGGTGAGTCGCCTTTCCCCCGACGGCCGAGGCCGTGGTGGTCGCGATGATCCCCACCGCCAGCCTGACAGCGCATTGAATATCTTAAGACTTAACGAATGGTTGAAAATGGATCTCGACGCCTCGGCGCGAGAGCTTCGACCAGATCACGGCCTACTTGCGGCTCTCGATCGTCCGCAGGGCGGCCACGGTCGACGCTCCCCTCTGGCGGTTATGACGCAGCATGTATTCGACGGTATCCGCGAGTTCGGCCATGCGATAGGGCTTCTTCATCATCCGTGCGTGGGATATGTGATCATCGAAGCGCGTGGTGTCCACGTAACCGGTGGCGATGATCACCGGTAGATCCGGACACCTGTCGCGCGCCGCCCGCGCCACGTCGATCCCTGACATTTCCGGCATGGCATAATCGACGATCAGCAAATCGATGGCGTTGCAGTTGCCCAGGAGGTCGAGCGCGGTGCGGCCGCTCGCCGCCTGCACGACCCCGTAGCCTAGCACCTCGAGTTGGGCGGTGGTAACCTCGCGTACGTCCTCCTGGTCATCGACCACGAGCACGGTTGCCCGACCGGAGACAACCGTTGCGCGCTTTGCATCCCGGATCTCGGTTGCCGCGTCCGGCTGTGCAAAGCTGCGGGGCAGGTGGACCTCGACCGTGGTGCCCTCGCCGACCGTGCTCTTGATCCTCAGCCCGCCGCCGGACTGGTGCGCGAGGCCATAAACTTGCGCCAGACCCAAGCCGCTACCCTCGCCGACCGCCTTCGTCGTGAAGAACGGCTCGCAGGCCCGCGCCATTACCTCCTCGGTCATGCCGATGCCGGTATCCGCGACCGACACGCGGACATAGTCACCCGGCGCAAGATCAAGGGATTTGTCCAGCTCGCTTGCCTTGACCGCTCGGGTTTCGATCAAGACCCTTCCCCCGAACGGCATGGCGTCGCGCGCGTTGATCGCGAGGTTGAGGATGACGAGTTCGAGTTGTTGCGGATCGACGAGCGCAGGCCAGAGATCGGGCGCGAACACCGTGGTTACGTCAACCGTGCCGCCGAGCGTGCGTCGCAACATGTCCTCGATCCCGAACACCAACGCGTTGACATCGACCGATTTCGGCGCGAGATGCTGCTTGCGCGAGAACGCCAGCATCTGCTCGGTGAGTTTGGCGCCGCGCAACGCCGACCGTACCGCCGCCTGCAACAGCTTTCGCTGACGCCCGTCGGCAACGCCCCTCTCGAGGAGTTCGAGGTTGCCGAGAACCGATGTCAGCAGATTGTTGAAATCATGCGCTATGCCGGCGGCGAGCTGGCCCACGACCTCCATCTTCTGCGCTTGCCGGAGCGCCGCCTCGGCGCGCTCGCGCTCGGCTACCTCGGCCCGCAAGCGCTCGGCGGCCTCGGCAAGCTCGTGCGTGCGCTCGGCTACGCGCTGCTCGAGGTTCTGGTTGAGATCACGAAGCATTGCTTCGGCGCGCTTTTTCTCGGTGATGTCGCGGGCGATTTTCGAGGCGCCGATGACCCGTCCGACGGCGTCGCGAATGGGCGAGATGGTCAAGGAGACGTCGATCTCGTGTCCGTCCCTGTGGAGCCGTACCGTCTCGAAATGCTCGACCCGCTCGCCGCGCCGAAGCCGACCGAGGATCACGTCCTCTTCGGTGAGCCGGTCGGGCGGAAAGAGAAGGGCGATCGGGCGACCGACCATCTCGTCCGCCCGATAGCCGAAAATGGCTTCGGCGCCCCGGTTCCAGCTCGTGACGATCCCGTCCAAACTCTTGCTGATGATGGCGTCGTCGGAAGAATCGACGATGGCGGCGAGATAGGTGCGTGCGGTTGCGGTCGCGTTTCGCTCCGAGACGTCCACCAGCATGTTGACCGCGCCGATGAGCGCGCCGGACGCGTCGCGCAAGGGCGTCGGATAGGGCAGGAACGCGACGCGCGTGCCGTCGGGACGCTCCAGGATCGCCTCGGCGCCCCGGATGGCTCGGTTCTCCTTCAGGGCCACGGCCATGGGGCACTGGTCGTGCGGCAGCGGCGTGCCGTCCGGCCAATAGAGGCGCCAGGTCACACACCATTCGTCCTTGCCCAGCTCAGGGCGACGACCGGCGAGGTCAGCGGCGGCCTGGTTGTAGTAGGTGATGCGCCCAGCGGCATCGGTGGCGTAGATGGCTGCCGGCAGCGCGTCGAGCACGTTGCGGTACCACCACTCTCGTTCTGGCGATTTGCCGTCGTTACGCCGGCCGGCGCCCTTGAGACCATCAGGTTTCATGGCCGTTCCCCGCTTTCGCGCGACCGAGGCCGCGCCTTGGCCTGTGACGCAAACGGTTCTTTAGCTCGTTTCTCTCCCTCGCGTCACACCATCGCCTTGCAGAGGCTTCTGCTGAACGACGCTGGCCAGCAGTTTGCGGCTGCGCGAGATAGCGAGCCCGCTGCTGCGGATCATTTCTATGTGCTGAGCCAGCATCTCCTGGCGGCGCGCCGTCGCCGCCTCAGCCGTCGCCGCGGGGTGTGCAACGCCGACAACCGGGCGGGCCAAGTGTCGTAGCTCGAAACCCGAGCAGACATCAGAACAAGCCTGATGGAGACGCTCCGCTATCCAAAGGGCCGTCTCATCATCGTCAGCGTTGAGCCAGTGGGCACCCGTCACGCTGCGGTTAGCGTCGAGGAAGTAGAGGCGGTACACTTTCATTCTGGGACCCTCTGAACCCAACCGACA
>JBKQTR010000146.1:0-14976 GCA_052143095.1 Allostellaceae bacterium
GACGCTCTGAGGAGCGTCGGGCGTTCGGCCGTCCGTTTTCACCCCGTGTTGCGCCTGAGGTCTGCACCATGCCTTCCTCCCCCGTCTCCGGATCACCTGCGGCTCCTGCGTCGCCGCTGAGCGCGCTGCGACTTAGCGCCGGCCGTCGAGCCTGACCCTCGCCGGCCAGCTGCGCCCGCCGACCGCCTGCCCCTCTCTTCCGGAGTACCCGCCATGACCTCGATGCCCGTCCACAAATACCGCCCCTTCGCCCCCATCCACTTGCCCGACCGGCAATGGCCGTCGCGCACCATCGAGCGCGCGCCGGTCTGGTGCAGCGTCGACCTGCGCGACGGCAACCAGGCGCTGGTCGAGCCGATGGGCGCCGAGCGCAAGCGCCGCATGTTCGACCTGCTGGTAAAGCTGGGCTTCAAGGAGATCGAGGTCGGCTTCCCCGCGGCCTCGCAGACCGATTTCGACTTCATCCGCGGGCTCGTGGACCAGCGCCTCGTGCCCGACGACGTCACCATCCAGGTCTTGACCCAATCCCGCCCGGAGCTGATCGAGCGCAGCTTCGAGTCGATCCGCGGCGCGCGCCGCGCCATCGTCCATCTCTACAACTCGACCTCGACCCTGCAGCGCCGCGTCGTCTTCGGCCTCGACCGCAAAGGGATCACCGAGATCGCGGTCGGCGGCGCCCGCCTCATCCGCGACCTCGCGGCGGCGATGCCGGAAACCGAGATCGTCTACCAATATTCGCCCGAGAGCTTCACCGGCACCGAGCTCGACTACGCCGCCGAGATCTGCACCGCGGTGCTCGATGTCTGGCAACCGACGCCGCAGAAGAAGGCGATCCTCAACCTGCCGGCGACGGTGGAGATGGCGACCCCCAACATCTTCGCCGATCAGATCGAGTGGTTCGGCCGCGCCATGCCCGGCCGCGATCGCTTCATCCTCAGCGTCCATCCGCATAACGACCGCGGCACCGCGGTCGCCGCCGCCGAGCTCGCGGTGATGGCCGGGGCCGAGCGCGTCGAGGGCACGCTTTTCGGCAATGGCGAGCGCACCGGCAATGTCGACGTCATGACCCTGGCGCTGAACCTCTTCAGCCAGGGCGTCGATCCCGCGATCGAGGTTGCCGACATCAGCGAGATCGTGCGCACCGTCGAGTACTGCAACCAGCTTCCCGTCCATCCCCGCCATCCCTATGCCGGCGAGCTGGTCTTCACCGCGTTTTCGGGCTCGCATCAGGACGCGATCAAGAAGGGCCTCGACGATCTCGCGCGGCGCAACGACGCGCTGTGGGAAGTGCCGTATCTGCCGATCGATCCGCAGGATCTCGGCCGCAGCTACGAGGCGATCATCCGCATCAACAGCCAGTCGGGCAAAGGCGGCATCGCCTATCTGCTCAAGACCGATTACGGCCTCGATCTGCCGCGGCTGCTGCAGGTGGAATTCAGCGGCGCCGTCCAGGCGATGACCGACCGGACCGGCAAGGAGGCGAGCGCCGCCGAGATCTGGCGCCTCTTCAACGCGACCTATCTTGACCCCGCCGCCGGCGTCGTGCTGGTCGATTACGAGATGCTGCCCGATACCCGCGCCGGCCGCCGGCTCGAGGCGGTGATCCGCCGCAACGGCTCCGAGCAGCGGATCTCCGGCACCGGCAATGGCCCGATCGACGCCTTCATCGACGCGCTGCGCCGCCACTGCGGCATCGACCTCGCTTTGGTCGATTATCGCGAGCACGCCATCACCGCCGGCTCCTCGGCCAAGGCTGCGGCCTATGCCCAGATCCGCGCCCCCGGCGGCGGCACCCTCTTCGGCGTCGGCCTCGACGAGAACATCGTCACCGCCTCGCTGCAAGCCGTCGCCAGCGCCGCCGCGCGCCTGGCGACGCTATAGACAGCGCGTCCGCGTAGCCCTCCTCCCTTGAGCAGGGCAATCGCCTGTGCCGCCGGTAGAAAAGATTGACCACGGAGGCACGGAGGCCACGGAGAAGTGAAGGAAGAATGGCGCTTCGCGCGCCCAACATTTCTTCTCCGTGCCCTCCGTGCCTCCGTGGTGAACCCCCTATGCGATTCCGCTGCCTCAATGGGGCAGGAAATTATCTCGCCGGATGGACCGGCGACCACAGCTTGACCTTGGACGTCTTCTCATAGGCCATGCCCTTGGGATAGGTGATGAGCTCGAGCTGCAGCCCCCAGGGCGACAGGAAATAGAGGATGGTCTGGCCGGCGGCCGGGCCTTCGGTGATCGGCAGCGGGCCGGCCAGCGTCCGGATGCCCTTGGCCTGGAGATAGGCCGCCGCCTTCTTGATGTCGTCGACATAGAAGGCGATGTGATAGCCGCCGATATCGCTGTTCTTGGGCAGCACCGTCTTCTGGTCGGGAGAGGTGTATTCGAAGAGCTCGATGTTGGAGCCGTTGCCGCACCGGACCATGGTGATCTGCTTGATCACCGCGCGCGGATTGATGTTGAGCGTGTCCTCCATGAAGGAGCCCTTGTCGTCGGCGAATGGGCCGAAAGACATCGCCGGCTTGCAGCCGAGAATGTCGACGAAGAAGGCAAGGCCTTCCTTCATGGTCGGCACGGTGATGCCGGTGTGATCGTGCCCGCGCAAGGTCGGCAGGCCCTGCGCCGCGGCGTCGGGCGCGCCCGACGACAAGAATGCCATGCCGAAGCCGGCCAGCAGCACCAACGCATGATGGATCGCGTGTTTCATGATCGCCCCTCTTGTTGCAACGGCGTTACGGTGCCGCCCCCGCGCCCGTCTCTACGCTACGCGGCGGCTGCGCGCGCCGTCCAGCCGGATTCGGCGCGGGCGCGACAGGAATATCGTCGCAGCGCCGCGGCAAGGGCGCCGCACACGCCGTGCTGGATGGGTTTATTCCGCTCTTCCCCTTCCGTGCTAGGTTGCGGCCTGGAATGGCGCGAGCGACGACATCCTCACCCAGCACGACCGCGCGCTGCGCGCGTTGCGGAGGCGCGTTCGACTGCACTCCCGGCGGCCAATGCTGGTGCGCGACGCTGCCGTTCCGGCCGATGCAGGACGGCGCCGCGAGCTGCCTCTGTCCGGCCTGCCTCGCGCGCGATCACGACGAGGCCACAACCGGGAGACCCTCGCCATGAACACACCGTCGGCGGCGCTCGCCGAGCCTGCACTCTCGGTCCGGGAGATCGGCAGCTTCCATGTCGGCGGCCGCATGGTCGCGCTCTCCGGGTTGAAGCCGCGTCAACGCATCAGCACGGCGAGCGGGCCTGTCCATCCGATCGATCCCAACGGCGAGATCATCGTCGGGCAGCTCTATGTCCAGTATGTGCGCCTGGCCTCGCCCCGCAGCGCCTATCCGCTGCTGCTCTGGCATGGCGGCGGCATGACGGGGGTGAATTGGGAGACGACGCCGGACGGAAGGCCGGGCTGGCAGATGTTCTTCCTGCGCGCGGGGTTCGACGTCTTCGTGTCCGATGCGGTCGAGCGCGGGCGGGCGTCATGGGCGCCCTATCCCGAAATCTACGCCGATGCGCCCTATTTCCGCACGGGACGCGAGGCCTGGGAAGAGACCTTCCGCTTCGGTCCCGCCGGCTCATGGCACGCCGACCCGGCGCGGCGACGCGCCCATCCGGGCCTGCGCTTTCCCGCGACGCGCATCGTGGAATTCATGAACCAGTTCGTGCCGCGCTGGGGGACCAACGATGCGCTCACGCAGCATGCCTATGACGCGCTGATCGCCGGCTTTGATCAGTGTGTCGTGCTGACCCACAGCCAGGGCGGCAATTTCGGTCTTCATGCCGCACTGGCGGCGCCCGAGCGCGTCAGGGCGGTGATTTCACTGGAACCGTCCGGCGCGCCCGATCCGCAAAAGCATGATCCCGCCCGGCTGCGCGGCGTGCCGCATCTCTTCGTCTGGGGCGACTATCTCGACCGTCACTCTTTCTGGGTCAACTCGCTGCCGCAGGTGCGGCGATGGAGCGAGGCGCTCGCCGCCGCCAAGGTCGATGTCGAGTGGCTCGACCTCCCCGCCCGCGGGATCACGGGAAACAGCCACGCTTTGATGGCGGACGACAATAGCGACGCCATTGCCGGCCTCGTGTTGGACTGGATAGAACGGCATCGCTTGGACGGCACCAATCGCAGGAGTACGAGTTGATGATGGAGCGCTGCATCGATCTCCACACCCACATCGTGCCGGCGAGCTTTCCGAGCAACCCCGGCGCCGCGGACCTGCGCTGGCCGAGCATGCAGCACCGGGAGTGCGCCGCCGACGTGATCATCTCCGGCAAGGTCTATCGCAGCGTCGAGGCGAGCTGCTGGACGGTCTCGCAGCGTCTTGACGCGATGGCCGAGAGCGGCGTCTCGGCACAAGTCCTGTCGCCGATGCCCGAGCTCTTGTCGTATTGGCTGCCGCTGCCGGCGGCGACGCTGCTCTGCGAGCACCTCAACGCCGAGATCGCCCGCATGGTCGCCGATGCGCCGGGTCGGTTCTATGGGCTTGGCGCGGTGACGCTCCAAGCGCCCGAAGTCGCGGCGCGGCAGTTGGAGCAGATCGTGCGCGGCCACGGGCTTCAGGGCGTCGAGATCGGGACGCATGTCAACGGCAAGCCGATCGGCGATGCCTCCTTCGAGCCGTTCTTCGCGGCGGCAGAGGCGCTCGGCGCGGCGGTCTTCGTCCATCCTCTGCGCGCGCTCGGGATCGAGCGGCTGGTCGGTCCGCCGGCGCTCGAGCAGGTCGTCGGATTTCCCTGCGAGACGTCGTTTGCCGTGGCATCGCTGATGACCGGCGGCATGCTCGAGCGGCACCCGCGACTCAAATTGGCGTTCAGCCATGGCGGCGGCGCCTTTGGTCTGGTGCTGCCCCGCCTGCAGCATGGCTGGTCGGTGCTGCCGGCGCTCCGCGCTGCGATGCCGCAAGCGCCGACCGCCTATGCCGCGCGGCTGAGCTTCGACACGCTGGTCTATGACCGCCGCACCCTGCGCTTTCTCGTGGAACAGTTCGGCGCGGCGCGGCTCATCGTCGGCTCCGACTATCCCTTCACCATCGCCGAGCGGCAACCGCTGCGCTTCCTCGAGGCGCTCGGCCTCGATCGCGATGCGGAGCAGGCGATCGCCTCGGGAAACGCCCGCGCGTTCCTCGGCCTGGCCTGAGAGCGTCGCGGGGCAGGCCCTGGCCGCGAGGCCCGGAGACCCGCGGCCACGCGACGTGCTTGATCGCGGTCAGCCGCCATGCCATTATGGCATTTACAGTCAGTCCGGACGGTTTGTCAGATCGTCGACGGATTGCGGCCGAGGTCGAGCGGAACGCACGGCGAATGCCGGCACCGCCGACATCATAACAGGCCCAGCGGCGGAGGAAGCGATGACTGAAGCGGCGAGCGACGCCGGCCACGACTACGTCAGGATCGATCACGCGCGCGGCACGTTCAAGGTGTCGCGCCGCGCCTTCGTCGACGAGCATGTGCTCGGCGCGGAGCGGACGGCAATTTTCGACAGGTGCTGGCTCTATCTCGGACATGAGTCCGAACTCGCCGAGCCCGGCTCCTACCTCACCCGGTCGGTCGGGGGCCGGACGCTCATCTTCAACCGCGACGGCGCGGGCACCGTCAGATCCTTCTTCAACACCTGCCCCCATCGCGGCATGCGGGTCTGTCGCGAGCGGAGCGGCAAGGCAAAGCTCTTTCAATGCTTCTATCATGGCTGGGTCTTCGGCAATGACGGCCAGTTGCGCGACCAGCCCGGCGGCAAGGAGGGCTATCCCGCCGGCTTCAACGACCAAGGCGGCGCCAACCTCGTTCCCGTGCCTCGCCTGGAACAGTATCGGGGATTCTGGTTTGTTTGCTTCGACCGGGACGCCATGGCGCTGTCCGATTATCTCGCCGGCGCGAAGGAGTACCTCGACCTCGTCGTGGATCAGTCCGAGATCGGCATGGCGATCGTCGGCGGAACCCAGGAATACGGCATCCGCGCCAATTGGAAGCTGCTCGTCGAGAACAGCTATGACGGCTATCACGCGCTCACCACCCATGCCTCATACCTCGACTACCTCCGGAACATGAACGGCAGCCTCGCGCCGGTGCCGATCGACGGCGTCGGTCGGGATCTCGGCAACGGCCATGCCGTCGTGGAATACGCAGCGCCCTGGGGACGGCCCGTGGCGAGCTGGATACCGCTGTGGGGCGAGCAGGGAAAACGCGAGATCGATGCCATTCGCGGGCGCCTCACCGCACGCTATGGCGAGGAGCGGGCGACGCGCATCGCGCTCAAAAACCGCAACCTCGGGATCTTCCCGAACCTCGTCATCAACGACATCATGGCGATCACGGTGCGGACGTTCTATCCGACATCGCCGGATTATCTCGAGGTCAATGCCTGGGCGCTTGCCCCGCGCGAGGAAAGCGACTGGGCGCGCAAATTCCGCCTATTCAACTTTCTCGAGTTTCTCGGCCCCGGCGGCTTCGCCACGCCCGACGACGTCGAGGCGCTGGAGAATTGCCAGCGCGGCTATCGCAATCACCGGGAGGCGCCTTGGAGCGATATTTCCAAGGGCATGCTGAAGAACCAGCCGAGCGTCAGTGACGAGCTCCAGATCCGCGCATTCTGGTCGCAATGGGACCAACGCCTCGCCGCCTCGCCGTTGCGCGAGAAAGCGCCGCGATGAGCGCCGCGATCACGCGCGGCGACGTCGCGGATTTCCTCTATCACGAGGCCGGGCTGCTCGACGATTGGCGGCTGCAGGAATGGCTCGGGCTGTTCACCGAGGACGCGCGCTACCTGGTGCCCTCGACCGATCTGCCGGCCGATGCGTCGCCCGACGACAATCTCTTCTATATCGCCGACGACCGGTTCCGGCTGGAGCAGCGGGTCGCCCGGCTGATGAAGAAGAGCGGGCATTCCGAGCAGCCGCGCTCGAAGACCCGCCATCTCGTGACCAATGTCCGCATCGCCGCCGCTGACGGCGCGGAGATCTCCGTCACCTCCGCCTTTGCCGTCTATCGCACCAAGGACGGCGTGACCGACCTCTATATCGGCAAGGCGCTGCACGAGCTCGTGCACGCCGACGGGCGGCTTGGCATTCGCAAGAAGCTCTGTGCCCTGGACCTCGACGGGCTGCGGCCGCAGGGTCGCATCAGCATCATTCTCTAGGGGTGGCTTGATGACCTTCCCGTTTCGCTACAAAAAGCTCGGCTACGTCGCGCTCAACGTCACCGATCTCGACCGGTCGGTTGCCTTCTATCGCGATCTGGTCGGGCTCGACGTGACAGAGAGCGTGCCCGGCGCGCTCAGCTTCCTGCGCTGCAGCCGCGACCACCACGATCTCGTTCTCTGCAAGGCACCCGACCCCGGCGTCAAGCGCATCGCCTTCGAGCTCGAGAGCGAAGCGGATGTCGCGGCAGCGCACGCACACCTCTCCGCGCTCGGGCTCGAGCCTCGCGAGGTCGGCAGGGACGAGCGGCGGATGCTGCGGCAGCTTCAGGCCTTTCGCTTCGTCGTGCCGCACTGCGGCGTAACGGTCGAGCTTTATTGCGGCATGACGTACATGGCGACGCCGTTCGCCCGGCGGCTTGCCAACATCGAGCGGCTGGGCCACGTGGTGCTGGCCGTCGAGAAGCTCGATGAGACGCTTGGCTGGGTCGTGAGCAATCTCGGCTTTCGCGTCTCCGACTACGTCGAGGGGTTCGCGGCCTTCCTGCGCTGCCACCCGAACCCCTTTCACCACACCCTGGCTCTGGTGCGCTCGAGCGGCAATCACCTGCACCACGTGAATTTCATGGTTCGGGACATCGACGACATCGGCCGCGCCTTCCACCGCATGCAGGGAAATCAGGTGGAGATCGTCTTCGGCCCCGGCCGGCACCAGCCATCCGAAAGCATTTTTCTCTATTATCTCGACCCCGACGGCATGACCGTCGAATACAGCTTCGGCATGGAGGAGTTCGCCGAGCACGGGGCGCGGGAGCCGCGCGTGCTCGAGGCGGGACCCGCGTCGCTCGATTCCTGGGGCAGTCTCCCCAACGCCAAATTCGGCAAGGTCGGTCGCATCGAAGGCGCGTCGCGGTGAGCGCCGCCGGCGAGAGCGCGCGTCTCGCAGGACAAGTCGCCATCGTCACCGGCGCGGCCGGCGGCATCGGGCTCGCCATCGCGCGACGCCTCGCCGCCGACGGTGCCCGCTTAGTGATCGCCGATGCCGCGGCCGATGCGCTCGCGCGTGCGGCCATCGCGCTGCGCGATGAGGGCGTGGAATTGGCCGAGCTCGCCGGCGACCTGTCGGAGGAAGCGGTGGCAGCCGCGGTGGTCGCCCGGGCGCTCGAGCGCTTCGGCGCGCTTCACATCCTCGTCAACAATGCCGGCGGCGGGGTCATTCTCCCTTTCCTCGACCATACGCCCGAGACGCTGAGGCGAACGATCGACCGTAACCTCTGGACGACGATCTGGTGTTGCCGGGCCGCGTTGCCGCCGATGCGGCAGGCCGGCTACGGCCGCATCGTCAACATCGGCGCCGATTCCGTGCGCAACGGGCTATGGGACCATGCCGCCTACAATGCCGCCAAAGGCGGCGTGCACGGTCTGACCACCGGGCTCGCTCGCGAATTCGCCGGCGCGGGGATCACGGTCAACACCGTGGCGCCCTGTGCCGTGCAGACCCCGGCGCTCGAGGAGGTCAGGCGCAAGAACCAACCGCTCTACGACAAGTTCACCGGCGTGGCGCCGATGGCGCGCGCCGCCGAGATGGCGGAGGTCGCCTCGATGGTGAGCTATCTCGCGTCGCGCGAGGCAAGCTTCGTGACCGGTCAGGTGATCAGCGTCAATGGCGGCAGCACGATGCTCTAGGTGCGGGCCGGCGAGGCGTCGATTTGTTTTGTGCGCGGTTGCAGCTATCCTTTGATAGGGCTCCCCATCCGAGCATCGGGCATGGCGAAGAAGATCAAGCGACGGACCCAGGCGGAGCGCAGCGAGGAAATGCGCACGCGCCTCCTCGACGCCGCCTTCGAGGTCATGCGGCGCCGTGGCTATGTCGGATTTCGCACGGCGGAAGTGGCGAAGGTCGCCGGCGTCTCGCGCGGCGCCCAGCTGCACCACTTTCCGACCAAGGAGAGCCTGGTCGTCGCGGCTGTGGAGCATGTCTTCGCGCGGGCGCTCGCCGAGGCGCGCCTGCGGGCCGACCGCGCCGCGGTCCAGGCCGCCGATCCCATCGACGCCATCGCCGAGGACAGCTCCGATTTCTTCTTCGGCGACTACTTCTTCGTCGCCCTCGACGTCATGATGGCGGCGGCCAAGGACGACCGGATCAGAGAGAAGATATCCGCGATTTCCCGAAGCAATCGGTTGCCGGTAGAAAAGGCGTGGGCCGACGTGCTGGTCGAGGCAGGATTGCCGCCGGACCTCGCCGAAGACGCGCTCTGGCTGACGGTCAGCATCGTGCGCGGGCTGGCGATCCGCACGCTCTGGCAGACGGACAAAGCGCGCTTTGCGCGCCTGCTGACGCTGTGGCGCGACATCTTCTGGACCTATGTGAAGGCCCGGAATATTGCGCCGCGGGCCACTCGGAAGACGCGGCTGAAGGTCGTGTCGAGCCGATCGGAACCCCATCGCACCGCCGGCGGCGCGATCGCGCGGAGGAAGCGGCAACGGAGCTAGTGCAAGTTTCCGCTGGATCGGCGTGGTGCGTCCTTCGAGACGCGATGCTGCGCATCGCTCCTCAGGATGAGGCGAGATTAAATCGGGCATCGTCGGTCGGTGCCATTCTCAATGTTTCCTCATCCTGAGGAGCGCCCGCAGGGCGCGTCTCGAAGGACGCACCGGCGCCCCTGCAGCGGAAACACGCCCCAGCAATCGGCTGAACCGCCCGCTCCCATCGCGCGGTTCCATTTAAAAACCGGATAACCTGCTTGTAAATTGCCGGCGCGGCGGCTAGGATGACCGAGCTTGCGCTGTCGGGCGAGGAGACGGCCGACAAACAAAAAAAGCAGCCGCTGCGGCAACGCGGCGATCACGGGAGGGGACCATGCGCGGTCTGATGATGGACGCGCCGCTGCTCGTCTCGGGCATTATCGAGCATGCTGCCGCGGTGCATGGCAGCACCGAGATCGTGGCACGCACGGTTGAGGGCGACCTCCACCGCTATACCTATGCGACCGCGCGCGACCGCTGCAAAAGGCTGGCCAAGGCCCTGCTGGCGCTCGGCATCGGCGATGGCGACCGCGTCGGCTCGCTGGCCTGGAACACGCACCATCATTTCGAGCTGTTCTATGGCGTCTCCGGCATGGGTGCCGTGCTGCACACGATCAACCCGCGGCTCCACGACGACACGCTCGTCTTCATCGTCAATCACGCCGAGGACCGCTGGATCTGCGTCGACGCGGCGACCCTTGCGATTGCCGAGCGCATCGCCCCTCGGCTGCCGGCAGTGCGCGGCTGGATCTACATGAGCGCGCAGGCGGCAACGCCGCCGACATCGCTGCCGCATCTCCTCGCCTATGAGAGCCTGCTGGCGGCGCAGGACGGAGACCACGGCTGGCCGCTCCTCGACGAGCGCCGCGCTTGCACCATCTGCTACACCTCCGGGACGACCGGCGCGCCGAAGGGCGTCGTCTATTCGCATCGCTCGATGATCATCGGCGCCTTGCTCATGAGCACCGCCGACATGGTCGGCGGCTATCGCTCCGGCGCGCGCGAGGCGGTCATGCCGATCGCGCCGCTGTTTCACGCCAATGGCTGGCAAATGCCTTATACGGCGCCGATGAACGGCCACAAGCTGGTCCTTCCCGGACGGAATTTCGAGCCCGAGAAGCTGCATGAGCTCATGACGACGGAGCAGGTCACCATCGCCGCCGCGGTTCCCACCGTGTGGCTGCTGCTGATCGATTTTCTCGAGGCGCGGCGGTTGCGGCTGGAGCCGCTGCGCGCCGCCATGGTGGCGGGCACCAAGGCGCCGCGCAGCATGATCGAGGCGCTGGAGCGCTTCGGCGTGGTGGTCGGCCAGTGCTGGGGCATGACCGAGGCGCCCGGCGTCGTCAAGACGACCTTGCCGCCCGGCACCATCGAGCAGCCCGCCGAGGTGCAGATGGCGTTGAAGCTCCGCCAGGGACGCATCGGCTACGGCACGGAGCTGCGGATTGTCGACGATGCCGGGCAGACGCTGCCGCCGGACGGCGAGGCCATCGGCCACCTGCAAGCGCGCGGGCCCGTCGTCGCCGCCGCCTACTACAAGCAGGAGGCGCCCTTGATGGATGGCTGGCTGGTGACCGGCGACGTCGCGCGCATCTTCCGCGACGGCTCGATCGAGATCGTCGATCGCTCGAAGGATGTCATCAAGTCCGGCGGCGAGTGGATCAGCAGCGTCGCCGTCGAGAACGCCGCCCTTGACCACCCCTCCGTGCAACACGCGGCCGTCATCGCCATGGAGCACCCGCGCTGGCAGGAGCGGCCGCTGCTGATCGCCGTCCTCAAGCCGGGCGCGCGCGTCTCGCGCGACGAATTGCTCGACCATCTTCGCCCGCGGATCGCGCGGTGGTGGCTGCCGGACGAGGTGGTCTTCGTCGATGCCCTGCCGCTCACCGCGACGGGGAAAGTACAGAAGACACTGCTGCGGGAACGTTATCGCCGCTTGGGAGCGGGAGGCGCGGTGGCGACCTCGCTCGCCGACGGCGGCGGTCTCTCGAAATCGTCGGGGAGGACTCTATGAAATTTGGCAAAGTCGCGCTCATCGCCGGGCTGATGCTGCTCACCGGCGCCCGACCGGGGGTGGCCGCGGAGAAGAGCTACGGCCCCGGCGTCACCGACACGGAGATCACCATCGGCCAAAGCGTGCCCTATAGCGGTCCCGCCTCGGCCTTCGGCAGCTACGGGCGGGTGATGGCGGCCTATTTCGAGATGGTCAATCAGCGCGGCGGCGTCAACGGCCGCAAGGTCAAACTGATCTCGCTGGACAACGCCTTCAGCCCGCCGAAGGCGGTCGAGCAGACGCGCCGGCTGGTCGAGGAGCTCGGCGTGCTGGCCGAGGTCGGCACGGTCGGCACCACGCCCAATGTGGCGACGCAGAAATACCTCAACCAGAAACACGTGCCGCAGCTCTTCATTTCAGCCGGCGGCAGCCGGTTCAACGATCCCAAGGATTTTCCCTGGACGGTCCCCTTCTATCCCGCCTTCGAGATGGAAGGCCGCATCTTCGCCAAATACATCCTCAAGACCAGGCCCGACGCCAAGATCGCGGTGCTCTATCAGAACGACGATTACGGCAAGGATTACCTGAAGGGTTTGAAAAAGGGCCTCGGCGAGAAATCGGCGTCGCTGATTGTCGGCGAAGCCAGCTACGAGCTGAGCGATCCCACAATCGACTCCCAGATCGTGACGCTGCAAGCCTCCGGCGCCGATACGCTGCTCGATTTCGTCACGCCGAAATTCGCCGCCCAGGCGATCCACAAGGTGCATGATCTCGCTTGGGCACCCGTCCAGTTCGTCGGCAGCCCCGCGAACTCGGTGGAAACCGTGCTCAAGCCCGCCGGCCTCGACAACGCGGTGGGGCTGCTGACCACGCAATTTGCCAAGCAGCCAAGCGATCCCGCCTGGGCGCAGGACGAGGACGCGACGCGCTACGTCGCCTTTCTGCAGAAATGGGCGCCCAATGAGAGCCAGAACGATTTCATCGGCCTCTCCGGCTACATCAACGCCGAGGGCGTCGTCATGGTGCTGCAGCGCTGCGGCGACGATCTCACGCGGGAGAACCTGATCAAGCAGGCATCCTCGATCAAGGACGCGACCCTGCCGATGCTGCTGCCCGGCATCGCTCTCAACAACTCCGCCGAGGATTACGCCTTGTACCACCGGCTCAGGCTGGCGCGGTTCGACGGCAAGAGCTGGGTCCTGCTCGGCGACGCCGTCGCGGCCGAGGACGGCGCCGCGCGGTAGGCCGGCGCCGCACCGCAGCGAGCGCGCCGCTTGCGCCATCGACGATGTCCCTCCAACCTCGAGACTGGTGAGCGTCCCATGTATTTGACCGAAGAGCAGATCGCGTTTCGCGACAGTATCCGCAAGCTCGTCGCGAAGGACGTGGCGCCGATCGCCGACGAGGTCGATCGCAACGATCGCTTCCCGAAGGAGCTGGTGCCGATCTTCGGCGATATGGGCCTGCTCCAGCTGCGGTTGCCGGAGGCATATGGCGGGCCGGGTGCGAACCTGACCACCGTGTGCATCGCTGCCGAGGAGCTTGCGCGGGTGTCCGAGGCGATCGCGCTGATCTCGGGACAGAACGGCATCGGCATGATCATGCCATTGTTGCATTTCGGCACCGAGGAGCAGCGTCGGCGCTTCTTCCCCGAGGTGGCAAAGGGCCGCATGCTCACGGCCGTGGCGATCACCGAGCCGCAGGCCGGGTCCGATGTCGGCAGCATGCGCACGCGGGCGGTGCTCGACGGCAACTCGGCCTATGTGCTGAACGGTCAAAAGTGCTTCATCACCTTCGGGGCGGTGGCCGACTACATCACCGTCTTCGCCAAGACCGGCGAGGCCGGCGCCCACGGCACGCACGACATCACCGCCTTCCTCGTCGACACGAAATCACCGGGGTTCAGCGTCGGCAGGAACGAGCGCAAGATGGGGCTCAACGGCATTCCCGACGCCTCGATCTATTTCGACAATGTGCGGGTGCCGGTGGAGAACCGGATCGGCGAGGAGGGCGACGGCTTCAAGATCTGCATGCGGATCCTGGACCTCAATCGCCCGACGATCGGCGCGGTCTCGGTCGGCCTGGCACAGGGAGCGCTCGACGCCGCGGTGGGCTATGCGAAGGAGCGGCGGCAGTTCGGCAAGTCGATTGCCGAATTCCAGGGCATCCAGTTCATGCTCGCCGACATGGCCATGCAGGTTGAAGCGGCGCGTTGCCTCGTCTACGAATGCGCGCGGATCGCCGATAGCGGATTTACCTCCGACGCCGAGTTCAAGCACTTCGCCGCCACCGCGTCGATGGCGAAATGCTTCGCGAGCGACATGGCGATGAAGGTGACGACGGACGCGGTCCAGATCTTCGGCGGTGCCGGCTACATGAAGGATCTTCCGGTCGAGCGGTACATGCGGGACGCCAAGATCAACCAGATCTTCGAGGGAACCAATCAGATCCAACGCATCATCATCGCGCGCCAACTTCTCGCCTGAGCGCACGCGCATTGGCGCTGCATCACCCGTCAGGCGCTGACACGGGACTGCCAATGGTTATCGCCTGCAAGACGACGGACATCGGGCCTGGCGAGGGCAAGCGCATCGAGCTCGCGGGGCGTGCGCCCATTGCCATATTCAATGTCGACGGCGCCTACTACGCGACCGACGACACCTGCACCCATGGCCAGGCATCGCTCTGCGATGGCTTGCTGGAGGGCACCACCATCGAATGCCCCTTTCATACCGGTACGTTTGACGTTGCCACCGGCAAACCCCTGGCGTATCCGGCGACGGAGCCGCTCAACACCTATGCGGTCCGCGTCGACGGCGACGATCTGATCCTTGATCTCGGCTAGCCGTCGTGTTGGACGGATTGCAGGGAGATAATATTGTCAAACCGCCGGCGGCGAAAATCCTCGGCCCCGACGCAGGCGACAGTCCCGCGCTATTCAACGACTGGCGAACCTCTGGGCTTTCGTGGCGTTCGTAGCCGGTGCTGTCGGACGTGACGAATAGCTCAGCATGGGTGCGCGCCCTATGACGCTCTTGATCTGGCTTCACGAGAGGCTGGGAACGATCCCTTTGGTCGGGCTCGCCGTTTGCGGGTTCTACGCCCTTTACGTTGTGAAGCTGCATCTCGGCTTCGACGTCTTCCCCCGTTGGGGTCTGCACCTTCCCGGCCCGAGAAGTTTCGCGAAGATCATCGCGCGAAAACTCGACCCGCACTAGGTCGTGTGGACATTTGCGCGACGGCCCATGGGTCGACCAGGCTGGTGCGGTTGGCGGGTGCGACAGATTGACTCGGCAGGGCGATTTGGGATTCCCCTCGCATTGAAAGCGTGATTCTGAAG
>JBKQTR010000147.1:0-20053 GCA_052143095.1 Allostellaceae bacterium
GTGGATCCAGGTCGAACAAAGAGGTGCACACAATGGCCTTGACATCAACACCCCTCATGTGAGCCCGCGCATGACGACGGAAGGGTGTCGACGAGCAGCGTCACCGTTTTCCCGCAACCGGACAGCCATGGGCTTGTCCCGGCCATCCACGCCTTTCCTGCCGCGGGCGAGGGATCAGAACGTCTCGACCCAGGGCCGCAGCTCGATTTCCCAGGTCCAGGCGCTGCGGTGCTGGCGGTGGAGATGCAGGTACGAGGCGGCGATGGCGTCGGGATCGAGCATCCCATCCTCGCCGCGCTGGCCGGCGCGGGGATCGCCGGCGCGGCCGATGCCGCCGTCGATGACGACATGGCCGATATGGATGTTCTGCGGCTGGAGCTCGCGCGCCAGGCTTTGCGCCAGGCCGCGCAGGCCGAACTTGCCCATGGCGAAGGGTGCCGAACGGGCATAGCCCTTGACGCTCGCCGAGGCGCCGGTGAAGAGGATGGTGCCGCTGCCGCGGTTCAGCATCTGCCGCGCCGCCGCTTGCGCCACCAGGAAGCCGCCGAAGCAGCTCACCATCAGCGCGTTCTGCACTTCGGCCGGGTCGAGCTCGGTAATGGCGCCGCGCGCCCGTGCGCTGGGGTTGTAGACGACGAGGTCGGGCGCGCCGAGCTCGGCCTCGACCGCGGCGAAGAGCGCCGCGACATCCTCGCGCCGGCTGGCATCGCAGGGCCAGGCGCGCGCGCCGGTCTCGGCCAGCAGCGGCGCGAGTTTCTCGATGCGGCGCGCGGCGAGCGCCACGCGCATGGACTCGCGTGCGAAGAGGCGGGCGAGCGCGGCGCTGAGCCCGCTGCCGGCGCCGGTGATGAGGGCGGTCTCGCTCATGGGGCGGGTCTCCGTCGAAGCGGTGGCCGAAAGACCGGTTCTGCCGCATAGTGAGCGGCAAAGCAATCGCAGGGGAGAAAGTCATGGACCTCAATCTCGGCAGCCGCAAGGCGCTCGTCACCGGCGCCTCCAAAGGCATCGGCCGCGCCACGGCGCAGGCGCTCGCGGCCGAGGGCTGCGACGTCGTGCTGGTGTCGCGCAGCAAACCCGATCTGGAGCAGGCGCGCGACGAGATCCGCGCGCAGTACAACGTGGCGGTCACGGTAGCGCCGGCCGATCTCAGCAACGGCGACGCGGCGCGCGGCGTGGCGCGCGATTTCCCCGCGATCGACATCTTGGTCAACAATGCCGGCGCCATCCCCGGCGGCACGGTCGAGGAGATCGACGAGGCGCGCTGGCGCCAGGCCTGGGACCTCAAGGTCTTCGGCTACATCAATCTCTGCCGCGCCTATTTCGGCCTGATGAAGGCGCGCGGTCGCGGCGTCATCGTCAACATCATCGGCAGCGCCGGCGAGCGGCTCGACGCCGCCTATATCGCCGGCAGCACCGGCAATGCCTCGCTCATGGCGTTCACCCGCGCGCTGGGCGGCAATGCGCCGGCGGTGGGCGTACGCGTCGTCGGCATCAATCCCGGCCCGGTGGCGACCGACCGGCTGATGACCTTGCTCAAGAAGCGGGCGCAGGACCGGCTGGGCGACGCCGGGCGCTGGCAGGAGCTGACCAAGGAGATGCCTTTCGGCCGTCCCGCGGCGTCCGAGGAGATCGCCTCGATGGCCACCTTCCTCGCCTCCGACCGCTCCGCCTATACCAGCGGCACCATCGTCACCATCGATGGGGGACTCGCCAATCGCCACACGCTCTGAGCGGGAGCATCCCATGCCACATCTCACCACCGACGACGGCATCCGGCTCTACTACGAAGAGGCGGGCACCGGCACCGCAATCGTCTGCGTCCATGAATTCGCCGGCGATCACCGCAGCTACGAGCCGCAGCTGCGCTATTTCGCGCGGCGCTACCGCGCCGTCGCCTACAACGCGCGGGGATACCCGCCCTCGGACGTGCCGGCGCGGCTGGAGCGCTATTCGCAGGCGCGCGCGCGCGACGATATCCGCGCCGTGCTCGACGCGCTCGGCCTCGACAAGGCGCATGTCATCGGCATCTCCATGGGAAGCTACGCCGCGCTGCATTTCGGCCTGACCTATCCCGACCGCGCGTTGTCGCTGGTGCTGGGCGGCTGCGGCCACGGCTCCTCCACCGACCCGGCCGAGCGCAAGCGCTTCCAGGAGGACGCGGCCACGACCGCCGCCGCGCTCGAGGCGCAGGGCATGGCCGGCTTCGCCCAGTCCTACGGCGTCAACCCGACCCGCATCCGCTTTCACCGCAAGGACCCGCGCGGCTGGAAGGAGTTCGCCGACCAGCTCGGGGATCCTGCTCGAGGACGCGCAAGCCGAAGGTCGCCAGGAGCTGACCGCCGATTTGAAGCGCATCCACATCGCCGGCCAGCATCTCCTGTCGTTGGTCAACAACGTCCTCGATCTCTCGAAGATCGAGGCCGGGCGGATGGAGGTGGAGGCGGCGCCGATCGAGCTCTATCGCGTCCTCGACGAGATCGTCTCCACCTGCCAGAAGCTGGTCGAAAGCAACGGCAACGTGCTCATGTTCGAGGCCGGTCCCGGTCTCGGCATCATCAGCGGCGACGCGACGAAGCTGCGTCAGGTGCTGCTCAACCTGCTGAGCAATGCGGCAAAATTCACCAGGAACGGCCGCATCGGCCTCAGCGTGACGCGCCAGCACGACGCCGCGGGCGCGTGGATCAGCTTCGCCGTCAGCGATACCGGCATCGGCATCAGCGCCGATACCCTGGCGAAGCTCTTCACCGATTTCACCCAGGCCGACGCCTCGATCGGCAACAAATACGGCGGCACCGGGCTCGGCCTGGCGCTGAGCCAGCGGCTGTGCTGGCTCATGGGCGGCGACATCACCGCCGAGAGCGAGCCGGGTCGCGGCTCCTGCTTCACGCTGCGCGTGCCGGCCGCGAGCGCCGCCGCGTATCACGACGACGCGACGGTCGAGCCGCAGGAATCGGACTAAGAAACGGGCTGTGCGGTGTCGGGGCTCAGCGCGTGCGGTTCGAGCCCAGCACGTGCTCGGCCTCGGCGCGGGCGGCGGCGCGGCGCAACGCCTCGCGCTTCAGCTCCACCACCACCGGCCTGGCATGGCGGCCTTTGACCACGCCACCGCCCAGCGGGTTGGCGGAGACGGAGCCCGGCACCGACAGGCGCTGCAGGTGCGGCGTGCCGTTGCCGGCGGCGAGTGTCGCCTCGATTTCCTGGCCTTTGAAGAGACGGGTGATGCCGGACTCCGCCAGCAGCCGCGCCTCGAACCCGACATCGCCCAGACCCGGCAGGCGCAGCGCGCCCTTGCCGCTTTTGGGGTCGAACCAGCGCACCACGCCGCGCAACGCGCCATGATGCGGCAGCGGCGCGACCATGACCGGCGCGGCGGGTGCGGCCGGCGCCATCTCGGCGCGGCGCACCAGCTTCGGCGCCGGCGGCGGCGCGGCGGGCGCCTCGCTGGCGGCGGCGGGCGGCGCGCTGGCCTCGCGGCGTGGCTGGCGTTTGCGGCGTGGTGCCGGCGCGGGGTCCGGCATCTCCTGCTCCTCGGGCGGCGCGGCGACGGCTTCCGGCGCATCGCCCAATCGCGCCAGCGCGTCATGCACATTGCGGATGAGATCGCCGACTTCGTCCGGGGATGTCCGGCGGTGGGCGAGCAGCTTTGCCGCGAGGCGCGCGGCCGCCGTCATCGTGGGAGTGTTCATGCGAAGGCTTTCCGTTCCGAGAGAGGGAATTGAAATGCGGCTTCTGCGAGCGCGCTTAGGCAGTAAACACCGCCCTCAAGGGCTTATCCGCCCATGCGAGCGAATTACGTCGCGGTTTCAAGAGAAAAGGGTAGGATCGCCAAATAAACCACAACACTCTAGCTTGATACCACGTCCATTCGCCCTGGCAAGTGCGGAATTGATGGTATTCTACTCGCCTCCCCGGCGGGCTATGGTATATGCCTGATATATCGGAGCCCCGGAGAGGACGGCGGGATGAGATTTCGCGCAGCGGTGCTGCACCGCCCGGGCACCGCGCTGGCGATCGAGACGGTCGAGCTCGGCGCGTTGCAGTCTGATGACGTGCTGGTGCGCATCCGCGCCGCCAGCCTGTGCCACACCGATCTCGAGGTGATCGAGGGCGATCTCGCCTATCCCATGCCGATCGTGCTCGGCCACGAGGCGGCAGGCACCGTCGAGGCGCTGGGCGCGGGCGTCGACGGGCTCCGGCGCGGCGATGCCGTGGTGCTGTCCTGGAACCCGCATTGCGGCCATTGCTTCTATTGCGAGCAGGACCAGCCGATCCTGTGCGAGACCTATCGGCGGCTGGGACCGCAGGCCCTGCAGTTCGACGGCACCACGCGGCTCAGCCTCGCCGGCGCGCCGGTGCATCACCTGATGTTTCTCGGCGCCTTTGCCGAATATTGCGTCGTGCCGGCGCAGAGCGCGGTGCGCGTGCCGCGGGAGATCCCCTTCGATCGTGCATGCCTGATCGGCTGCGGCGTCATGACTGGAATGGGCGCCGCGACGCGCATCGCCAAGCTCGGCTACGGCGCCAGCGCGCTGATCATCGGCTGCGGCGCGGTCGGGTTGAGCGCGGTACAGGGCGCCCGGCTCGCCGGGGCGGGACGGATCATCGCGCTCGATCTCGACCGGCGCAAACTCGACCTGGCGCGCCGTCTCGGCGCCAGCGACCTTATCGACGGCGGCGGCGGCGACCCGCTTGCCGCCATCCGCGATCTCACCGCGGGTCGCGGCGCCGATTTCGTCTTCGAGGCGGCGGGCAACCCGCAGGCCTTCCGGCTCTCGGCAGAGGCGGTGCGGCCGGGCGGCCAGATCGTCTGGCTCGGCAAGGTCAATGTCGACGACGACGTCGCGTTCCGCTGGGGCTCGTTGATGGGCGAGAAGCGCATCCACCGCTCGAGCTATGGCGGCGCGCGGCCGCAGCGCGACTTTCCGCTGCTCGCCAGCGCCTATCTCGACGGCACGCTCAAGCTCGACGAGCTCATCAGCCGGCGCCTGACGCTGGCCGAGATCAATGACGGCTTTGCCGCGCTGAAGCGCGGCGAGGTCGTGCGCGCCGTCGTCACCTTCGCCGCATGAGGCCGACATGAAGATCTATGAGGGCGGGCGCAGCCTCGACGGCGCGGTGGTCACAGTGGACGGCAGGGCGCTGCCGCCGCGCCACGATCTCCGGCTGCTGTCGCGAACCGGCTTCGAATGGACCTACGAGGGCGCGGGGCCGGCGCAGCTGGCGCTGGCGCTGCTCGCCGATCATCTCGGCGACGACCGCGCGGCGCTCGGCGCCTATGAGCGCTTCATGCGCGAGGTGGTGGCGCATCTCGACAATGCCTGGCGGCTGACCTCGGCCGACATCGACGCGGCGCTGCGCTCCCATGGCTAAGGCGGCCGCGCGCCGGCGGCAGCGCGCCGAGGAGAGCGCGGAAAGCCTGACCGAGCGCGCCTATCGCGCGCTCGAGGAGTTGATCGTCACCTTGCAGCTCGCGCCCGGCGCCGCCGTCACCGAGACGGCGCTGAGCGCCCGGCTCGGCATCGGCCGCACGCCGATCCGCGAGGCGCTGCAGCGGCTGGCGCGCGAGAAGCTCGTCACCATCCTGCCGCGCCGCGGCATCGTCGTCGCCGAGGAGAACCTCACGACGCAGCTGCGCCTCATCGAGCTGCGCCGCGAGGTCGAGCGGCTGCTGGCGCGCTCGGCGGCGCGACGCGCGACGCCCGAGCAGCGCCGGCGCCTTGCCGAGATCGCCCAGGGGATGGAGCAGGCGGCGCGCGGCAACGACGATATCGGCTTCATGCGCCTCGACCGCGACTTCAATCTGCTGATGCTCGAGGCCGCGCGCAACGAGTTCGCCGCCGCTGCCATGACTTTGATGCATGGGCTGTCGCGGCGCTTCTGGTATATCCACTACCGTCAGGTCGCCGATTTGCCGCTCGCCGCGCGGCTCCATGCCGAGGTGGCGCGCGCGGCGGCGGCGGGCGATGGCGAGGCGGCGGCCGGCGCCGCCGACCGCCTCGTCGACTACATCGAGGCCTTCGCCCGTGCTACGGCGGAGGCGGGGGCGTAAGCCGCTTGCGTCCGGCCGGGAGCGTGATATATTACTGATACATCTGACGGGAGGCGGCCATGATGGGCAAGCGGCAGGCGGCGTTCCGCGCGGATTACCGGCGGCGCATCTCGCCCTGGTACAGCGGCTGGGCGCATGTGGCGCTGGTCTATGCCATCGGCGGCGCGACGATCTGGTACGCCGCCGGGCGCATCCATGCGCCGCGGACGGCGGAATGGCTGGTGGTGCCGGCGGTGTTCCTGCTCTGCAACCTGTTCGAGTGGTGGATCCACCGCTTCATCATGCATCGCCCGGTGAAGGGCTTCATGGGCATCTACAAGCGCCACACGCTGGCGCATCACCAGTTCTTCACCGACGGCGAGCCGACGATCGACGACAGCCGCGACTTCCGCATCACCTTCTTCCCGCCTTACGCCCTCGTCACCTTCATCGCGATGTCCGCCGCCGGCGCGGCGGTGCTGGCGCTGGTCTGGTCGGAGAATGCCGCTTGGCTGATCTGCACCACCGTCGGCGTCTACCTCAATTACGAGTTCTTTCACTGGTGCTGCCACGTCCGCGATGACCGGCTGGTGCGGCACATTCCCTTCGTCAACACCATCCGCCGCCATCACATCGCCCACCACAACCCGGCGATCATGATGGAGCGGAACATGAACCTGACCTATCCCATCGCCGACTGGCTCTTCGGCACCAGCGATCTCGACCGCGGTGTCATCGGGCATCTCTTCAACGGCTATGACGCACGCTTCGTCAAATCGGGCTTGCGCGCGGTGCGCGCCGGCGCGGACGATCCGCTCGTCGCGCGCGTGAGGGCCTGAGCCGTGGCAGAAAAACTGAAACGCTCCGTCGCTTCGCTGGTCGGCGGCGTTGCCGTGGCGCTCGGCGTGCTGCTGCTCTGGCTGCTGCTCGCCGGCAGCCTGCACCCCGCCAGCATCGCCGTCGGGCTGGTGCTGGCGACCGCCGTCGGCGCCTGGGTGCGGCTCGCCGATCTCTAGCGCGACGCGTTAGCGTCGTCGCTGGGGGAACCGCCTCAAGGCGCGCCGTGTTCCCTTCTACTAGTAGAACGACGGGAGGAGTCGGGATGCTCTACTGGGCAGTGGTGTTCCTGGTCATCGCCGTGATCGCCGGCGTCCTGGGATTTGGCGGCATCGCCTCGACCGCGGCGGGCATCGCCAAGATCCTGTTCTTCATCTTCCTGGTGATCTTCATCGTCTCGCTGGCGATGGGGGTGGCGCGGCGGCGCGGTCCGCCGCCGGTCTGACGCGGGCGCAGTCTCAGCCGATCTGACGCGGGCGCGGGCTCAGCGGCGCTTTGCCGCGGTCTCCAACAGCGCCAGCAGCCCGCTCAGCAGCTGCGTCGGCGAGGGCGGACAGCCCCTGATGTGCAGATCGACCGGCACCACCGCCGAGACGCCGCCCACCACCGCATAGCTGTCGGCGAACAGCCCGCCATCGCGCGCGCAATCGCCCACCGCCACCACCCATTTGGGATCGGGGGTCGCGGCATAGGTCCGCTCCAGCGCCTCGCGCATGTTCGTCGTCACCGGTCCCGTCACCAGCAGCACGTCGGCATGGCGCGGCGAGGCGACGAAGCGCAGCCCGAAGCGCTCGAGATCGTAGACCGGGTTGTTGAGCGCGTGGATCTCGAGCTCGCAGCCGTTGCACGAGCCGGCATCGACCGCGCGGATCGAGAGGCTGCGCCCGAGCCGGGCGCGCGCCGCGGCGGCGAGCCGGAGGCCGAGCTCGGCAAGCGCCGCGTCCTCCAGCGCCGGCGCCGCGATCGGCAGCGGTTTCGTCAGCAGCGTCTTGGCGACGAGCTTCCACATCAGAGATCGTGTCCGGAATAGGAGCAGTTGAAGGATTTGTTGCAGAGCGGGAAATCGGCGACGATGTTGCCTTCGATCGCCGCCTCGAGCAGCGGCCATTGGAACCACGAGGGGTCGCGCAGATGCGCGCGGCGCACGCTGCCGTCCGGGGCTAGCGCGACCCAGGCGAGGATGTCGCCGCGGAAGCCCTCGACCAGCGCCATGCCCTCGCCGCCGCCGGCGGCGACCTCCGCGGCGATGGCGCCGGCGGGCAGGCGGTCAAGGATCTGCTCGATGAGGCCGAGGCTCGCCTCGACCTCGCGCGCCCGGATCAGGAGGCGGCTGTGCACGTCGCCCTCGCTCAGCACCGGGATGGCGAAGTCGAGGCGGTCGTAAGGCGGGTAGCCCGGCAGCTTGCGCGCGTCGAAGCTGCGGCCCGAGGCGCGGCCGACGAAGCCGCCGGCGGCAAAGCGCCGTGCCAGCTCGACGCTGACGCTGCCGGTCCCGACCGTGCGGTCGAGCAGCGAGGGCTTGCGGTCATAGATCGCCATCAGCTCGGCAAAGCGCGGCTTGAGCGCGGCGGCAAGCGCGCGCAGCTGTTGGGCGCCGGGACCGTCGAGATCGCGCGCGACGCCGCCGGGCACCACCACATCCATCATCAGCCGGTGGCCGAAGCAGGCGCCGGCGGCGCGCAACACCGTCTCGCGCAGCACCGTCAGGTGCGACTGCAGGAAGACGAAGGCGGCGTCGTTGGCGATGGCGCCGATATCGCCGAGATGATTGGCGATGCGCTCGAGCTCGGCCAGCAACGCGCGCAGCCAGACCGCGCGCTCGGGCACCGCGCTGCCCGTCGCCGCCTCGACGGCGCGGGCGAAGGCCAGCGCGGCAGCCACCGTGCTGTCGCCGGAGAGCCTGCCGGCGAGCCGCGCGGCCGCGGCGACCGGCTTGCCCTGCATCAGCCGCTCGGTGCCCTTGTGCACATAGCCCAGGCGCTCTTCCAGCCGCACCACCGCCTCGCCGTTGCAATGGAAGCGGAAATGGCCGGGCTCGATGATGCCGGCATGGACCGGGCCGACCGGGATCTGGTGCAGCCCCTCGCCCTCGGCGGTCAGGAAATCGTACTGGCTTGCCCGGCGCGGTGTCGCGGGCATGCCGTCGCGCGCGCGCCACTGTCCGTGATCGAGCCAGGGCCGCGCATCGCCGATGCCGACGGCGCGCAGCGCGAACAGGTCCTGGACGGCGCGCTCGAGCCGGAGCGCGCCGGGGCGTAGCGCGGCAAGCGACGGGAAGTCGCCCTCGGCGCAGGCCAGCGAGGCGACCGCGACCGTGGCGCCCGACGCGTCGCAGAACGCGGCATGGATGTCGCCGGGCTCGGCCCAGAGGCCGAGCAGCGCCCAATCGGCGATGGTGAGATGGGTGGCGAGATCGAGCCATTGCTCACGCGCGAGGCGGAAGCGCGGCCAGGGACGCTGCGGCCGCGCCTCGCCGCGGGCGAGGAAAGCGAGAAGATCTGTGCCGTTGTCCATGCCTGCCTCAGCCCAGCAGCCGCGCGACGTTCTGGAACCAGGCGACCAGCGGCCCCGGCAGGTAGATCCCGGCCGCCAGCACGATGGCGAAATGGATGAAGAGCGGCAGCAGCGCCGCCGGGCTCGCCTTGCCGCCGCCTTCGCCGGCGCCGAAGGCGAGGCCCTGGAGGCGCAGCACCAGCGCGCCGAATCCCACCAGCAGGCCGGTCAGCACCAGCAGCGCCAGCAGCGGCTGGCGCGCGAAGCTGGTGGTGAGCACCAGGAACTCGCTGGTGAAGACGCCGAAGGGCGGCAGGCCGGCGATGGCGACGACGCCGATGACCAGCGCCCAGCCCAGCAGCGGCTGGCTTGCCGTGAGGCCGCGGATCTCGGAGATCTTCTGCGTGCCCTTGATCTGCGAGATGTGGCCCACGGCGAAGAAAATCGCCGATTTGGTCAGGCTGTGCATGGTCATGTGCAGCAGCCCGGCGAAATTGGCGAGCGCACCGCCCATGCCGAAGGCGAAGGTGATGATGCCCATATGCTCGATCGAGGAATAGGCGAAGAGCCGCTTGATGTCGCGCCGGCGGTAGAGCATGAAGCTCGCCAGCAGCAGCGAGGCGAGGCCCATGGTGATCATCAGCGGGCCCGGCGCCACCGCCAGCGAATTGCCGGCGAGCAGCATCTTGAAGCGCAGCACGGCGTAAAGCGCGACGTTGAGCAGCAGCCCCGACAGCACGGCGGAGATCGGCGTCGGTCCCTCGGCATGGGCGTCGGGCAGCCAGGCGTGGAGCGGCGCCAGCCCGACCTTGGTGCCATAGCCCACCAGCAGGAAGACGAAAGCGAGGTTGAGGATGGCCGGGTTGAAGGCGGCGACTCGCGGCAGGATCGCCGACCAGGTCATCGCCGGCAGCCCCTCGCCCATCACCGGCTGGGCGGCGAGATAGATGAGGATGGTGCCGAACAGCGCCAGCGCGATGCCGACGCCGCAGAGGATGAAATACTTCCACGCCGCCTCGAGCGCCGCAGCCGTGCGGTAGAGCCCGACCATGAGCACGGTGGTGAGCGTCGCGCCCTCGAGCGCCACCCACAGCACGCCGAGATTGTTGGCGGTGAGCGCCAGCAGCATGGTGAAGCAGAACGCCTGGTACATGGCGTGATAGAAGCGGAGATTGCCCGCCGGCAGCCGGCCGATCGCCACCTCGTGCAGCACGTAGCGTGCGCTGAACAGGCTGGTGGTGAAGGCGACGAAGGCGGTGAGCGCGACGAGGTAGATGTTGAAATCGTCGATCAGCAGGAAGGGCGTCGTCGCCGGCCGCGCGAAGAACGGCACGACGCTCGCGGCCAGCGTCAACGCCGCGGCCAGCACGTTGAGGCGCGCGGCGAGGCGATAGCCCGGCAGCAGCGCGAACAGGACGGCGGCGATGGCCGGCGTGGCGAGGATGGCATGGACCGGGCTCATCGTCCCTCTCCGCGGAACCGCTCCATGTCGTGGATGTCGAGCGTGTCGAAGCGCTCGCGGATATGGAAGAAGAAGACGCCGAAGATGATGAAGGCGACCATCACCGAGAAGGCGATGGAGAGCTCCACCACCAGCGGCATGCCCTTGACGCCGACCGCGGCGAGGATGAGGCCGTTCTCGAGCGACATGAAGCCCACCACCTGGCTCACGGCATTGCGCCGCGTGATCATCATGAGGAGGCCGAGCAGCACGACCGACAGCGCCACGGCGAGGCTCTCGCGCGTCAGCGCCCCCGAGGCCGCGGTCACCGGCAGGACGAGCAGGATCGACAGCGCGACGAGGCCGACGCCGACCGCCATGCTGGCGCCGACCCCGAGCGCGGTCTCGATGCTGCGATGGATGTTGAGATAGACGATGATGCGGTGGAGCGCGAGCGGGATGACGATCGCCTTGAAGACGAGGGCGATGGCGGCGGTGATGTAAAGATGCGGCGCGTCCTGCGCATAGGCCTGCCAGGCGGCGGCGGCGGCGAGGAAGAAGGCCTGCCAGGCATAGATCGTGAGCACGGCGAAGAGCCGGCGCTGATAGAGCAGCGCGAAGCTCAGCACCAGCACGAAGGTGTCGAGGAGATGTGCCGTGTCATAGGCGGAGTTGGCGAAGATCAGCACCTACAGCTCCTGCGACACATAGAGGAAGATCGCCGCCAGCAGCCCCAGCAGCAGCGCGCCGCCGAGCAGCTCGGCGAGGCGGAAGACGCGCATCTTGGCGATGCTGGTCTCGAAGAGGGCGAGCACGGCGCCGCCCAGCGTGAGCTTCAGCACATAGGTGCCGAGCCCCACCGCGAGCGCGCGCGCGTCGTCAAGATCGATCGCCAGGCCCCAGGGGAAGAAGACGGCGGCAACGAGCGAGACGTAAAGCTGCAGCTTCACCATCGCCGCGCCCTCGATCAGCGCGAGATGGCGGCCGGAATATTCCAGCACCATCGCCTCGTGCACCATGGTGAGCTCGAGATGGGTCGCGGGATTGTCGACCGGGATGCGCGCATTCTCGGCGATGGCGACGATGAGCAGCGACAGCAGCCCCAGCAGCAGCGAGATGCGGATGCCGACATCGTGCGTCAGCAGGTATTCGGCGATGTGCGGCAGCGAGGTCGAGCGCACCAGCAGCGCCACGGTGAAGATGACCATCAGCATCGCCGGCTCGGCGAGCGAGGCGATCATCATCTCGCGCGACGACCCGATGCCGCCGAAGCTGGTGCCGACATCCATGCCGGCCAGTGCCAGCGCGAAGCGCGCGGTGCCGAGCAGCGCCACCAGCGCGATGAGGTCGGCGGTGCGGCCCAGCAGCAGGCCGGTGGCGAAGGTCGGCACGATCGCCGCGGCGAGCCAGATGGCGGCGAAGATGAGGTAGGGGCTGGCGCGGAAGAGCCACGAGGCGTTGGGCGCCAGCACCACCTCTTTGCGCAGTAGCCGCAGCAAGTCGCGATAGGGCTGCAGCAGCCCGGGGCCGATGCGGCCGTTGAGCCGCGCCTTCAGCTTGCGCACGAGCCCGGTGAGCAGCGGCGCCAGCGCCACCAGCAGCGCGAATTGCAGCAGCTCCAGCAGCGTCGGCCGCAGCAGCTCCAGCAGCGCCGGCCTCATTGGCTCACCGCGACGATGAGCAGCAGCAGCACCAGCGCCGCGAACATGAGCGAGAGATAGCGGCGGATGGTCTGGAACTGCAGCACGTTGAGCCGGTCGGCAAGGATCGAGACGAGCCGCGCCGCCGGGGCATAGATGCCCTCCCAGACGGGATCGTGGAGGCTGACCTCGAACCGGGCAGGGCGTGTATCGCCCGGCGCCGGCATGTCGATACGCTCGCGGGCAGCGAAGAGGACGGTGCCGAAGATGCGGCGGATCGGCTGGGCAAAGCTGCCGGCGGTGTACTGGGTCTCGGGCCGCGCGTCCGGAAAGCCGCAATCCCACGGCGCCGAGCGGCGCACGCGGTCGGAGGCGAAGCGATGGATGACGAGCACCAGCAGTGCCGCGAGGAAAGTCACCGCCAGCAGGATGACGCCGCCGCTATAGGAGCTGTGGTCGGGGCCGAGCGGCGCGAGCCAGAGCCAGCTCGACAAGTCGAGTCCGGGACTGCCGGGCAGCAGCAGCGCCGTCACCGGCCGCAGCAGGCCGAGCACGGTTTGCGGCAGGATGCCGACCAAGGCGCAGAGAGCGGCGAGAGCCGCCATCGGCGCAAGCATTATCGGGCCCACGTCGCGGGCGTCCGCCGCCGCCGGGCGGCGCGGGCGGCCGAGGAAGACCGTGCCGAAGACCTTGACGAAGCACACCGCGGCAAGCGCCGCGGCCAGCGCCAGCATGGCGCCGACCAGCGGCACCGCGAATTTGAGCAGCCATTGCGGCAGCAGCGAGCCGTTGACGATCGCCTGGAAGGTCAGCCATTCCGAGACGAAGCCGTTGAAGGGCGGCAGCGCCGAGATCGCCACCGAGCCGATGAGAAAGACGAAGGCGGTGACGGGCATGCGGTGGATGAGACCGCCCAGATGCTCCATGTCGCGCTCGTGGGTGGCGACCAGCACCGCGCCCGATCCCAGGAAGAGCAGGCTCTTGAACATGGCGTGGTTGAAGACGTGGAGTAGCGCCGCCGCCAGCGCCAGCGCCGCCAGCGCGTCGATGCGGTTGGCGTGGAAGGCGAGCGCCAGGCCCAGGCCGATGACGATGATGCCGATGTTCTCGACCGTGTGATAGGCGAGCAGGCGCTTCAAATCGTGCTGCATCACCGCGTAGAGCACGCCCAGCAGCGCGGTGACGCCGCCGAGCAGCAGCAGCACCACGCCCCACCACCATTGCGCCGGCCCCGCGAGATCGAAGAGCAGGCGGATGAGGCCATAGATCGCCACCTTGGTCATGACGCCGCTCATCAGCGCCGAGACGTGGCTCGGCGCCGCGGCATGCGCCGGCGGCAGCCAGACATGGAGCGGCACCACGCCGGCCTTGGAGCCGGTGCCGATGAGGGCCAGCGCAAAGAAGAGCCCGCTCTTCCAGGGGCCAAGCGCCGCGCCGCGCAGCGCGGCAAAGGCGAAGTCGCCGCTGCCGCCGGCGAGCAGCCCGAAAGCCAGCAGCAGCGCGCCGACGCCGATGCTCGCCATGACGAGATAGAGAAAGGCGGCGTTGCGCGTCTCCGCCAAGCGATAGGTCGCCAGCACGAGCAGCCAGGAAGCGAGCGACATCGTCTCCCAGCTCACGAGGAAGCTGAAGGCATCGTCGGCGATGAGCACGAGGCTCATGCCGGCGAGGAAGGCGGGATAGAAGGGCAGCACGCGGCCGGGCTCGTCGTCATGGCGGCCGTAATCAAGCGCGAAGAGGCTGGTGAGCGTGCCCGCCAGGCCGAGGACGAGCAGGAAGAAGGCGCTCAGGCCATCGACGCGGAAATGCGCGCCGATCCACGGCAGCCCCAGCGGCAGCACGGCGATCTCGGGCGGGGCGCCGCCGGCGAGGAAGCGCGCCGCGCCGAACGCCGTCGCGGCGGCGGCGAGCGCGCTCACGGCATAGACCGGCACGAGTGCGCGCCGGCCGCCGGCGATCCCGAGGAGCGCCGCGACGCCATAAAGCGCGAGCAGCGCGGCGAGGAGGCTCAGCACGGCGGCAGAAGAGCGCGCCAGCGGCGCTCGCTTGCGTCGATCCGGATCGTCGTCAAACGAGCGTGCATGGCCGTGAAAACGTGCATGTCGCTGGGCTGCTCAGTCCGGGCGCTTGCGCAGGCGCACGCCGCGACCGCCGCCGGCGCTGCTCGCCCCCTCGTTGATGAACTCGACGCCGGCGGCCTCGAGCGCGGCCATGACCTTCGTCAAGCTCTCGATCACGCCGCGCACGGTGCCATTGCTGGCTTCCATGCGTTGGATGGTCGGCAACGACACGCCCGACGCCTCGGCCAGGGCGCGCTGCTCGAAGCCGACAAGCGCGCGCGCCGCCTTCAATTGCGCTGCGGTGAGCAAGGCTGGATGCCGATTGGGATCGTCGAGGTGTCCGAGCACCTAACGAGGGAGCTCACGATTATCACCACATACTGATAGATGTCATGCTTTAAACATTAATATTCAGATATCATGCATGCAAAGCGACGTCAATAATGCGGTCGACCGAAAATCGGGACCGGCGTCTGCCGTCAGGCTGCGCCACCACCGGCCCGTCGGTGAGGTCGCGTTGCGCGGCTTTCAGGATGGGGGTGGGCAGGATGGTGGGGTGCTCGGCGATCGCCGGACCGCCCGGCGCCACCGAGCCCAAGGGCTGGGGGCTTCCCAAGGCCGCCGCTGCGGCTGCGCGGCGGCACGCCCGCCCACCGGCGGCGCGAGGCTCGCACCGAGCGCACGCGCCCATCGGGCGCGCACCGCTCCGGCGCCGCGAGCGCAGCGCGCGAACGCCCCTAGTGCTGGGTCGCCAGCGCGCGGGCGAGCTGGCTCAGCGCTTCCTGATGCCGCTCGTTCGGGATCTGCGCGAAGTTCCGCGCCAGCTCCAGGCACATCCGCTCGCGCTGGCTCACCGGCCGGCCGCTTTGATTGTCGAGGCCCTCGAAGAAATAGCTGACCGGCACGCTCAGCACCCGGGCGATCTCGAACAACCTCCCCGCGGAGACGCGGTTGATGCCGCGCTCGTATTTATGCGCCTGCTGGTAGGTCACGCCGATGAGATCGGCGAGCTGCTGCTGCGTCAGGCCGAGCATGATCCGGCGTTCACGGATCCGGGCACCGACATGTCGATCGATGTCCTGAGTTCGGCTGGTTGTCCGCTTCGTTTCCGTCGCGCTCATGGGTTGGATGACAGGGCAAGAGGGGGAGGATCGGTCCGCCGCAGGGCGCCCGACAAGCCATCAGGGCAACGTACATACGAAAAGTGCGTTATCCGGCCCGATGCAAATCGATGATTTCCATGCAACGTCCCGGCAAGAAGTAAAGGTAGGTGACGAAGGCGACGACTTCAACCAGTTTTCGCTGTGGCGATCACTGGAAGTGCCGTACCGAGGATTTTCCGAATACCGGGAAATGAGCGTGATAGGCACGCTGTCTTCTGGCTGAATATCGCGCATCACTTTAGAACTTGAGGTTGTATAAGGGATCCACGCGCCATTCGGCGCGCGTTGCCGGGCGGCGTCGAGATCTGCCGCTGAGCTCCGGCTTTCCGCCATGGCACCTCCCCGTCTCCTTCCGCTCCGCTCCTTGTGCCCCAGGGCGCCGCTCGAGCCACGACGCCTGCCGGCAGAATTTTTTGGTTCAACCGTCCGAGCGTCAACGCTCCCTGCGTGATGGGGTTCCCCCACCGGACGCTGCGCCAGCGGCGGCGCTCGCGCGCGCGACGCGCGGAAGAAGGCGCAGGGACGTGGCCGACCAATCCCGGCGCGAGACAGCTGCCGCCTTGCGCATGGCTGTCCATCGTCGGTGCCGTTTGACAGGACCCCGTCCGAACGGTAAACGAGCGGCTTATCCCACACCGGCCGGGACTTTCTTTTCCATGCCGCGTATCTCGATCGGCGATTGCCACCTCTATTACGAGCGGCACGGTGCCGGCTTCCCGGTTTTGTTCATCAGCGGCCTTGGCGGCCTCGGCGCTTACTGGCGCGATCAGGTGCCGAGCTTCGGCAAGCGCTTCGAGGTGATCCTGCACGATCACCGCGGCGTCGGCCAAAGCGATCACAACCGCATCTCCTACACGGTCGAGCGCCTGGCGGAGGACATCGTCAGCTTGATGGACGCGTTGCGCATCGACCGGGCGCATCTGGTCGGGCACTCGACCGGCGGCGCCATTGCGCAAGTGCTCGCCATCGAGCATCCGGAGCGGCTGGCAAGCGTGGTGATCGCGGCCAGCTGGACCAAGGCGGACGCCTATTTCCGCCGGCTGTTCGCGTTGCGCAAGGAGATCCTGCAGCGTCTCGGTCCCGCCACATATCTCCAGGCGACGACGTTGCTGCTCTATCCCGCCTTCTGGGTCGCGCGCAACAACGAGAAGCTGCGCCAGCTTGAGGCGCAATCGCTCGCGACTTTTCCGCCGCCGGAGATCGTGATGAGCCGCATCGACGCGGTGCTCGCCTTCGATCGCACCGCCGATCTCGCGCGCATCCGCACGCCGGCGCTGATCGTTGCGGCGCAGGACGATGTCGTGACTCCGGCCTATTTCTCCGAAGAGCTCGCGCGCCTCGTTCCCGGCGCCGAGGTCAAGTTCTTCGCGCAAGGCGGCCATTGCTTGTCGCAAGTCATGGCGCGGGAATTTAACCAAGCTGTGCTCCCCTTCCTCGAGGCGCACACGCCCTCCTAAAGAGGGCGATCGCTGGCTTGCGACTTAAGCTTTCATAAATTGGTTCCGACTACGCTGCATAGCAGGTTCGCGGGTCGTTGCCATGCTTGGTAAACGCCCGAATCACTCAGCGAGCACCTGAAATTATTATGGCCCCGGACGAGAAAGACGTGCCGCACCGCCTCGAGGCCGCTCTCACCGCCGCCGGCGATGTCGCCTATGATTGGAATCTCGCCACGGATGCCATCGTCTGGCACGGCTCGGTCGTGTCCATGCTCGGCGTCGCCGATGCCGGCGCCATCGCCACCGGGCGCATGCTTGCGGGCCGGCTCAATCCCGACGACCTGCTGCTGCGCCAGCAGCGGCTCAACGCCCATTGGACGCGCCGCACTACCTTCGACTGCGAGTTCCGCGTGCGCGCCGAGAATGGCGGCTTCGCCTGGGTGCATGATCGCGGCACCGCCGTGTTCGACGATACCGGTCGGCCGGTCCGCATGCACGGAGTCTGGCGCCTCATCACCGGCCGCAAGGCGCAGGAGCTGCGCCTCGAGCACGCCGCCAATTACGACGAGCTCACCGGCCACTTCAACAAGAAGCGGCTGCGCGAGGCGCTCGATCACATCGTCTCCTCGAGCCTGCGCTCGGCCGGTGCCGGGGCCTATCTCGCCGTCGGCATCGACAAGCTCACTGCGGTCAATGACGCGCTCGGCTACGAGGCCGCCGATGCGGTGATCGTCGCCGTCGGCCAGCGCCTCGACCGCTGCCTCAGGGTGAGCGACGTCATCGGCCGCGTCGGCGGCGACCGCTTCGGCATCGTGCTCGCCAATTGCGCCGAGGAGCATGTCGCGGTGGCGGCGGAGAAGATCCTCTCCACGGCAAGCCAATTGCCGATCGCCACCGCCTCGGGGCCGGTCTATGTCACGGTGTCGATCGGCAGCGCCACCTTCCCCGAGCAGGCCAAAACCTCCTACGAGGTGATGACCCGCGCCGAGACCGCGCTCGCCGAGGCCAAGCGCGCCGGGCGCAACTGCTTCATCCCCTACCGCCTCTCCGAGGACCAGCAACGCCAGCACCGCATGGGCATGGCGCTGGGCGAGCGCGTGCAGCGCGCGCTGCGCGACAACCGCCTGGTCTTCGCCTATCAGCCGGTGGTCGACGCCGACAGCGGCGCGGTGGATTATTACGAATGCCTGCTGCGCATGATCGGCGAGGACGGCAGCATCATCGCCGCCGGCGAGTTCGTGCCGATCATCGAACAGCTGGGATTCATCCGCGTCATCGACCGGCACGTGCTGGAAAAGGCGGTGGCGGAGGTCGCGGCGCATCCCGGGATCTGCCTCGGCTTCAACATCTCCGGCCTCACCGCCACCGACTATGCCTGGCTGCGCGCCATCACCACCTTGCTGAAGGGCAAGCCCGAGCTGGCGAACCGGCTGGTGGTCGAGATCACCGAGACGGCGGCGCTGCATGACATCGAGGAGAGCGCGCGCTTCGTCGGCTCGCTGCGCGAGCTCGGCTGCCGCATCGCGCTCGACGATTTCGGCGCCGGCTTCACCTCGCTGCGGCATCTGCAGGCGCTCGCCGTCGACACCGTCAAGATCGACGGCTCCTTTGTGCGCAATCTCGGCCAGAATTACGACAACCAGGTGTTCCTGCGTCATCTCGTCGGACTTGCCAGCGGGCTCGGCCTTGCCACGGTGGCCGAATGCGTCGAGACCGCGCAGGAGGCGGCGATCCTGCGCCGCGAGGGCGTCGGCTGTCTCCAGGGCTATTACTTCGGCAAGCCCTCGATCGAGCCGCCCTGGCTGCGCAAGGACGCGGTGCCGTCGCCCGAGGCCAAGCAGGCCTGCTGACTACTCTTTCTTGTCCTTGCCGAGCGCGTCGAGCTGCTGCTGCAGCGCGTTGAGCTTGTCGGTGAGCTCCTTGAGGCTCGCCTCCGACGGCGCCGGCGTCTCGGCCGGCTTCTCCCCCGGGCGCGGCGGCGCGCCGGGCACGGCAGGGAAGGGCGCGAACATCTTCATCGTCTTCTCGAACAGGGCCAGATTCTGCTTGCCCATCTCCTCGAGCGGGCCGAAGGGGAAAAGGCCGCCGAAGGTGTCCTGCAGGTTCTTGCGCATCTGCTCCTGGTTGCGCGCGAATGTCGTCATCGCATGCTCGAGATAGCGCGGCACCAGCCACTGCATGCTGTCGCCGTAGAGGCTGATGAGCTGGCGCAGAAAGCTGATCGGCAGCAAATTCTGCCCCTTCTGCTCCTCCTCGACGATGATCTGCGTCAGCACCGCGCGCGTGATCTCCTCGCCGCTCTTGGCGTCATAGACGACGAATTCGTGGCCCGCCTTCACCATGTGGCTCAGATCGTCGAGCGTGACATAGCTGCTCGTCGACGTGTTGTAGAGCCGCCGGTTCGCGTATTTCTTGATGACCACCGGCTGCGCTTCCGCGCCGCTCTTGTCCGTCATGCCCTGCTGGTCCCCTGAAAAGGCGTCTCCATGCTCCTCAGCATAACATCGCCGCTAGAGCGCCGCGACTCCCCTTCTGGCCATCGCCGACTCGCGCCGATATAATGACTTCATGGCGGATCCGCCGGATGTCGCTGAGCTTGCCAAACGGTATGTCGACCTGTGGCAGGACCATTTGATGGCGATCGCGGGCGATCCCGCGCTTGCCGAAAGCATGGCACGCCTCTTCATGGGCGCGGCGCCGTGGCCATCGCAATGGCCGGGTGCCGCGGGTGAGCGTGGATTCGCTCCCGCGGCAGGGGCCGCGCCCGCTGCCGCTTCATCTCCTGAACGCGAGCGCGGTATGGCTCAGCTCGCGCGCCGCCTTGCCGCTGCTGAGGAGCGGCTCGCTGCCCTTGAGGCTCGAGTTCGCGACGGAAGCGGCCGCCCTCAAAAAAAGCCTCGGCGCCGCCGCTCTTGACCGGGTCGCCGCGGCGCTCGACGGGGAGCTGCGGAC
>JBKQTR010000148.1:0-28392 GCA_052143095.1 Allostellaceae bacterium
GCGCCAGCGGTTGCCCTTGCAACCGCGGGAGCCCGCACCGTGCAGGTTGGCCGCCGACGAGCGCTGCGCGCTCGCGGGGGCATCAGTGCGCGAAAATGTCTTCCGCTGCCCAACCACCGAGATCGAGCTGCGCGCGCGTCGGCAGGAAATCGAAGCAGGCCTGCGCCAGCGCCGTGCGCCCCTCCCGCGCCAACATCTCGTCGAGCCGCGCCTTGAGCGCGTGGAGGTGGAGCACGTCGGAGGCGGCATAGCGCAACTGCTCGTCGCTGAGCTCGGCGGCGCCCCAATCGGAGGATTGCTGCTGCTTGGAGATCTCGACCCCCAGCAGGTCGCGCACGAGATCCTTGAGCCCATGCCGGTCGGTGAAGGTGCGCACCAGCCGCGAGGCGATCTTGGTGCAATAGACCGGCCGCGCCGTGACGCCGAGATAGCGCTGCAGCATGGCGATGTCGAAACGGCCGAAATGGAAGATCTTCAGCACCCCGGGATCGGCCAGCAGCGCCTTGAGCCGCGGCGCGTCATAGCCGCCCTTGGCGAATTGCACGAGATGGCAGACGCCGTCGCCGGCCGAGAGCTGCGCCAGGCACAGCCGGTCGCGGTGCGGGTCGAGCCCCATCGTCTCGGTGTCGATGGCGACGCTGGCGCCGAAGCCGACCCCCTCCGGCAGGTCGCCGTGATGAAGATGGGTGCTCATCGGGGCGCTCACCTGCGCGGCGTCGGCATGGATGGTGCCCAGGAGAGAAATCTAACATTCGACGCGATATGCCCGTCGACAGCGGCTTTATTAGGCTTTTTGAATTGCGCCGAGCGGAAAAAGAGTGCCAAATCAGTGCCACAGGCAAAGGCACCACATGAAGCACGAAATTGAGCTTCCACCATACGTCACCCCTACCAAGAACGGCGCGTGCCGGTATCGGCGCCGCGTCCCTGAGACGATCCGGGAGCGCGCCAAGGCACTCGGCGAGGAGCTTCCGGCTCAATGGTTCTATACGTTCCGACGTGGCGCGTCAGGGGAAAAGATCAAGCGTCAAGCGGAGCGGCTGGCGGACAAACACGACCGAATCATCAAGGCGATTGAGACGGCTGAGCTTCCGTCGCCTGAGTTGAAGGCGCTCATTGCCGACGCGGAGCGTGACGCTGGCGCGTGGTTGGCTGGCGACGAGTCCGACCGGCTTGAATTTGTCGCCATGCTAAAGCGTGCGCTCAAGGACCATCCGGCGAGCGAGGAAACGGCCGTCATGCTCAATGTGATGGAACACGGCGGGCGCTATCAAACCGACGCGCTTACGCTCAGCCAAGCCCACGAAGCCGACAAGGCCAAGCCGAAGCGGAATGGCCGCATGCGCGACCAAAAGCCAATTGCGGCGGCGCTCGCCGATTTCAAGGAAGCCGCTGGCGACATGGACTTGCGTGCCGTGAAGCGCGAGCACGTCGAGAAGATGATTGCCGCCTTACGCGCTCGCGGCGTCGCTGGCGCAACCATCGTGCGTCGGCTCACGGCGTTGCGCGGGCTCTACACGCGAACCACGAAGCACGATGATGTGCCGCGCAAGAACCCTTTCGCCGGTCATGACATTGCGGACTCTGCGCCGTCCGACAAGGACCGGCTGCCCTTCGATCGCGCCCGGCTCAAGCTTATTGATGACTACCTTTCCGCCAGCGTCCGCGTGAAGCCGGAGACTCGTGACATCCTGCGCTTGATGAAAGGCACGGGCGCCGGGCCGGCTGAGATTGCTGGCCTCGCGCTCGGCGACGTGGCGCTAGAAGATTCAGTCCCGCATATCTGGATTCGGGAGAACAAGATTCGCACGCTCAAAACCGGCGACACGCGCGACCGCCAATTGCCGTTGCTCGGCGATGCGCTCGCCGCGATAAGAGAGGCGGTTGCGCACGCAAAGAAGCGCGGCAAGGCGATTGCCGCGACTCCCGTGTTCAAAGGCTACGGCATGAACGGCCGCGGCGCCGACTCAATCTCGGCGAAGCTCAATAAGGCAATCCGCCGCGCTGGCGTCACAGATAGGAAGCTCACGGCGTACTCGTATCGGCACACGCTGCAAGCCGCAATGATCAAGGCCAAGCTGCCGGAACATATGGCGAGGTACATTCTCGGCCACACGAAGCGCGACTCACATGCGCGCTATGGTGAGCCGCTGTTGCCACTTGATGACGTTCGCGACGCGCTCACCAAGGCACTCGATTGCCTCGGCGAAGTAAATCCGCGCATCTATAACGAAGAGGAGAATCCCGCCTAGGACGCACTGAGCGGCCCGGCCGCGTGCTGCAAACACGCGACCGAGCCTAACCCCAATCATGGAGTCTACCCATGACTAAGGCTAACAGCACTTTGAAAGATGTCATGCTCGACGGCAAGTCGATCGGCCGAGCGAGATATTGGAGCGAGGTTCGTGCGCTGGTTGGCGCCAAGCTCCCGCACGGTCGCGCGGTACGCGTCGAAGCCGAAGGGCCGGACGGATTCTATGTCACAACGGAGGCGACGCTATGAACCTGCATCGCCAGATTCGCGAGCTTGTGATCCGGGAAAGCGAGGTCGAATATCTCGCGCGCCATCGGCGCCGCTCACGTCACGGCAGGCGTAGGCCGCAACCGACAATGGCGTCATACGTGCTTCTGTTCGTGATCCTGTTGGCGCTGGCGCTCGCGTTCCTCTAGCTACGCTCGCGCGTTCGCCAGCTGGTTTGAAAGGCTGAGGAGCGTTTTCTATCTAGGGTGGTATGGGAGCCACCCTCTAAAGGAGTATGCGGCCGATCGCCTCGCTCCAGCGTTTTAATTGACAATTGACGAATCCGTGCCAATATCGGGCTCGATTTCCCCCTGACAGGTACGTCCTGCCAGACAGGGCCGGCTCAATGAGCCGGCCCTTTCCACATCCGGACCATGCCGACGAAGGTTGCGTGCTACGTTGATGGGTTCAATCTCTATCACTCGATAGACGATCTTCGGAAACCCTACCTGAAGTGGCTCAACATCATGAGCCTCGCTCAGTCTCTTTGCCGTCCAGGCGAAGAGCTCGTGAAAGTGGCCTACTTCTCCGCCTACGCGACCTGGCTGCCGCCGCAGTATGCGCGCCATCGGCTTTACGTTACCGAATTGATGGCGGCCGGCGTCGAATGCCATATGGCGCAATTCAATGTTCGCACCGTGAGTTGCCGATCATGCCGTGCGACATGGAAGAGCCGCGAAGAAAAGGAAACCGACGTTCATTTCGCCCTGACGTTCCTCGAAGACGCCTTGGACAACACGTTCCACCGAGCGCTCATCGTGAGTGCAGACAGTGATTACATTCCGGCAGTCCGAAAGGTGAGGAACCGATTCCCAGCAAAAGAGATATTTATCGCCGCGCCTCCCGGCCGGTATGGACACGCGCGCGGCTTGGTGAGCGTCGCAAACTCTGCCATGAGATCACGGCGGGGCGCATCGCCAAACATCTTTTCGGACCCAGGAATCGGCCGGCGCTATACGACCCGCCGTGATGCTCCGCTGTAACAGTCCAAACTGAGACACGACCGTTGTACAGGGAGCAATAAGGTGCTCGCGATCGCGGCGCCCGTCGGCCAGCCCGATTCGCCGCTGACTGCGTCGTTCTGGCGGAGGTGGCGATTCCGGAAAGCCAGGCGCGCCATCGCTGCGATTATGAAAATGCGCATTTCCGGAGCAACTGTGAGTCCTGCCACCAAGCCTTCCGCTGCCTCACGCTTAACCGTTGACGCGGGTCCGAGTCGCGTGCTGCGGTTGCACGGTGTGTCTTCGGGGGAGTCATTGAGATGGCAAGGGCTACGAAAACGCTCGGCAAGGGCGCGCCGAAAACCGGGATAACCCGTCACTTGGTGCGCGAGGGCGATGCGCGCGATCTGTCATTCATCTCGACCGAGAGTGCGCATCTTGTCTGCACGAGTCCGCCTTACGGCGCGCTGAAGACGTATCCCGACCACCCCGCACAACTCGGCAATATAGCCTCCTATGAGAGGTTTCTGGAGGAGCTAGACAAGGTATGGGCGGAATGCCTCCGCATTCTCGTCCCCGGAGGGCGCGTCGCGTGCGTAGTCGGAGACATCTGCATCTCGCGCCGTCAAGCCGGACGGCACTATGTGTTGCCACTCTCCGCCGATCTTCAAGTTAGAGCGCGGCGCATCGGATTTGACTGCCTGACCCCAATCCGTTGGCACAAGGTCGCGAACATTAAGCTGGAAGCATCGCGGTCGAGCCGGTTTCTCGGCAAACCGAATTTGCCAAATGGCGTAGTCAAGAATGACATCGAGCACATCCTGTTCTTCCGTAAGCCGGGTGGTTACCGGAAACCGACTCCAGAAATGGAACGTCGGTCCTTCATCTCTACGGACGATTATGCGCAGTGGTTCTCACCAGTTTGGAACGGCGTAACCGGCCAACTCCGCAACGGCCATCCGGCGCCGTATCCACCCGAAGTGCCGCGCCGTCTCATCCGCATGTTTAGTTTTGCCCGCGATACTGTGGTAGATCCTTTCGGCGGCACAGGAACTACGGCGCTTGCCGCAATGGAGACGGGCAGGAACAGCATCAGCGTGGAGATCGAGCCGCATTACGTCTCGACGATGGCTACACGACTACGCTCCGGCCGCCTCAGCGGAATTATCGAGGTAGATCGAACAACGACAGAGCCATTGCCACAGGGTGTAGACGCGGCCGACTAGGCGCCCACAGTGGCAATGGTAGATGAACTCGCCGCGTATTTGGCGGCCTATGGGTACGATCCGCGGTCCTCGCGCCATAGCGACTTCCAATCCGAAATCATCATTCGCGACCTTATAAAATTATGCCCGCTTATCGGCGCGCGCGCCGCCACGGGCCAACTCGTTGCCAAGCTACGACACCACCAGATGATCGCCGGCGATGATTGGGTGGTCGATGTCGCATTGGGAACGTGCGCAGGAGCGCCTGTTCCACCAGCACTCGGCTCGCTCATTACGATGGCACAGCCGGTTATCATACAAATCGCGATCGAGCTTAAAGGTGTAATCACAGAGCACGGCAAAGCTCGCCGCAACCGATTGCGGGACTTCGCGGCCTTTCATGGGCATGGCCACACTTACGACCCCCGCACCGTTGTTGCCGCGTTCTTGGTGGTCAACAGCGCGGACTATTTCTACTCGCAACTTAATCTCGGCAAAGACCAGCTACCGGGCAAAGCTAGAAGGCCAGAAATCAACAAGCACACAAGCAGGCGGCGTGGCGCTCGCCAGCTTGCGAAGGAGTCGATTGATCTGTTCCGCACCATTCATTTGCGCCACTCGGAAACAGATCGCCCCGGCCTCGAAGCTCTCGGAGTGGTGGCTATCGAGCACGATAACGTCGCGCTCTATCCCGACCCGCTAAAGTACGCCGCACTGCATAAGCCGACTCAGATCGCGCCAACGCCCCCGAATCTCCCGCCCGGCGATCCCTTGTCGTACGAGTCCATGATCCAGCGCATTTGCAATCACTACACCCAGCGGTTCCCCTAGGGAACCTCGCTGTTGGGAACTGGGGAAACCGGGGCGACCGCTTCGGTTCTGATAGCTACTTCGCTCAGTGCCGCAGTCACTTTAAGTAGATGATAGAGCTTGACGCCGCTCGCGCGATGGTGCGCCATGGCGGCTACACAGCGGCGGAGTCTGAGCATGGTTGCCGATGATGCAGTTGTGGTGGTCCGTGACGTGATGATCCGAGGACACCGCGTCATAGTGACCGCTGAGCGGATCGCGCGGCTTAAGGCATGGCTGGTTATCGGACGTGTCGATGGCGAGCTTCACGACGCGCAGCTATCGGATTTCCCGGAGCAAGACGCGGACGAAATACTGGCGGGGATCGACAGAGAGTATGAGTGAATCAGCGACGTTCCAGCGGTTGCCGGACGATCACGCGGGCAAGGAAGACGGGGCTAGCGCCGCCGATGGCTGAGCGCCCGCGTTGAGACGGCTGGGCCGTCGCGCGAGGCTTTGCCATGTGATATGATCTTCGCGCACTTCGGCAGTGGCACATTGAAGGGCTGAAACGCGATGGACAAGCACCCAAATGAGATGCTGACAGAAGAACTCGATTGCCATTATGGCGAGCCGGTGAGACAGCCTATGGTCTTCGCTGTCGTCTCGACCGCTTGGAACGACAACCACAACATCATCGCCGTGGAAGTCGTCAATGAGCAAAATAGCCGTCTCGTAATCCCCTTCACACAGGCCGCAATCAAATCGCTCGTATCCATGTGCGGAGACTACGCAAGCGCCGCGGAAAGGCCCAAGGCGCATTAACGATGAAGAGCGGCGAACATTCTTGTTGAGAGAGAGAGGGAAACGACGTGCCTGACATCGCTTACGCTCAAGAGAAGTTCTCAAACGCAATCCGTGGCATGGCTGTTAGCCCTAATTCGCTTCGGCGCCGGCTCTGCGACGCGTACGTCTACCACGTCATTCACATCGGGCATGATACTGTGCCGCCGGAGTTGCAGCCTCGACTAGCGGACCTCGCCGAACGAATGACGCATCGTCCCGCGAGGAATGCACAAGAGGGTAAATGCGAGGCGACGACCGATCAGATGTCCGATGTTGAGGCCGACGAGGCGGCAGGACTCATTCTTGATCTAGGGTACGAGATAGAGTCTCGTTATTATGCCCATGTGCATGGCGGTAGGCCCTAAGCGATGTCGATCGACTCGCCCGTACAGGGTTTTCAATTAGGGAGTCGAACGACGCTTAGCAGCAACGACCCGCACGCTCGGGCCGTCGCGCCATGTCGGCCAGGAAACCGGCGAAGTCTGTCAGTCAGTGGGTGCTCTGGTGGCCTATGGCGTGCGCTCGCGGAGTCGGCGCAGCGCTTTGATGACGCCGACATCACGCGGCACGGTGCTCCGGCCGGACATCTCTGTTACGAAGGCGAACGGAGATAGCGTCTCAATCGTGGCGGGCAACAGGCCGGCAGCGATAGCGCGCAGCACGGCGGCCTTGCCGATTTGCAGTCTCGCAGCCTGCGCCGCGACCCAGGCATCAGCCCTTTGCTGCCGCGCGCAACCCGCTCCTCCTCGCTCGCACGCCACGCCGCTCGCCTGCGCTCGGCGTTCCAGTCATCGGACGCCATGGGCTCACGAGCCGGAGACGATTTTGCCGAGGTTCGGAACGCGGCCGACGCGCGACGGAGTCCGGTCGCTGCGCGAACCTCCGATTCCGATTTCGGCCGTATTTCCGCCGATCGACGCTGACGGCTTGATTTTTGTGAGCGAGCGCGTCGCCTTGGTGAGACCATCGGTCGTGTCGAGCGGCACCGTTTTGCGCTCGGTCCGAACGCCAGCACGCTGGGGATCACGCGTCGGCGCTACCGGCACCGCGTCGGCATGCGAGGTCGGAACCCCGTTGTCGGTCGCCTGCAAGAATCCTCTGGCGGTGATGCGCTTCGACGTGCTGGGCGCGGGGCGCGTTGGACGAATTTCGTTTGCCATGTTTGCTGCTCCCTCAATTTTCGTAGCTCTGCCACGCTGGCGGGCCGTTGCTGGTGTCCATGATGCCTGTCGAGCTTCGGCCGCCCGCGACACCTTGCTGCTTCGCCGCCTCCGTCGCCTGCGCCGTGAGGTCGTCGAAAGTCGGGCGCGATTGGTGCTCGCCGACGCTGAGCCTGCTGCGAGGTCTACGCTTTATGGCGGTGTTGAGTCGGGACATGGGTTTGCCTCCTACGCCGCCGCTGCGGGATCGGTGAGACCGGGAACAGTGATACGGTCGTAGATTGGTGGATCAGTGATGACGGGATCGGTCGGGTCCGGCTCCTTTAGTAAGTCGGGCGCCAGCGCTTCGACCTCTCTGCGCGCTAGGCCAACGGAGACGCGATCTTGAGCGTTCGTCTCCCGTCCTTCCAATTTGGCCGACTCGAAGCTTGCCTCGGTCGCGAAGTAGAAAAGCGCGGCAGAGACGCCAGCGGCTTCGGCGAGGTCATCACCGGCAAGCAAATCGGCCGTGGCGCGAACGTCGATACGAGCGCCGAGCATGTCCTTTTGGCCCTTCGGCAGTGTTCCCGCTCGCGCATTCGCCGCAGCGAACAAGTCGCGGTCGCCCCGAGCGGCAGCCAACAGCATCGCGTCCGCCAGGGCTGCGGCGCCGGCATTCGATAACTGCCGGTCATACACCGACCTCTTGCCGCTTCCGAGCGTGGTCGCGTCGATATGGACGATCGAGTCATTGAACAGTCGCGCCGTGCTCTGCGCGAGCGTATGCGCGTGCGTAATCTCTTGGAAAAGCTTGTCTCGCTCCTCAGCCGAAATTTTCAAAGCCATCGCGTATTCCGAGGCGTGCTCGGCTGCGATGATCTCTTCTCTGTGACGTGGGCTCAGCGATGCGAGCGCCCTTGCTCGATCTTGCCGCCACTTCGCCATGTGGGCGGTCACGGACTCCCGGAGTTTGCGGAGCTTGACGCGCTTGCCGCGCGTGCTGCCGCAAAGCTCGACAAGGGCCGTTTTGGTGACGGGCGCACCACGTGCCGCGGTGATCGCGGGCGGGCGCCCAGCGCGTCTATCCTCAAAGGAAGACAGGCCATTCTGTATCTTCGTGGTCGGTGAGGTCATGATCGGACGTGCCTCCGGGTTCGCTCGCGCGTGTTGCGGGCGGGTTGCGTACAGAAACGGTCAGCGTCGGGCGCGGTCGGACCATCTTCCGACGCGGCTGGGCTCACCCCATTTCCACGTTTTCAGGAGGGGGTTCCGCCGGCTCTCTCAGCCCGCGCGGAACAGCGTCAACTCTGACTCGAATATGCTGCGCTCACCCGGCCGGAATGTGTAGGGAACTGACCTGCGGCGGGATGTCGCGCCTTTCTGTCCTATTTCCGGTCATGACCGAATTAAGCCGCAACCTCGGCAAGCTCAAGCTCGGCCGCTCGGGCAAGCGCCATATCGTCTCCGGTCGCAATCGCAACCGTCAGCCAATCCGCCGCGGTTTTCGGTTTCTTCCCGGCTCGCTGCTTGTTGCTGTCGCCGCCCAGCGCAACATGCTGGAGGAGCGCCAACCGCTTTGACTGCTCCGCGGCCGTCTCCGGGCGCTGCGGCGCTGCCCGTTCTCGCTCGATCACTGGGAGGATTTTGGCGCGGACGAATTTGTCAAACACGGCAGATTCGATACCGGCCAATTCGAGCACTTCGAGCCTGTCGGCGCGATCTTGAATCGATAGGCACCACCTACGCGCTTCGTTTCCGTCCCCTTCGCCGACGCCGCTTCCAACTTTGACGCCATGGGGAGAGACGCGCTCGCACGTCGCGTCTACGATGATTTGCCACAGCACCGCGCGGAACATGGCCGCACATCGCTCAGATTCGGAATCTCCGCGTGTCGAGTGCGAAAATGGCGCGCCGATCAAATATGAATCGGCGTCGCGGTCTAAAGTGGTTGGTTCTGTCGTCGCCATGGCTTAGCAGCGCACCACACCGACGCCCACGGGCGGGAATTTCGGCTTTCCCTTGATGTCGAGAACAACGCCAACCGACTGCGCGGCTCGCGAACAGGGATCGCACCACACAACGCGCTCGCTCATTTTCGGCCCGCAATCCGCAGGCTTTTCTTTGCTCTCTGTCATGACCTCACCAATCTTGGAGCCGAGAACGGCGGCGGCTCAGAATCATCGCTACCATCTGCGCCATGCGTCTTCGCGTATTCCAAACGCTGAGCCTCGGCGACCTTCTGCGCTTCGCGGCTCCAGGCATCGACTCCGGCGGTATCGGTCGTGAAGATGGCGAAGCCCGTGGGCGCTGCGCAGAACGGTTTCCCGTCACGGCGCAAGGGGGGAAAGCCGTAGATAATCCGCGCCTCGCTCGGGTGGCAGAGACGCATGCCGGGCGCGACGACCTCCTGCCCTGCCGGCTCTAAGATCGACAGCAATCGCTCAGCGTCGTCCGGTGTGTCGGTCATCGTCTAGAACACTCCTTCAAGCTCGCGCACGTCGAAAGGATCGACCTCGACATATTCAGCGTCTTCGATGTTGGATTGATCCGTGATCGCGGCGAAGCTTCCCTGTTCGCGCTGTAGGGCACGACGGCTCTTGATGACCTCGCGCAGGACTGCCGCCAGCATCCGCTTGCCCTCGGCGCTCAACGCCGCGGCTTCGTCATCCGATATCGACCACACGCCCGGCGCGTCTTCGACCGCGATTGCGCCATGGACGTGAACGTCTCCGACGCTCTTTTTGTCAACAAATTCCGGCAAATTCATTCGCGCGCACGCCAGCAAGAGCGCGTCGGAATATTCGGTCACATGATCGGTAACGACACCCTGATAGGTGACCGCCTTGTCATATCCAAAGGCGCGGCGCTTGATCTCCGCTCGGATCGAATTGCGAAACCGTTCCTTGGCGCGTTCCAGGTCGGCGCCGAATGCAAGTGGGTCCGCACGGGCAGCAGCATGCACGGTGCTCGCGCGGCGATCGTCTCCGAAGATACGGCGCACGGCTTCGCTGACGTTCCCGGACTCGGCGACTGCATCGCACACCGCGGCCTTTTCGCTGTCGCTGAGGTAGCTGTACGGCTGCACGGGCGAGCCGGCAGGTTTCACAGGGCGTCCCATGGGCGGAGATATTAATCTTCGTTAAAAACTCGTCAACCCTTTTTCCGAAGTAGGACAGACGCGGAAATAGGTAACCACTCAATTTCTCAAAGTCTATTTTCAAGATAGCTTCGGTAGTGAAGAGGGCGCGGCCCTCACGGTCATGTTGAAAAGGCTTGTACGCCCCATTTTCATTATACATTTACTTTGAGATGACCATATATACCGTCGCATTGAGTCATTTGGTCTTTCGTTAACTATAGATTCCTCTTGGATAGGCAAGTAAATAGGGCCATGTTGTACCTCACTTGAGAGAGGAACAGCACATGACGGTTTGCATCGCTTACCTGAGAACGTCGAGCGCCACGAATGTAGGCCAGGACAAGGATAGTGAGCGCCGCCAGCGCGCAGCTATAGAAGCCTTCGCCGAGCGTGCTGGGCTCGCCGTGGCGCGCGAGTTCAATGACGCCGCGGTCAGTGGCGCCGATGCGCTCGCCGCTCGGCCGGGCTTTGCTGCGCTGTTGTCGTGGGCCGCAGAGAACGACGTGCGGACTATCATCGTCGAAAATGCCAGCCGCTTTGCCCGTGATCTGATCGTGCAAGAAGTCGGCTATCGCATGCTGAAAGATCAAGGCTTCACGCTGATCGCTGCCGATGACCCTGACGCATTCACGGCGGACACGCCGACGGCCGTCATGGTGCGGCAGATTCTCGGCGCGGTCGCGGAGTTTGATCGGGCGCAGACTGTCGCCAAGCTCAAAGGCGCTAGGGAGCGTGCGAGCGCAGCGCTGGGCGTGAATTGCGCTGGGCGTGGCCGTAGCTATCAAGCTGGCCGCCCCGAGCTTGTGGCCGCCGCGAAGGAGCTTGCCGATGGGCGCACGCTGCGCGAAGTCTCGGCCGCATTGTGCGAGCGCGGCTACATGACAGCCGGTGGCAAGCCATTTTCACCGTCGCAGGTACAGCGACTCGTCGCCTAATCGAGGGAGATCACCATGACCATCAACGCCACCACGATTATCCTGCGTCGCCGCGTCGCGCTGGCGCTGCGCCGTCACCATCTTGAGCGGACGTTGCAGCGTCGCCGAGTTCGGCTTGCTCTGAGCCGCCATCAGGAGCACCGCCACGCCGCATAAGCGCGCCACCTGTCGCGACCAGGGCCGGGCATGGCGACGTGCTCGGCCGTTTTTCTGCCTGCTGCGCCGTCAGGGATGCTCGCCCAGCGCGATCTGGCGAGCCGACGGAAGATTGCCGCGGCCGGTGACTTGCTCACACGCGGCGTGCGGGCCGTGTCCAGCGTGGCGGCCGTCCCCCTGCCCGAGATGACAGCGGCGGAACCGATCGACATAAATAATTTCGGTAATCCTCGACACAGGACAACGAGGGAAAACCGCTGGCGTCTACCGCAGTTCAATTAGGTATCCCAAGGATTACTCTGCCGCCGCTCCTGCCGTTCGGCCCTGGCTTGCGCCATCGAGATTTTTGCCCTCGCCCTTCGATCGGTTTTCCTGATTTCGATTTCCTTCCCCTGCTGAACCAGGGAGCGAGCGAGCCCGACCAGAGGGAGGGTCGAGCGCAGCGAGCTCCTCAGATCAAAGATCCAAGATACTACGTCACAGGTGACGTACTAGCGCGTGCCCAAAGTGACGTACTAGCGCGTGCCCAAAGTGACGTACTAAGACAATTACGGAAGTGATGGGGCCGAAGTGACGTACTAAGCCAGCGACGGAAAATTCACGGCCGGACTCAGAATAGAACCTCGGCCAGTGCCAACGCGTCGGCCGCCCCGTCGCAATATCCACCGCGTACGGCATTTTCGAGCGTGATTTTCCAGCCTCGCTGAATTTCCGCGCGGCTGACGGGCTTCTGACTGTCGCGGTCGGTGACGGCGTACATGAACCCCTCATGCTCAGCCGCCATCGGCTCCCACCCCGGAAGCTCGGCAGGAACGAGTCCGACACGCGCGCATATCTCACGGAAGACGACACGCGTAGGCCGCTCCGGCCGGCATGGCACGGCGTCCGATACACGAGCGGCCAGCTTGGCAGCACGCTCTTGAGTCCATGCGGGATGAATCGGCGCGCGGTCGATCGCGGGCCAATAATGATTAGCGACATGGCGGCCACCCGGCTCTATCACGAAATAGGACGCGGCACGCTGGATGCGGCCGAGATGCCTTTGAACCTGTCGAAACCCGAGTCCCTCCGCTTCCGCGAGCGTCTTCGCCGAAGGGAAGCCATAGCCAAGGCGCAGCGAGTCCTCGCTCTTGCAGAAATCGAGAATGCGGCATGCGACTCGAATCAGACCGGAACCGCCGCACCGTCCATTGTCGCCGCCACGGATCGTCGCCTCTATCTCGTGCAACTTCTTTTTGTAAGCGATCTTGTCATCCGCTGTGATCGCCGGCCGCTTTGATTTGTGCGATGGCTCGGTCACGGCCCGGCTCCCATCTGGCCGAGCAAGGAAGGTCGCGGCGGTTTGTCCGGCAGCAAGCGGAGGCCGCGAAGCAACGCTTCACGGTGTTCGATCGGCACGTCGGCCGAGCGCCGGTAGCGGAGACTGTCCGCGACGCCTCTAAAAGCCAGCATGCCGATGCGGCGAATCTCGGCCGTGAGCTTCAAGTGAAACTCGGTGAGGTCGCTCACGACACGATCTCCCGGAGCGCTGCCGCGTCTGCATCCGAAAGCGCCGTCGCCTGCCGCTCCAAACGCTCGGCATCGGCGCGAGCCTTGGCTGCGCGGGCGGCCATCCACTGTTGAAGCTCGGCGACAAAGTAGACCGGCCGTTTGTTGTCAAGAACGTGCCAGGGCGGTCCGAAGCGGGCGAACTTCGCGCCGCGGTAGACTTGCAGCGTCGAGACGCTTAGTCCGGTGATCTCACTCGCGGCAATCGTATCGACAACGCCGCGGGGCAGTCCTTTGAGTCGTTTGCGCAATGCAGGCTCCCAGGGGGTCAAGCCACTGCCGCGCCACTACGGCGCCCGTGGGGGCCTGCAATCACCGCGACCCGGAACCAACCGGACGGGAGCGAGCACGTTCTATGGCCGCCCGGACATCATCCCATAGGGCGCAAAGGGCCGCAACCCCAGGGGCCTAATCGGCTAGTGTGTTGCGGCTCGGCCGGCATGCAAAAAGTGCCAATAGAGTGCCACCGCGTTCGATTCCGCGGCTGTCTTCCTTATTTTTCAATGACTTACGAGTGTGATGGTGCCCAGGAGAAGACTCGAACTTCCACGACCTTTCGGCCACTAGAACCTGAATCTAGCGCGTCTACCAATTCCGCCACCTGGGCAAGCCGGGCTAGTGATTACGGAAGCCCCGCGGGGATGTCAATTGGCAGCTATCAGCTGTCAGCCGTCAGCCGTCAGCCCGGCTCCGTACCGCTTGGCGCGCGGCTGATAGCTGATAGCTGACAGCTGATAGCTGACAGCTGACAGCTGCTTCCCCATGCGGTATGAACCCCCTCATGCGCACCCGGCGTGTCACCGTCATCGGCGGCTCCGGCTTCATCGGCCGCTACATCGTCAAGCGTCTCGCCCGGCGGGGCACGGTCGTGGCCGCGGTCAGCCGCCATGCCGGCAGCGCGGGATATCTGCGGCCGATGGGCGATGTCGGCCAGATCGCGACGATCGACGCCGGCCTCGGCGACGAGCGACTGCTCGCCGCGACCGTCGCCGGCGCCGATGCCGTGATCTTCGCCGCCGGCATCCTTTACGAGAAGCGCGCGCAGCGCTTCGACCTCGTCCATCATCGCGGCCCGGCATTGCTGGCGCGCCTTGCCCGCGCGGCGGGCGCGCGGCGCTTCGTCCACATTTCCGCCATCGGCGCCGATCCCGCCGCGCCCTCCGCCTATGCCCGCTCCAAGGCCGAGGGCGAGGCGGCGGTGCGCGACCTCTTCCCCGGCGCCACCATCCTGCGCCCGTCGCTGGTCTTCGGGCCCGAGGATGACTTCTTCAACCGCTTTGCCGCGCTGGCGCGCTACCTGCCGGCGCTGCCGCTGATCGGCGGCGGGCAGACGCGGTTTCAGCCGGTCTATGTCGGCGACGTCGCCGATGCCGCGATGGCGGCGCTCGACCATGCCGAGGCGCCCGGCCGGATCTACGAGCTCGGCGGCCCTGAGATCCTGACCTTCCGCGAGCTCATGGAGCTCACCTTGCGCGAGACCCATCGCCGCCGCGCGCTGGTCAACCTGCCCTACGCGGTGGCGTCCTGCGAGGCCGCCTTGCTCGAGCTTCTACCCAAGCCGCCTTTGACCCGCGACCAGGTGAAGCTGCTGCGGCGCGACACCGTGGTGACGCCCGGCGCTCTCGGCCTCGCCGAGCTCGGCATCGTGCCGACCGCGCTCGAGCTGGTGCTCCCCCTCTACCTCACCCGCTTCCGCCGCGGCGGCGGCTGGCGCACCGCCGACAGCGCCGCCGCCGGCCCGCAGCGCGGCTGAGCCGGCGCGCACTGACGGGCAGTCCGCACGCTGTCGCTTCCGCCCCCAACGGACATCCGTCGCGGGATCGACCGGACCGAGCCATGGAGCGGCTGATGATAAGATTATTCTCCTACCCGGAGCTCTACGGGGTTGCCGACAACAACCCGTTCGGCCTGAAGGTCTTTGCTTTCCTGAAATTGTCCGATCTCGCGTTCGAGCAGGAACATATCTTCGACGCGAAAGCCGCCCCGCGCGGGCAACTGCCTTATATCATCGACGACGGCGAGACGATCGGCGACAGCGATCCGATCATTGCCCATCTTGTCGGGAAATACGGGCTCGCGATCGATCTGGGCCTGACCGCCGCGCAAAGAGACACCGCTCACCTGGTCAGAAGAATGCTCGATGGCCTCTATTGGGTGATGTCATACTCGCGTTGGCGCGACCCACAGTTTTGGCCGTTCTTCCGTGACGCAATTCTCAAGACGCATTCGCAAGTGACGGCGGCCAATCTGGAGACGGCGCAAAAGTACAATTTCGAACGCTACTACCATCAAGGCATCGGCCGCTTCGAGCCTGCCGACGTGTACAAGAGAGGCCTGGCGGATCTGCAGGTCCTGGCCAATCTGATCGGAAACGGCGACTTCCTCTTCGGTGACAGGCCCAGCAGTGTCGACGCCGCAGTTTATGGGTTTCTGGCCAACATTTATTTCTTTGAGATCGAGACGCCGCTGAAGCGCTTCATCGTGTCGCGCGACAATCTCGTACGGTACTGCGAGCGATTGCACGCGCGGGTCATGAGATGAAACGCCTCGAACCACGGGGCGGAATCCCGGCGCAAGGCCGACATCGGCGGGCGTCAGCCGCTCGCGTCGCGAGCGCAGATAGGCGCCGAGCTCCCGGCGGCGGCCATCATCGGGTGAGGCGGTTGCGCGTGCCATGGCGCCATCATGGCAGGATCAATACCGGGATCAGCGGAGCACTGGTTGCACTTTCCGCGCAGCGCCATCTTGGGATCAGGACAGCACTGGCGGAGGTCTGGCATGAGGCGGTTGACGGGAAAGACGGCGCTGGTTACGGGCTCGACCGACGGGGTCGGTCGGCTGGTCGCCAAGCGGCTCGGGGAGGCTGGCGCGCACCTGCTGGTGCATGGTCGCGACCGCGACCGGGGTGACCGCATCGTCGCCGAGATCAGGGGAGGCGGCGGCACGGCGGAGTTCCTGGCGGCGGATCTCGCTGCTCTGGCCGAGGTGCGTCAGCTTGCCGACGCCGTCCGCCGGCGGACGGATCGGCTCGATATCCTGATCAACAATGCCGGCATCGGCTCCGGCGGTTCCGGCGCCATCCGAGAGGTGAGCGCCGACGGGCATGAGTTGCGCTTTGCGGTCAACTATCTCGCGGGCTTCCTCGGGCTTCCTGCTGACCCGCCTGCTGCTGCCGCTCGTCACAAACGGCGCGCCTTCCCGCATCGTCAATGTCGCCTCGGCCGGACAGCAGCCGATCGACTTTGCCGATATCATGCTGACGCGCGGCTACAGCGGCACGCGCGCCTACTGCCAGAGCAAGCTCGCGCAGATCATGTTCACGATCGATCTCGCCGACGAGCTCAAAGGCGCCGGCGTCACCGTCAATAGCCTGCACCCGGCAAGCTACATGGACACGGCCATGGTCCGCCGCGCCGGCGTCACGCCCTGGAGCAGCGTCGAGGAAGGCGCCGAGGCAATCCTCGCTCTCGCGGCGTCGCCTGCCCGCGACGGGCAGAGCGGTCTCTACTTCAACGGCCTGCAGCCGGCGCGCGCCAACGCGCAAGCTTATGAGGTCGCAGCCCGTCAACGCCTCAAGGCGATCAGCCTGCAGTTGACCGGGCCACACGCCTAAGCCCCGGCCTCCCCGTCAGTGCGCGAGCGGGTCGGGGCGGATCTGCAGCTTGAAGACCCGGGGTTGCGCCTCCTTGCCGCCTTCGCCGTGGAACACGGTGCGCGAGCCGAAGGTCGTCCACAATCCCCGCCCTTTCCAGCCGGCGTTTGGGTCGTCGATGCGCCCATCGACATTCTTGCAGAAGAAGCCCATCGGATAGGGGATGCGAAGGTCAACGAGCTTGCCCCCGACCACCGCCAGCAGCGACTCGCCGCCATTGGTCGAGGCGATCGGCACGTTGGCGCCGAGCCCCAAGGTGTTGTAGCGGTCGACCCAGATGTAATAGGCATGATTGGCGCTGCCGGGATCGGTCACGTCTTTGAATTGCGGCCCCGGCATGCGATAGAGCGTCCAGCCTTCCGGACAATGCTTGCCGCTCGCCGCGTCGGGCCCGTTGAGCGGTCCCTTGCACTTGCTGCGCTCGAAGCTCGCGACATGGCCGCTCGACAGTACCGTCCAGACCACGCCGTTGAGATCGACATCGATGCCGCGCGCGCCGTAGCCTTCATCGGGCGGCAGATAGATTTCTGCGAGCGCGGTTTGCGACGGGTTGGCGCCCGGCGTCAGCCGGATGACGTATCCCGGCTGGTCCATGCGCGAGAACCCGACATCCATCGACTGGCCCCAGATGGAATCATCGATCGGGCTTGGCTGGATGCCGTAGAACGCCGCCATCACGCGCTTGTCCTTGGTCGGGTCGAGCGGCTCATTGGCCTCGACATAGGCGTCGCGCTTGCCGTTGCCGTTGGTGTCGAGGATGATCGGCGTCCAGCCCTGCGATTTCGCCTCGTCGCCGGTCTCCTCGTACATCTTGGTGTTGAGCCAGCCGACGACGCCGCTTTGCGGCAACCCGGCGCTGGTCCACAGCGTGTTGTTGGCGTCATGCGCGAAATAGAGGTGCTGCGTGGTGAAGCAGGTGTCGATCAGCGACCACTTGCCGGTCTTCGGATCGAACATCGAGAGCTGGCGCACGGATTCGTTCAGCGGCACCACCTTGGCCGAGGGATGGTCCGAGCCCGCCTTGCAGAAATCCGGGTTTGCCGCCGGCCTGATCCGCGCCGTGAACCACACCCGGCCCTGCTCGTCCATGATCGGGTTGTGGATGCTGGTGTGGCCGTCCCAGATCGGCTCGTCGCCCCAATAGACCGACGTGCCGGCCGGCAGGTCGAGCGACGAGGGCGTCTTGGGGTCGCGATAGGGATGCTTTATCTCGCGGGCTTCGTTGCGGACGGGATCGAGGATCGGCACGAGGTCGGTGCTCTCCTCCGGCGAGCCGTAGATCGGCCCGTTGGCGTTGACCGTCGGGTTGCGCTTGTCGGTCGAGATCGCGTCATGGAGATAGTGCTTCTTGCTGCCCCATTCCCAGCTGGTGATCACGACGTTGCGCTCGATGCCTTGCGGCCGCGCCGGATGATCGAAGGGCAGCTCGCCCGCCGCAATGCGGTCGGTCCAGTCGGCGAAGAGGGACAAGGCCTTGGACGCGCCGAAGCGCGACAGCGTCAGCGCCATGTTGGACATGGCCTGGCCCGAGCCGACGCGCCGCGTCCACGCATCGGTCGAGTTGTCGAAGGTGCCGAGATCTTTCGAGAGCGTGCGCATGCCCTGGTCGCCCAGCGCATGGCAGGACTGGCACGAGTTCTTGAGCGTGTCGATCCAATAATGCTGCGTCTTCATGACCTCGGCGATGCCGTTGCCCTTGTCGCCGGTGCCGGGAAATTGGTCTTTGCCGGGGATCTTGAGCATCGAGTACCAATAGACGCCGGGATAGTATTGCGCCGCCGCGGCGGCGCTCGGCGCCGGCACCGCGGTCAGGTTGACGAGTTTTCCCGGCGCGCTCTGCACTTTGGGCGAATCCACCAGCCCGTACCCCCGCACCCACAGGCTGTAGCTCGCCTTGGGCAGGCCGGGGATGACGTAGCGGCCGCGATCGTCGGTCACCACGATCTCAGCGAATTTGGTGGCGAGGTCGGTGGTCTCGGCGATGACCCAGACGCCCGCCTCCGGCCCGTTCGGCCCGCTGACGACGCCGCCGACATCGCTGTCGCCGATGCTGAGGGCGGGATCGGCCTGCTGCGCGGTCGCTGGCGCCGCCATCATGGTGAAGAGCGCGGCAAAGGCCATCGCCGCCACGGCCAAGGTGACGTCGGTTGCGCGCATGAAATTCTCCCTCGGATGTCCAACGCGGCGGCTTGGCCAGCCCGCAACGCGTTGTTGCGCGAGAGCGTGCCGCATCCGGCGGCTCCGCCGCAAGCCAAAAGAGCCGCCGTGCCGCCGACGCCGCGGCCGGCGCTCAGAACGACGATCCCGGCTGCCGCAGGAACGCCTTCCGCCGTGCTGATCCGGCCGAGGATGCGGTTGCGATGGGGGCGGCAGATAGAGGAACCAACGCCGCACCGGCGCCATCGCCCGTCGAAGCCCCAGGCGAGCGCATGCCGCGCCAGGCGTGCCGCGGTCGAGGTTGCGCGGCAGCTAGTCCAGCAGCAGCGCTCCGCCAATGGCTATAGCCGCCTGCCGCCGGGTCGAAGCGGCGGCAGTCCCGCCGTTTTTTTGGGCAAGCGAGCCGATGCCAAGCGGTAAACTATTGCTGTGGCACGCAAATTTTAGTCCAATAATGGTATTATATTGCCGCTCTTTGAGCCGATAGCGGCGACTATCAGCCGCTATCAGTTCATTTTTATCGAAATTGGTAAAATAAGTTGACCTAATATCGAATTGCTCCCATTATGTTTCATCCCAGAGCAAGAATCTGAGCGCCGGGCTTGTGGCGGCGCCATCAACGGTCGAGAGGGTCGAAGGTGTCGCGGCTGCTGCGGTTCACATCGCTGCCCAAGGCCATGCCGGAGAAGCGGCTGCCTGCCGAGCGTCGCCGCGACTTCGACGAGATCTACGGCGAGTTCGACCCGGTGCGGGGGCAGCAGCAGGCGAGCCGGTGCTCGCAATGCGGCATCCCCTATTGCCAGGTGCATTGCCCGCTCGGCAACAACATCCCGGACTGGCTGATGCTGACCGCCGAGGGCAGGCTGCAAGAGGCCTATGAGGCCGCCGCCGCCACCAACAACATGCCCGAGATCTGCGGCCGCATCTGCCCGCAGGACCGGCTCTGCGAAGGCAATTGCGTCATCGAGAAGGGCTTCGACAGCGTCAGCATCGGCGCGGTCGAGAAATACATCACCGAGACCGCCTTCGCCGCAGGCTGGGTCAAGCCGCCGACGCCGTCGCGCGAGCGCGAGCAGTCCATCGGCATCATCGGTGCCGGCCCCGCTGGGCTGGCGGCGGCCGAGCAGCTCCGCCGCCGCGGCTATCGCCTCCATGTCTATGACCGCTACGACCGGGTCGGCGGCCTCCTCGTCTACGGCATCCCCAATTTCAAGCTGGAGAAGCAGGTGGTGGCGCGCCGCCACGCGCTGCTCGAGCAAGGCGGCATCCGCTTTCACCTCAACACCGATGTCGGCGGCGCGCTCGGCTTTCCCGAGCTGCGCCGGCGCCACGACGCCATCCTGATCGCCACCGGCGTCTACCAGGCGCGCGAGATGGCCTGCCCCGGCATCGGCCTCGGCAATGTCGTGCCGGCCTTGGCCTATCTCACCGCGGCCAACCGCAAAGGGCTGGGCGACGCCGTGCCCGATTTCGACAGCGGCGCGCTCGACGCGCGCGGCAAGCAGGTGGTGGTCATCGGCGGCGGCGACACGGCGATGGATTGCGTGCGCACCGCGGTGCGCCAGGGCGCCACATCGGTGCGCTGCCTCTACCGCCGCGACCGCAAGAATATGCCGGGCTCGCAGCGCGAGGTGCGCCATGCCGAGGAGGAGGGGGTCGAGTTCCTCTGGCTCGCGGCGCCCGAGGCGCTGCTGGGCGACGGCGTAGTGCGCCAGGTGCGCGCCCACCGCATGCATCTGGGCGTCGCCGATGCCGGCGGCCGCCAGGTGCCGCAGCCCTTGCCCGGCAGCCATTTCGAGGTGCCGGCCGATCTCGTCATCACCGCTCTCGGCTTCGATCCCGAGGATGTGCCGCGCCTCTTCGCCGCGCCCGAGCTCGCCGTCAGCCGCTGGGGCACGCTCGAGATCGACCGCCGCAGCATGATGACCGCGCTCGACGGCGTCTTCGCCGCCGGCGACATCGTGCGCGGCGCCTCGCTCGTCGTCTGGGGCGTCCGCGACGGCCGCGACGCGGCCGAGCAGATGCACCGCTATCTCCAAGCCGCCGCGGCGACCGCCGCGGCCGCAGCGGAGTAGGCGCCATGCTGGTCGGGAAAATTTCGACGCGGGCGTATGACATTGTCATAGTCCCCGCAATCGCGGACGCGCGATACGCGACCCCTCATATCGTCATGGCCGGGCCGGCCGAAGGCCGAGTCCCGGCCATCCACGTCTTGCGGCGAAGAAAAAAGACGTGGATGGCCGTGACAAGCACGGCCATGACGAAGACAAGGGCGATGCGTGTCACTCATTTGCGATGGCCCGTCCCAGTACTCTCCTGAGAGGCGCTGAGCATGCTGTTGCTCCACGACTACGCCAATTCCGGCAATGGCTACAAGGTCCGCCTGCTGCTGACCCTGCTGGGCGCGCCTTTCGCGCGCGTCGAGTACGACATCGACCGCGGCGCCACGCGCACGCCGGAGTTCCTGCGCAAGAACCCGAACGGCCGCATCCCCGTGCTCGAGCTCGAGGACGGACGCTGCCTCGCGGAATCGAACGCCATCCTCGGCTATCTCGCCGAGGGCACGCGCTTCCTGCCGGAAGCACGCTTCGAGCGCGCGCTGGTGCTGCAATGGCTGTTCTTCGAGCAGTACAGCCACGAGCCCAACATCGCGACCTTGCGCTATTGGATCACGCATCATCTGCTGGACGACGAGCGCCGCGCCCAGCTCGAGGGCAAGCGCCGCTGGGGCTATGCCGCGCTCGACGTCATGGAGCGCCACCTCGACGGGCGCCGCTATTTCGTCGGCGAGCGCTACTCCATCGCCGACATCGCGCTCTACGCCTACACCCACGTCGCCGGCGAGGGCGGCTTCGATCTCGCCGGCCACGCCGCGCTCGGAGCCTGGCTCGACCGCGTCGCGGGCGAGCCCGGCCATATCCCGATCACCCAGGTCTGAGGCGCCGCCATGAGCTTCGCCGACGAGTTCCGCGCCAACGCCGCCCGGCTCCACGCCGCCGGGCTCTACGATCCCGCCGAGGAGCACGATGCCTGCGGCGTGGGTTTCGTCGCGACGCTCGACGGCAAGCCGCGCCGCGCGGTGGTCGAGGCGGCGATCAGCGCGCTCAAATCGCTGTGGCATCGCGGCGCGGTCGATGCCGACGGCAAGACCGGCGACGGCGCCGGCATCCATGTCGAGATCCCGCAGGATTTCTTCCGCGAGCATATCCGCCATGCCGGCCTCGAGCCCGGCCCCGGCCGGCTCGCCGTCGGCACCGTGTTCCTGCCGCGCACCGATCTCGACGGGCAGGAGCGCTGCCGCTCGATCGTCGAGGCGGAGATCCTCAACGCCGGCTACGCCGTCTATGGCTGGCGCCAGGTGCCGATCAACATCGACGTCATCGGCGAGAAGGCGAACGCGACGCGCCCCGAGATCGAGCAGATCATGATCGCCAACACGCGCTCGACCGGCATCGAGCGCTTCGAGCTCGACCTCTACGTCATCCGCCGCCGCATCGAGAAGCGCGTCATCGCCGACCAGATCCGCGATTTCTACATCTGCTCGCTGTCGTGCCGCTCGATCATCTACAAGGGCATGTTCCTGGCGGAGCAGCTCACCGCCTTCTATCCCGACCTACTCGACGAGCGCTTCGTCTCGCGCTTTGCGATCTATCATCAACGCTACTCCACCAACACCTTCCCGACCTGGCAGCTGGCGCAGCCCTTCCGCATCCTCGCCCATAACGGCGAGATCAACACGCTCCGGGGCAACATCAACTGGATGAAGAGCCACGAGACGCGGCTTGCCAGCGAGGTCTTCGGCGAGGCGATCGACGAGGTGAAGCCGGTGATCCAGTCCGGCGGCTCCGACAGCGCCGCGCTCGACGCGGTGTTCGAGCTCTTGGTGCGCGGCGGCCGCATGCTGGCGATGGCTAAGGCGATGATGGTGCCAGAATCCTGGTCCGAGAGCGCGCTGATGCCGCAGGCGCATCGCGACATGTACAGCTATTGCAACTCGGTGATGGAGCCATGGGACGGCCCGGCCGCGCTGGCGCTCACCGACGGGCGCTGGGTGATGGGCGGGCTGGACCGCAACGGGCTCCGGCCGATGCGCTATGCCATCATCGTCCATGGCCTCATCGTCGCCGGCTCCGAATCCGGCATGGTTCGGCTTGACGAGACCGAGATCATCGAGAAGGGAAGGCTTGGCCCCGGCCAGATGATCGGCATCGACCTCGCCGCGGGCCGCCTCTACCGCGACCACGAGATCAAGGATCTGCTGGCGGCGATGCGGCCCTATTCGGACTGGGTGAAGAACATCACCCCGCTCGACAGCCTGATCCGGCCGGCCGAGGGCGAGCGCGCCGAGCTTTCGCGCGACGAGCTGCGCCGGCGCCAGGTCGCCGCCGGCTGGAGCATGGAGGATCTCGAGCTCATCCTCCAGCCGATGGCGGAGGAGGGCAAGGAGGCGATCGGCTCGATGGGCGACGACACGCCCTTGGCCGTGCTTTCCGAGCAGAATCGCGGGCTGCATCATTTCTTCCGACAGAATTTCAGCCAAGTCACCAACCCGCCGATCGACAGTTTGCGCGAGCGGCGGGTGATGACCCTGAAGACCCGGCTCGGCAATCTCGGCAACATCCTCGACGAGGATGCGAGCCAGTGCCGGCTGCTGCAGCTCGACAGCCCCGTGCTGTCGACGGCGGAGTTCGCGGCGATGCGCGCCTATATGGGCGACACCGCGGTCGAGATCGATTGCACGCTCGACGCCGGCGGCGGCGAGAGCGCGCTGCGCGACGCGCTGCTGCGCATCCGGCAGGAGGCCGAGGACGCGGTGCGCGGCGGCTGCACCCATGTCGTGCTCAGCGATGCCGGCGTCTCGGCCGAGCGCGCGGCGATCCCGATGATCCTCGCCACCGGCGCCGTCCATTCGCATCTCGTGCGCCAGCAGCTGCGCACCTTCACCTCGCTCAACATTCGTTCTGGAGAATGCCTCGACGTGCATTATTGCGCCGTGCTGATCGGCGTCGGCGCTACCACGGTCAATGCCTGGCTCGCCCAGGAGACCATTGCCGACCGCCACCGCCGCGGCCTCTTCGCCGCCGGCACGACGCTGGAGCAGGCGGTCGCCCGCTACAAGCGCGCGGTCAGCGACGGGTTGCTCAAGATCATGTCGAAGATGGGCATTTCGGTCATCTCTTCCTACCGCGGCGCCTATAATTTCGAGGCGGTGGGGCTGTCGCGCACGCTGGTCGCCGAGTTCTTTCCCGGCATGACGTCGCGCATCTCCGGCATCGGGCTTGCCGGCATCCAGCTCAAATCGTTCGAGGCGCATCGCCGCGCCTATGACGAGGATGTCGTGGCGCTGCCGGTCGGCGGCTTCTACCGTTACCGCCGCGGCGGCGAGCTGCACGCCTTCGAGGCCAATCTCATCCATGTCCTGCAGAGCGCGGTCGCGAGCGACAGCTACGGCACCTATCGCCGCTATGCCGACGGCTTGCGCAAGCTGCCGCCGATCCACCTGCGCGACCTGCTCGACTTCAAGCCGAAGCGCGCGCCGGTCTCGGTCGACGAGGTCGAGTCGATCACCGAGATCAGGAAGCGCCTGGTGGCGCCGGGCATCTCCTTGGGCGCGCTCGGCCCCGAGGCGCATGAGACGCTCTCCATCGCCATGAACCGCATCGGCGCCAAATCCGACAGCGGCGAGGGCGGCGAGGATCCCGCGCGCTACCGGCCGCGTGCCAATGGCGACAACGCGTCGTCGGCCATCAAGCAGATCGCCTCGGCCCGTTTCGGCGTCACCGCCGAGTACCTCAACAATTGCCGCGAGATCGAGATCAAGATCGCGCAAGGCGCCAAGCCCGGCGAAGGCGGCCAGCTCCCCGGCTTCAAGGTGACGGAGATGTTGGCGCGGCTCAGGCACGCCACCCCCGGCGTCAGCCTGGTGTCGCCGCCGCCGCATCACGACATCTACTCGATCGAGGATCTGGCGCAGCTCGTCTACGACCTCAAGCAGATCAATCCCGAGGCGCGCGTCTGCGTCAAGCTGGTGGCGCGCTCCGGCATCGGCACCGTCGCCGCCGGCGTCGCCAAGGCCAAGGCCGACGTCATTCTGGTCTCCGGCCATAGCGGCGGCACCGGTGCCAGCCCGCAATCCTCGATCAAGCATGCCGGCGTGCCCTGGGAGATGGGGCTCTCCGAGGTGCATCAGGTGCTGGTGTTGAACCGCCTGCGCCACCGCATCCGCCTGCGCGTCGACGGCGGCATCAAGACTGGGCGCGACGTCGTCATCGCCGCCATGCTCGGCGCCGAGGAGTACGGGCTCGGCACCGCCTCGCTGGTCGCCATGGGCTGCATCCTGGTGCGGCAGTGCCATTCCAACACCTGCCCGGTCGGCATCTGCACGCAAGACCCGAAGCTGCGCGAGAAATTCACCGGCACGCCGGAGAAGGTGGTCAACCTCTTCAGCTTCGTCGCCGAGGAGGTGCGCGAGATCCTGGCCTCGCTCGGCGCCAAGAGCCTCACCGAGGTGATCGGCCGCACCGATCTCCTGGCGCAGGTCAATCGCGGCAGCGCGCATCTCGACGATCTCGACCTGAACCCGATCCTGGCGCAGGCCGATCCCGGCGAGTATCCGCGCTACTGCACGCTCGCCGGCCGCAACGAGGTGCCGGACACGCTCGATGCGCAGATGATCAAGGACGCCGAGGCGCTGTTCGAAGTCGGCGAGAAGATGCAGTTGACCTACAGCGTGCGCAACACGCATCGCGCCGTCGGCACGCGGCTCTCCTCGATGATCACCCGCCGCTTCGGCATGACCGGGCTGCAGGAGGGCCACGTCACCGTGCGGCTCCGGGGCTCGGCCGGCCAGTCGCTCGGCGCCTTTGCCGTGCAGGGGTTGAAGCTCGAGGTGTTCGGCGACGCCAACGACTATGTCGGCAAGGGGCTCTCGGGCGGCACCATCACGGTGCGGCCGATGGTGTCGAGCCCGCTGGTGGCGCATCAGAACACGGTGATCGGCAACACCGTGCTCTACGGCGCCACCGCGGGCAAGCTGTTTGCCGCGGGCCAGGCGGGCGAGCGCTTCGCGGTGCGCAATTCCGGCGCGCGCGTCGTCGTCGAGGGCTGCGGCTCCAACGGCTGCGAGTACATGACCGGCGGCGTCGCGGTGATCCTCGGCAAGGTCGGCGAGAATTTCGCCGCCGGCATGACCGGCGGCATGGCCTTCGTCTACGATGCCGAGGAGCAGTTCCCCTATCGCGTCAACGGCGAGAGCGTGATCTGGCAGCGCGTTGCCACCCCCCATTGGCACGGCGTGCTGCGCGATCTCGTCGAGGAGCATGTGCGCGAGACGCAATCGCGCTTCGCCGAGCAGCTGCTGCTCGATTGGGAGCGCGAGTGCCAGCGCTTCTGGCAGATCGTGCCCAAGGAAATGCTGACCCGCCTCGAGCAGCCGCTGACCCTCGCCACCGCCACGGCGGCTGCGGGCGACGATTAGGAGGCGGCGTCCGCTCCGTGCGTCCTTCGAGACGCTTGCTACGCGAGCTCCTCAGGATGAGGAGGCATTGAGAATGGCATCGACCGATGATGCCCGATTCAATCTTGCCTCATCCTGAGGAGCCCGCGAAGCGGGCGTCTCGAAGGACGCACGGGCGCCGATGCAGCGGAAACACGCGCTAGTCCGCCCGGAGCGGCTCTCGCGCTTGCAAGCGCAAGCGCTGTCGCCGCACGCGACGGGCGCCTACGGCGCCCGCGCGGACATCATCTGCCGCAGGACGTATTGCAGGATGCCGCCGTGGCGGAAGTATTCGAGCTCGTCGAGGGTGTCGATGCGGCAGAGCAGTGGCACGGTGTCGATCTTGCCCGAAGCGCGGTGGATGCGGCAGGTGAGATCGATGCGCGGCTTCAAGCCGGCGGCGACGCCGAGAATGTCGAAGCGCTCGGTGCCGTCGAGCTTCAGGCTCTTGCGGTCGGTGCCGTCCTTGAACTGCAGCGGCAGCACGCCCATGCCGACCAAATTCGAGCGATGGATGCGCTCGAAGCTCTCGGTGATGACCGCGCGCACGCCGAGGAGCCGCGTGCCCTTGGCCGCCCAGTCGCGCGACGAGCCGGTGCCGTACTCCTTGCCGGCGATGATGACCAGCGGCACGCCTTCCTTCTGGTAGCGCATGGCGGCGCCGTAGATCGGCATCACCTCGCCGTCCGGCTGGTGCTTGGTCATGCCGCCTTCGACCCCCGGCACCATCTCGTTGCGGATGCGGATATTGGCGAAGGTGCCGCGCATCATCACCTCGTGATGGCCGCGCCGCGCGCCGTAGGAATTGAAATCCGCCGGCCGCACCTGGAAGCCCATGAGGTAGCTGCCGGCCGGGCTGTCCTTCTTGATCGAGCCCGCCGGCGAGATGTGGTCGGTGGTGATGCTGTCGCCGAGGATCGCCAGCTCGCGCGCCATCTCGATGTCGGTGAGCGGCGCCGGCTCCTTCGGCATGTTGTCGAAATAGGGCGGATGCGCGATGTAGGTCGAGCCCATGTCCCAGGTGAAGGTCATGCCGGTCGCGACCTGCACCTTCTGCCACTCCGCCGGGCCCTCAAAGACGTTGCCGTAGCGCTTCCTGAACATGTCGGGGGTGAGCGATTTTCGGATGGTGTCCTGCACCTCCTGGCTCGACGGCCAGATCTCCTTGAGGAACACCGGCTTGCCGTCGCCGCCCTCGCCGAGCGGCTCGGTGGCGAGATCGACCGTCATGCTGCCGGCGAGCGCATAGGCGACGACCAGCGGCGGCGAGGCGAGGTAGTTGGCGCGCACCTGCGGGCTGATGCGGCCCTCGAAATTGCGGTTGCCGGAGAGCACCGCGGCGACGACGAGATCGCCCTTGTCCACCGCCTCGCCGATGGCCTCGGGCAGCGGCCCGGAATTGCCGATGCAGGTGGTGCAGCCATAGCCCACGAGGTTGAAGCCGAGCCCGTCGAGCTCCTGCTGCAGCCCGGCGGCGGCGTAGTAGTCGGTGACCACCTGGCTGCCGGGCGCGAGCGAGGTCTTGACCCAGGGCTTCACCTTGAGCCCGCGCCGGCGCGCGTTGCGCGCCACCAGCCCGGCGGCGAGCATGACGCTGGGATTGGAGGTGTTGGTGCAGCTGGTGATGGCGGCGATGACCACGGCGCCGTCCCTGAGCTCGTAATTGCTGCCGGCGACCGGCACGGAGCGGTTGAGCGTCGCGGCGTCGGCGGCGCCGGCGAGCTTGGGCAGCTCGGCGGCGAACGACTTCGCCACGCCCGCGAGCGCGACGCGGTCCTGCGGCCGGCGCGGGCCGGCGAGCGAAGGCTCGACATCGTTGAGGTCGAGCCGCAGCGTGTCGGTGAAGGCCGGTTCCGGCGAGGTCGCGTC
>JBKQTR010000149.1:0-6453 GCA_052143095.1 Allostellaceae bacterium
AGGAGGTCTTCTTTGTGCCATCAAGAACGTTCCTCATCCTGAGCTTGCGCCGCAGGCGCATGTCGAAGGACGCACCGCATCCATGCAGCAGAAACCCGCCTAGTCATCGCCGTCGACCGTGTTGCCGATGCGGCCGATGAACTCGCCGAAATCCTTGGCCTCGCGGAAATTGCGGTAGACCGAGGCGAAGCGCACATAGGCCACCTGGTCGAGCGAGGACAGCGCCTCCATCACCAGCTCGCCGATGAGATCGCTCGGGATATCGGTCTCGCCGGAGCTCTCGAGCTGGCGCACGATCGAGTTGATCACCCGCTCGGTGCGTTCGGGCTCGACCGGCCGCTTGCGCAGCGCCACATGGATCGAGCGCGCCAGCTTGTCGCGGTCGAACGGCTCGCGCTGGCCACCTTTCTTGACGACGGTGAGCTCGCGCAGCTGCACGCGCTCGAAGGTGGTGAAGCGCGCGGCGCAATTCGGGCAGAGCCGGCGCCGGCGGATCGCGGCGCGGTCGTCGGTCGGCCGCGAATCCTTGACCTGGGTATCCTCCGAGCCGCAAAACGGACAACGCATTCCTTATCCTCCCCCTGCACTCCTGGCGGCGCTAGCCCGGATAGATCGGGAAGCAGGCACACAGCGCGCTCACCTTGCGCCGCACCGCCGCCTCGACCGCCTGATTGTCGTCGCCCTCAGCGGCAAGCCCGTCCAGCACTTCGGCGATCATCGCCCCGGTCTGGCGGAACTCGCGCTCGCCGAAGCCGCGCGTCGTCGCCGCCGGGCTGCCCAGCCGGATGCCCGAGGTCACCGCCGGCTTCTCGGGATCGAAGGGAATGCCGTTCTTGTTGCAGGTGATGCCGGCGCGCTCCAGCGCCGCCTCTGCGAGCTTGCCGGTCAGCCGCTTGGGCCGCATATCCACCAGCATGACATGCGAATCCGTGCCGCCGGAGACGATGGCGAGGCCGGCCTCGACCAGGCTTGCCGCCAGCGCCCGCGCATTCTCCACCACGGCGCGGCCATAGGCCCTAAACTCCGGCCGGAGCGCCTCGCCCAGCGCCACCGCCTTGGCGGCGATGACATGCTCGAGCGGCCCGCCCTGCAGCCCCGGAAACACGGCGCTGTTGATCTTCTTGCCGAGCTCCTCGTCATTCGACAGCACCATGCCGCCGCGCGGACCGCGCAGCGTCTTGTGCGTCGTCGTCGTCACTACATGGGCATGCGGCAGCGGGCTCGGATAGACGCCCGCCGCCACCAGTCCCGCGAAATGCGCCATGTCGACCATCAGCACCGCGCCGATCTCGTCGGCGATGCGGCGGAAGCGGGCGAAGTCGATGATGCGGCCATAGGCCGAGCCGCCGGCGATGATCAGCTTCGGCCGCTCAGCGCGCGCGATGCGCTCGAGCGCTTCGTAATCGATGAGGCCGCTGTCGCGGTGCACGCCGTAGAACACCGGATGGAACCATTTGCCGGAAAGGTTGACCGGCGAGCCATGCGTCAGGTGGCCGCCGGCGGCGAGATCCATGCCGAGGAAGGTGTCGCCCGGCTTGAGGAAGGCGAGGAATGCCGCCTGGTTCGCCTGCGCGCCGGAATGCGGCTGGACATTGGCGAAGGCGCAGCCGAACAGCGCCTTGGCGCGGTCGATGGCGAGCTGCTCGACCTCGTCGATGAATTCGCAGCCGCCGTAATAGCGCCTTCCGGGATAGCCTTCGGCGTATTTGTTGGTGAGCACCGAGCCCTGCGCCTCGAGCACCGCGCGCGAGACGATGTTCTCGGACGCGATCAGCTCGATCTGGTCCTGCTGGCGCCGCAGCTCGCGGCCGATCGCGGCGGCGATCTCGGGATCGCTGTCTTGGAGCGTGGCCGAGAAGAAGCCGGGGGCGAGAGCGAGAGGGGCGGCGGTGCTGCGGGAGGACATGAGGCGGGACCTGGCTGAAGGAGGCGGGGGACGGGCGGTCAGGCGAGCTTGGCGACGCGACGCGCGTGGCGGCCGCCCTCGAAAGCGGTGGTGAAGAACGTCTTGAGGCAGTCTTTGGCAAGCTCGGGACCGAGCAGGCGGCCGCCCAGCACCAGGACATTCGCATCGTTATGTTGGCGCGCGAGCCGCGCCGTCAAGCCGTCATGCACCAGCGCGCCGCGCAGCGCGCGATGCCGGTTGATGGCGATCGACATGCCGATGCCGCTGCCGCAGATCAGCACGCCGCGCTGGGCGCGGCCGCCCTCGACCGCCGCCGCCAGCCGCTCGGCCATGTCGGGATAGTCGACCGGCTCGGCGCTGGTCGTGCCGAGATCGAGCACCTCCAGGCCAAGCGCGTGCAACTCCGGCACCAGGATGCTCTTCAGCTCGAAGCCGCCGTGATCGGCAGCGATGGCAACCGTTTCGGACATGGACGTCTACGGCACCGGAATTGCGGCGTGATCCTACCAGATGTCGCGGTCGCTTGCCAGCCGCCTACCATCCATCGCGTCATCATCTTCTATTTCCCGTGGTTTCCCTGAAATCGAGCAATGGACGGCCGAAACGCGACCACTAAAACACGGCGGCAAATCCTAAAATCCTTAGGGTTGCATCAGCGATACTGTTGCTTCATCTTGCCGCGTCTCGATCTCTCCCGGTCATCCTGCTTTTTCCTAATGTTCATTATTCAGGGGTCAAGTGGTTCTGATTGACAGGCGAAATTCTCCCTGCAATCATGCCGACGAATTCTCACTCTTGATTGGGGGACCTCGGTAATGGCGGAGCAAACACCGAGTAAGGTGGCCGATGAGGAGTTGCTGCGCATGACGGCCGATGTCGTCGCCGCTTATGTCAGCAACAATACGCTGCCCACCGCGCAGCTCGCCGACGTGATCGGCACCGTCTACCTCTCGCTGAAGGCGCTCGAAGGTAAAGGCGCGGAGGCGAAATCGGAGCCGCTGCGCCCCGCCGTGCCGGTGCGCAAATCGATCACGCCCGATTACCTCGTCTGCCTCGAGGACGGCAAGAAGCTGAAGATGCTGAAGCGGCATCTGCGCTCGACCTACAACATGACGCCGGACGACTACCGCCAGAAATGGAGCCTGCCCGCCGATTATCCCATGGTGGCGCCGAACTACGCGCTGCAGCGCTCGGCCTTTGCCAAGAAGATCGGCCTCGGCCGCGGCACCGGCCGCCAGGCCGGCAAGCGCGCCGCCAAGAAATAGTTCGACCGGTAGTCTCTCTCTTCCCGCTTCGCGCGCGCTGCGTCACGCCCGCGCGAAGCGGCCGCGGTCATGCGGCTGGGTGAAGTCCAGCGCCGGCCCGCCCGGCACGATGCGCGTCGGGTTGATCGCCGGCATGCTGATGTAATAGTGCCGCTTGATATGGTCCATATCGACGGTCCCGGCCACGCCCGGCACCTGGTAGAGCTCGCGCAGATAATTGGACAGGTTGGGGTAGTCGATGATTCGGCGCAGATTGCATTTGAAATGGCTGTAATAGACCGCATCGAAGCGCAGGATGGTGGTGAACAGCCGCCAATCGGCCTCGGTCAGCGCGTCGCCGGCGAGGTAGCGCTGGCGCGACAGCCGCGCCTCGAGCGCGTCGAGCGTGGCGAAGAGATCGCGGAAGGCCTCGTCATAGGCCGCCTGCTTGGTGGCGAAGCCGGCACGGTAGACGCCGGCATTGACGCCGGTGAAGACGAGCTGGTTGACGCGGTCGATCTCGGCGCGGAGATCTGCGGGATAGTAGTCGCTGCGCTCGTTGGTGAAGGCGGCGAAGGCGGCGTTGAACATCCGCATGATCTCCGGCGATTCATTGTTGACGATGGTGCGGCGCTCCTTGTCCCACAGCACCGGCACCGAGACGCGGCCGCTGTAGCGGGGATCCGCCAGCAGATAGATCTCGCCCAGCCGCGCTTTGCCGTTGACGGTATCGGGGATGGTGCCGGGGCCGTCGCCGAACTCCCAGCCTTGCTCGCCCATCACCGGCTCCACCACCGACATCGACACGACGTCCTCGAGCCGCTTCAGCGCGCGCATGATCACGGTGCGATGCGCCCAGGGGCAGGCATGCGAGACATAGAGGTGATAGCGGCCGCGCTCGGCGACAAACCCGCCCTCGCCTGAGGGGCCGGGGCGGCCGTCGGGCGTCACCCAGTTGCGAAAGCGCGGCGCGGTGAAGGTGAAGGCGCCGCTCGCGCCGGTCTCGTGCCATTGGCTGCGCCAGACGCCGTCGATGAAAAACCCATGTGCCATGGCGATGCTCCTCGCGCTGCCCGCTCGACCCCCGGTGATCGGCGCCGGCGGCAAGGATAGCATCCCGCGCGCCCCTGCCCTATGCCGGCCATGGGCGACGTCCGCGCCGCGCCTTGAGGTAGAATATCCCGCGGTTCGCGCTCGGCGAGGACCGCGCCCGGCAAAGGGCGCCCGCCCGGCCGCATGATTGGGGTTTTCACCCTAGGCGCCGGCGCCCCGCGCCGCTACTCTTGGCGCCTGCGTCACGCTCGATGCCGTCCTCGTCCCAGGAGGCCAGCCGGTGTCCTCGATCGCCATCAACGCCGCGTCACCCGCCACCCCCATCCTGCCGACGCCGCCGCTTGCGGCGCTGGCGCATATCCCCGGCCATGACGGCGCGCCGATCATTGGCGACACCTTCAAATTCCTCGGCGACCCCCTGGGCAGCGTGCAGCTCATGGCCGGCCGCTATGGCCTTATCCACCGTACCCGCGTCTTCGGCATCCGCTCGGTCTCGCTGCTCGGCCCCGACGGCATCGGCCTCGTGCTGTTCGACCAGGCCAAGCTCTTCTCCTCGGCCGAGGGCTGGGAGCCGTTTCTCGGCCGGCTCTTCCCGCGCGGGCTGATGCTGCTCGATTTCGACGAGCACCGGCTCCATCGCCGCGCCCTCTCGGTCGCGTTCAAATCCGGGCCGCTCAAATCCTATCTCGCGTCGCTCGATGCCGGCATCGCCGCGCGGCTCGCTGAGTGGCGGCAGGGGCCGCCCGACTTCCTCTTCTATCCCGCGATCAAGCAGCTCACCCTCGACCTCGCCGCCACCTCCTTCCTCGGCGAGGCGATCGGGCCGGAGGTCGACGCGATCAAGCGCGCCTTCATCGACACGGTCGCCGCCGCGACCGGCATCATCCGCTCGCCGCTGCCCGGCACGGCGATGCGGCGCGGCGTCGCCGGCCGCCGCCGCATCGTCGAGTATTTCAGCCGCCAGGCGCCGCTCCGGCGCGAGCGCGGCGGCGAGGACATCTTCTCGCAGCTCTGCCGCGCGACGCTCGAGGACGGCGCGCTGATGACCGTGCAGGAGATCGCCGACCATATGAACTTCCTGATGATGGCGGCGCATGACACGCTGACCTCGTCGCTCTCCGCCTTCGTCTATTTCCTCGCCGCCCATCCCGACTGGCAGGAGAAGCTGCGCGACGAGGCGCTGGGGCTCGGACTTCAGCCCGGCGAGCCATTGCCCTTCGAGCGCCTCGACGAGCTCAGGCTCACCGAGATGGCGTTCAAGGAGGCGATGCGCCTCATCCCGCCGGTGATCTCGCTGCCGCGCCGGGCGATGCGCGACTTCGAGTTCGGCGGCTACCGCATTCCCCAGGGAACGCGGGTCAACACCAGCATCGTCTTCACGCATCACATGCCCGAGATCTGGCCGGAGCCGGAGCGCTTCGATCCCCAGCGCTTCACCGAGGAGAACGCGCGCGGCCGGCACAGATTCGCCTATGCCCCCTTCGGCGGCGGGGCGCATATGTGCCTTGGGCTGCATTTCGCCTACATGCAGGCGAAATGCTTCGCCTACAACCTCCTGACCACGACCGCCGTCTCGATCGCGCCCGGCTATCGGCCGCGCTGGCAGATGACGCCGATCCCGCGGCCGCGCGACGGGCTGCACGTGACGCTGAGCCCGCGCCGCTGACCGCGCGCCGGCTCAGGCCGCGCCGCGAGCGCGCCAGGCGCGCGGCGAGGCGCCGAAAAGCGTGCGGAAGCGGCGGTTGAAGGTCGAGAGATCGCCGAAGCCGGCATCAAAGGCGATGGTCGAGACCGGCAGCGTCGTCGTGCGCAGCCTCACCGCCGCGCGGCGCATCCGGGTTGCCAGCAGCAACTCATAGGGCGTGACCCCGACGATGCGCCGAAAGCTGCGCAGGAAATGGTATTTGCTCATCGCCGCCGCGGCGGCGAGCTCGGCAAGGCCGAGCGGCTCCTCGGCATGCTCCTCGATATGGCGGAGCGCGGCGCTGATCCGCCGCTGGTCGCGCGGCGACGGCGCGCCCGCGGCGCCGCCCGTGCCGCCCATCGCCGCCAGCACGCTCTCCGCCAGGCGGATCGCCGTCTCCTCCAACGCGCCGCCGATTTGCGCCGCCGTCTCGATCTCGACTAGGTCGTGTGGACATTTGCGCGACGGCCCATGGGTCGACCAGGCTGGTGCGGTTGGCGGGTGCGACAGATTGACTCGGCAGGGCGATTTGGGATTCCCCTCGCATTGAAAGCGTGATTCTGAAG
>JBKQTR010000150.1:0-13262 GCA_052143095.1 Allostellaceae bacterium
GACAAGGCGGTGGCCCAGGCGAGCCGCGCCGGCCAGATCATCCACCGAATGCGCCAATTCATCCAGATGGGCGAGACCTAGCGCCAGGCCTAAAGCGTCAACAAGCTGATCGTGGAGGCCAGCGCGCTGGCGCTGGTCGGTGCCAAGGAAAGCGACGTCGTGGTGCGCATGGAGCTGAGCCCAGACCTGCCCGCCGTGCTCGTCGACCGCATCCAGATCCAGCAGGTGGTGCTGAACCTCATCCGCAACAGCGTCGAGGCGATGGCCGCCTCGGAACGGCGCGAGATCTCCATCAGGAGCTATCACGGGGGCGCCGCGATGCTCGAGATCGCCGTGAGCGACACCGGCCCCGGCCTCGACGCGGCGGTGACGAAGCAGCTCTTCCAGCCCTTCGTCACCACCAAGGCCAAGGGCATGGGGCTCGGCCTCTCGATCAGCCGCTCGATCGTCGACGCCCATGGCGGCCGGCTGTGGGCGACGCCCAATGACGGCCCCGGCGTCAGCTTCCGCTTCACCCTGCCGATCGTCGAGCCCGCACCGTGAGCGCGGAGCCGCGCATCTTCATCGTCGACGACGACGAGGCGATCCGCGACTCGCTGCAGCTGCTGCTGCAAGCGGCGGGATTCGGCACCATCGTCGCCTACGCCTCCGCCCGCGACTTCCTCGCCCAGGCGGCGCCGGGAGCGGGCGAGTGCCTGCTGCTCGACGTGCGCATGCCGGAGATGGACGGGCTCGAGCTGCAGCAGGAGCTCAACCGGCGCGGCGTCAGGCTGCCGGTCATCGTCATGACCGGGCATGGCGACGTGCCGATCGCGGTGCGCGCCATGAAGGCCGGGGCGAGCGACTTCATCGAGAAGCCGTTCTCCGACGACCTCCTGATCGATTGCGTGCGCCGGGCGCGCCAGCGCGCCGCCGAAGGCCTGCGCGAGAGCGCCGAGGCCGGCGAGACCAGGCGCCGGCTCGCGAGTCTGACGCCGCGCGAGCGCCAGGTGCTCCAAGGCATGGTCGCCGGCCAGCCCAACAAGCTCATCGCCTTCGATCTCGGCATCAGCCCGCGCACGGTCGAGATCCACCGCGCGCGGGGGATGGAGAAGATGCAGGCGCGCAGCCTCTCGGCCCTGGTGCGCCTGGCCTTGGCGGCGGGGGAGAGCCCGGACTGACGGCAGGGCAATCGCATATGCCGCCGAGCCGCTGGGCGGGAAGGATTGACCACGGAGGCACGGAGGACACGGAGAAGCGAAGAATGGCGCGCTTCGCGCGCCCAACACCTCTTCTTCTCCGTGCCCTCCGTGTCTCCGTGGTGAATCCCACATGCGCAAATGCGATAGCCCTGGGGCTGACGGGTGGGTTGATCCAGGTCAAAGCGGACCGGCGCGGCGCGGCTAAAATTTATTTCATGACGCGCGCCTACACCACCTCGTCGCTCACCGGCCAAGACGTCGGAATCGCGTTCCCGCTCATCCATGCGGCCTTGCCGGATATCGACCTTGCGGCTTGGCGCGGCTTCGCGCGCGCGCTCGTCGATCTTCCCTCGCCCTATCCGGCCGGCGCGATCGGCCTGCGCAACGAGGCCGGCTATCTCTGCGGCGTCCTCACCTACCGCATCGACCGCGACCTGCGGCACGGCACGGCGCTCACCGTCGATATCTTTGCCGCGCTGGACGTCACCGGCGAGGCGGCGGCGATGAACGCCCTGCTGCTGGCCGCCGAGGCGAAGGCGCAGGAGCTGCGCTGCGCGGTCGCCCGCATCCAGATCGAAGGGCCCGAGGGCGCGAGGGCACAGCATCTCACCGCTTCCGGCTACCGCCAGCAGGCGAGCATGTTCTGCAAGCCGCTGGCGCCGCCCCCGCCGCCCAGCTGAGCGCCGTCTATTCGAGCCCGGTGGCGAGCTCCTCGAGCGTGCTGCGGTCGGCGAGATGGACGACCCCCGCCGTCTCGAGCTCGATATAGCCGCGCTTCTTGAGGCTGGTGAACACCCGGCTCGCGGTCTCGGTGGTAAGGCCGAGATAGTCGGCGATGTCGGTGCGAGTCATCGGCAGGTGCACGCGGTCGCCACCGCTGCCGTAGCGCTCCGCGCGCCGCGCCAGCGACAGCAGGAACGAGGCAATCCGCTCATGCGCGGTCTTGCGGCCGAGCAGCATCATCTGCTCCTGCGCCGCCGCCAGCTCGTTCGACGCGATCGCCAGCAGCCGCCGCTCCATTTTCGGGAACTCGTCCAGCAGGCGGTCGAGCTGCTTGCGCGGGAAGCGGCAGATCTTGACCGGCGTGATGGCCTCGGCGCTGTAGGTGTAGCTGTCGTTGAAGGCGAGGCCGAGCAGATCGCCGGCAAAGAGGAAGCCGGTGATCTGGCGCCTTCCGTCCGGCATCAGCTTGAACACCTTGACCGCGCCCTCGACGATGTTGAAGAAATGCGTCGCCGCCTCGCCCTCGTCGAGGAAGGTCTCGCCGGCCGCGACATGCTGGTGCACGCGGGACGCGGCCAGCCGGCCGAGATCCTCGGTGCGCATGGCGGCGCAGATGCTGAGCGCGCGCGCGGCGCAATTGTCGCAGCTATGGGTATGGGTATGGGCGCGTGCGGAAGAGCCAGCGTTGCGCGATGTCTCGGTCAAGGCCGTGGCAAGCATGGGATTCCCCTCTCGGTAGTGGCGCGATCGGCTTAAGCGATCGTCGACCCAACTATGGTTACGGAACCGCGCCCTGACCGAAATTCGGAATAGTACCTAAGGGATTCTACGTATGCCCGGGGCGCCCCGCCGCCGGGCTTTCCGCCAGCGCCTGCTCGAGCCGGCGGAGCAGGCGCTCGCGGGCGATCTCATCCGGCTGCTGGCGCAGGCGCTGGTTGATCGCCAAGGCCAAGGCGGCATAGCGGTTGTGCCAATCGAGCGAGGCGATGGCGTGCGGCGGCAGGCGCGGGCGGCCGAGCTCGAGGCGCGGCTCGCCCGGCCGGTCGAGCACGAGAAAGCCGTCGAGCGCCGGCCGCAGCAAGGGAACGCCGGGCAGCCGCGCCGCCAGCGCCGCCGCCAACCCCTCGCGCGATACCGGCTCGCCATGCACCAGCAGGACCGCGCGCGCGATCGGGGCGCGCCGCGCCACCCAGTCGACGAGCTCGCTGCGATCGGCATGGGCGGAATAGGCATCGAGCTCGCGAATGGCGGCGGCGACGCGCAGCTCCTCGCCCTCGATGCGCACCGCCTTGGCGCCGTCGCGCAGCAGCCGTCCCAGCGTCCCCGGCGCCTGATACCCCACCAGCAGCACGGTCGATTGCGGCCGCCAGAGTTGCGCCTTGAGATGATGGCGGATGCGCCCGGCCTCGCACATGCCGCTGGCGGCGATGATGATCGCGCCGGCACGGATGCGGTTCAGCGCCTTGCTGTCTTCGGTCGCCTCGATGAAGTGGAAATTGCGCCGGTCGAAGGGATGCGCCGCCGCCGCCGCTTCGCCGAGGCTGTCGGCGTGAGCGGCGAAGACCGTGGTGGCGCGCACGGCGAGCGGCGAATCCAAGAACACCGGGATCTCCGGCAAGGCGTGCCGGGCGAACAGCACGCCGAGATCGAACAGCAGCTCCTGCGTCCGCTCGACGGCGAAAGCCGGAATGATGAGATTGCCGCCCTTCGCCAGCGCCTGCGTCACCTCGGCGAGCAGCAGCGCGCGGCGCTGGTCCGGCGTGAGGTGCGGCCGCTCGCGGTCGCCATAGGTCGATTCGACGACGACATAGTCGAGACCCGCCGGCGCCTGCGGCGCGCCCTGCAGCGCCAGCCCGCCGGGGCCGAGATCGCCGGAGAAGAGCAGGCGCAGCGGCGTGCCGCCGCCCTCGCTCACCTCGAGCTCGATCGAGGCCGAGCCGAGGATATGCCCGGCCGGCCAGAAGCGCGCGCGGATGCCGGGCAACGGGCTCAGCCAGGTGTCGTAGGCGACGGCATCGATGCGCGGCAGCAGCGCCTCGGCATCGGCCTTGGTGTAGATCGGGCTCACCGCCGCCTCGCCGCGCTGCTGCCGCCGGCGGTTGAGGCGCTCGACCTCGCTCTCCTGGATGTAGCCGGCATCGGGCAGCATGTAGGTGAGCAGGTCGCGCGTCCCTTCCGTCGCAAGGATGCGGCCGCGATAACCCGCGCGCGCGAGCTTGGGCAGGAGGCCCGAATGATCGATATGCGCATGCGTCAGCAGCACGCAGTCGATCCCCGCGGCGTCGAAGGGGAAGGCGCCGTAATTCAGCTCCTTCAGCGTCTTGTTGCCTTGGAACAGGCCGCAATCGACCAGCAGCCGCGCGCGCCCGGTCTCGAGCAAGGCGCAGGAGCCGGTGACCGTGCCGGCAGCGCCGTGGAAGGTGAGACGGGCGCTCATCGCGCCGCCTCGGCCGGGGCAAGACGCACGCCGCTGTCCTCGGCGGCCTCCTCGCCGGCGATGCGGAAATCAACCGGCAGGCAGGCATGGATGCGGTAGAGCGGCTCGCCCTGCTCGACGCGATCGCCCACCGACTTCAGGAGATCGATGCCGGCGCCCTTGTCGGTCGGCGCGCCGGCGAGCCGCGCCAGCCGCGCCAGGCGATGGCAGTCGAGCGCCGCCACGATACCGTCGGCCGGCGCCGTCACCTCGCGGTTGAGCGAACCGAGCGCGACGCTCGCGGGCGGCTTGCCTTGCGCCGCCATGATGCGCTCCATCTTGGCCAGCGCCGCGCCCGAGGCGAGCAGGTCGCGTGCCCGTGCCGCGCCGGCGCCGCCGCGCAGCGCCGGATCGAATTCCAGGATCCGCCCGGCGAGCGTCAGCGCGCGCTCGCGCAGATCGGCCGGAGCGTCGGGGGCGTTCGCCAGCACGCGCATGACGTCGCGCGCTTCCAGCACCGGGCCGATGCCGCGGCCGACCGGCGCGCTGCCGTCGGTGAGGACGACGTCGAGCGGCAGCTCGATCTCGCGCGCCACGTATTCGAACAGCTTGCGCAGCTCGATGGCGGCGGCGGCGCTGCGCACTTTGGCGGTGGGACCGACGGGGATGTCGATCACCAGGCGCTTGGCGCCGGCGGCGAGCTTCTTCGACAGGATCGAGGCGACGAGCTGGCCGGGCGCGTCGATGTTGAGCGGCCGCTCGACCGAGATCAGCACGTCGTCGGCCGGCGACAGCTTCACATGCCCGCCCCAGACCAGGCAGCCCTTCTCCGCGGCGACGATGTCGTGCATCGCCTCGGTATCGAGATCGACGCGCGCCAGCACCTCCATGGTATCGGCGGTGCCGGCCGGCGAGGTGATGGCGCGCGAGGAGGTCTTGGGGATGGCGAGGCCGTGCGCAGCGACGATCGGCACGATGATCATCGAGGTGCGATTGCCGGGAATGCCGCCGATGCAGTGCTTGTCCACCACCAGCTCGTCGCCCCAGCGCAGGCGCGTTCCCACCGCGGCCATGGCGCGCGTCAGGCTCAGCACCTCGGCGGTCGACAGGAAGCCGGCGCAGGCGACGACGAAAGCCGCCAGCTCCATCTTGGAATAGCGCAGGCCGGCGATGTCGCGGATGATGCCGTCGAGCGCCGCGGCCGAGAGCTCGGCGCCGCGGATCTTGGCGTGCACCGCCTCGAGGCTGCGCGGCGGCAACGCCTGCTCGAGCTCGACCTCGGCGCCTTCCGGCAGTCCCAGCAGCGCAAAGGCCTGCTCGGAGAGGCCGAGCTCGTCATCGGCGAGCCAACCATCGTGGTCGATGACGTTGAGCGTCGCCAGGATGCGCCGCTCGCCGGCGCCGACCTCGATCTTCTCGAGCGCCTGCAGCTCGCCGGGACGGCAGGCGACCGAGTTGCGCGGCAGGAAGGCAACCGCCTCGCGATAGGTGTCGATCGGCAGACGGCGGAGCCGGACCCGGCTCGCCGAGGCAGGCGCCTCCTCGTCCATCCCCGGCCCCGGCCTCGCCCGGCCGCTCAATGCGACAGCAGCAGCGGCAGCAGGCTGGCGCCGACGACCTGGCGGGTGGCGCCGCCGAACAGCATCTCGCGCCACGGCGCCCGGCTGTAGCCGCCCATCACCAGGAGGTCGCAGGCGTGATCGCGCGCCGCTGCCAGCACCAGCTCGCCAGCGCCGACGCCCTTGACCGGAAAGACCTCCTCGGCGCTGGCGCGGATGCCGTACCAGGCGAGGTGCTGCGCCAGCGCCGCGCCGCCGGTCTTGCCGACCGACAGCACATGGACCTGGCGCGCCCGCAGCAGCAGCGGCAGCGCGGCGGCGACCGCCTTGGCGGCCTCGGCCGAATCGTTCCAGGCGAGCGCGATGCTCTCGCCGAACGCCGCCGGCGCCTCGACGGGCGCCACCAGCACGGGCCGGCCGGCGCTGAGCAGCGCCTGCTCGATGGCATCGCTATAGGGCTCGTCTGCGACGCGGCCGGAGCGGCCGAGGATGGTGAGATCGAAGAGGCGCGCCCGGTCGGCGACTTTCACGGCGCCATAGCCTTCCTCCTCGTGCCAGCGCGCCGAGGCCTGGTGGAGCAGCGCGGACTCCCCGCCCAGCGGCGGCGGCTCCGCGCGCCAGGCGACGGCGTGCCGGTTGACCGCGGCCTCGACCATCTGCCGCGCGCCCGAAGCGGCAGCGGCGGCCTCGCGCGTCGCGGTCTCGATGATCTCGCCGGTGAGCGGCGTTCCCATCCCGTCGGCGGCCATGACCACCAGCTCGCGCGGGTCGAGGCGGACATGATAGGCCTCGAGATGGCTGCCGAAGCGCTGCGCCAGCCGGCAGGCGAGCTCGATCACCCCCGCGCTGGCCTTGCCGCCGCTGACCGCGGCGAGAATCGTGCGAAACTCCATGGCGTTTCCTTCCTGCCGGTGTCGTCGCTCCACGCCAGTGAAGGCGAGGCGGCGAGGCGGCTCATTGAGCTGGATCAATCGGCCGGCGGCGGTCGGTAGGGATATCTCCCTATGCGGTCACTGGACTAGCGCGGGTTTCGGCTGCAGGGGCGCAGTGCGTCCTTCGACAGGCGCGCTTCGCGCGCCAGCTCAGGATGAGGATGTTTGGTTGAGGGCACAAAGAAAATTTCCTCATCCTGAGCGCGAGCGTAGCGAGCAGTCGAAGGACGCACTGAGTCAATCCAGCTGAGACTTGCCCTACCGCGGCGCCAGGCTCGCGAGATATGCCACGATGTCGTCGATGTGCTCGCGCGCCAAATTGAAATTCGGCATCGGCGGATGGGACGAGCTCAGCCAGGCGCGCACCCAGTCGGGATCGCCGGCATGCCGGCGGGCGATGGTGCTGAAGGGCGGCGCCGTATCCGGCCCCTTGCCGCCCTCTTCGACCACATGGCAGCTCGTGCACCATTGCTGCGCCAGCGCGTGACCGGCCGCGGCATCACCGGCCGCCTCAGCGGCGCCCGCCGCTGCCAGCCCCGCGCCGATCGCCGCCGCCATGATGATCGCCCTCGCCGTCATGTCGCCCTCCCGCCCTGGCGCCATGGTCCCGCGTCTTGCGCGCCGACGTCAATCTCCCCCAGCGGCCGCGGCCGGGCATTGACCCAGGTCAAGCGGCGGCTGATCCAGATCAATGCCGCATCGCGCCAGGGCGGCGATGGTCAGCGTCATGCTGGCGCTGTTTCATTCGACGCATGCGATGCCGGCGCTGGCGGCGCTGTGCGGCGCCGGCGACCCGCTGGCGCTGCTCGCGATCTCGCTGGCGCTGTTCGCCACGGCGCTGGTCGGCGGCTTCGCTCATTGCGCGCCGATGTGCGCGCCCTTCGTGCTGCTGCAGCTCCCCGGCGATGCCGGCGGCACGAGCCTGCGGCGGCTCGGTGGCGCGCTGCTGCCGGGCTACCATTTCGGGCGGCTCACGACCTACACAGCGCTCGGCGGCGCGCTCGGCGCGTCGGGCGGCGCGCTCGCCACGCTGGCCGGGGCGCGCTGGGCACTCGCCCTGTTGCTGGCGCTGGCCGCGCTGGGGTTCCTGCTGCAGGCGCTGAAACGGGTGCTGCCGCTGCCGCGCGCGGCGCCGGGATCGGGCCTTGCGACCGCGCTCGCCCGGCTCGCCGCGCCGCTGCTGCGCCGGCGCGGCGGCGTGGCCGGCTATGCGCTGGGGGTGGTGCTGGGCTTTCTGCCCTGCGGCTTCCTTTACGCGGCGCTGCTAGCCGCGTCGGCCACCGGCAGCGCGCTGGGCGGCGCGCTCGCCATGGCGGGCTTCGCCTTGGGCACCGTGCCGGCGCTTGCGCTCCTCGGCCTCTGCGGCGCCGGCGTGCTGCACCGCCTGCGCCCGCACGCCGCGCTCGCGGCGACGCCGATCCTGCTGCTGAACGCGGCAGCGCTGGCCGGCTTCGCGCTGCGCGCCATCGGTTGAGGACGCAACTATTGACCTGGATCAAAGCGGGCAGGACCGATCCCTGTTTTTTTGAGCGCGGGTCAACCACGACCCGGAGAGGATGAACGGGGTGACGCCAGCTTCCTTGTCGACCGAGCGCTACAACGAGGACGTTGTTCGCGCCTTCGTCATCGCTACCGTCTTCTGGGGGCTTGCCGCCTTCGCGGTCGGCGTCTTCATCGCCTTTCAGCTGACCTTCCCCGCGCTCAATTTGGGCCTGGAATGGACCACCTTCGGCCGGCTGCGGCCGCTGCACACCTCGGCGGCGATCTTCGCCTTCGGCGGCAATGCGCTGCTCGGCACCTCGTTCCACGTGGTTCAGCGCACCTGCCGCACGCCGCTGTTCGGCGGGCGCGCCCCGGCCTGGTTCGTCTTCTGGGGCTACCAGCTCTTCATCGTCATGGCGGCGGTGGGATATCTCGAGGGCGTCACCAAGAGCCGCGAATACGCCGAGCCCGAATGGTTCAACGACATCTGGCTCACCCTGGTCTGGGTGACCTATCTCGCGATCTTCCTCGGCACCGTGCTGAAGCGCCGCGAGCCGCACATCTACGTCGCCAACTGGTTCTATCTCGCCTTCATCATCACCATCGCCGTGCTGCACGTCGTCAACAATCTGACGGTCCCGGTCTCCGTCTTCGGCAGCAAGAGCTATTCCGTCTTCTCCGGCGTGCAGGACGCGCTGATCCAATGGTGGTACGGGCACAACGCGGTGGGCTTCTTCCTCACCGCCGGCTTCCTGGCGATGATGTACTATTTCATTCCCAAGCAGGCGGACCGGCCGATCTACTCCTATCGCCTGTCGGTGGTGCATTTCTGGTCGCTGATCTTCCTCTACATCTGGGCGGGCCCGCATCACCTGCACTACACCGCGCTGCCGGTCTGGGCGCAGACGCTCGGCATGGTGTTCTCGGTGATGCTGTGGATGCCGTCCTGGGGCGGCATGATCAACGGGCTGATGACTCTCTCGGGCGCCTGGCACAAGCTGCGCACCGATCCGGGCCTGCGCTTCTCCGTCACCGCCGTCGCCTTCTACGGCATGTCCACCTTCGAGGGGCCGATGATGTCGATCAAGGCGGTGAACGGCCTCAGCCACTACACCAACTGGACCATCGGCCACGTCCATTCCGGCGCGCTGGGCTGGGTCGCCTTCATCGTCTTCGGCACACTCTACTATCTCGTGCCGGTGCTGTGGAAGCGCGAGCGCCTCTATTCCGTGAAGCTCGCCGCCTACCATTACTGGATCGCCACGATCGGCATCCTCGTCTACATCGTCTCGATGTGGGTCGCCGGCATCATGCAGGGGCTGATGTGGCGCGCCTATGACGAGATGGGCTTCCTGCAATATTCCTTCGCCGAGGTGGTGGTGCGCATGCATCCCTTCTATCTCATGCGGGCCTTGGGCGGCGTCCTCTTCCTGCTGGGCGCGGTGATCATGACCTACAACCTCTGGCGCACCGCGCGCGGCGAGCTTCGGCACGAGGCGGAGCCGTTGTCGGGCGCGCGCGCGCTCGCCACGCCGGCCGAGTGAGGGGACGACCATGCGCTTTCTCAGCCACAAATTCCTCGAGCAGAACGCGGTGCTGCTGCTCATCATGATCCTGGTCACCGTCTCGATCGGCGGCATCGTCGAGATCGTGCCGCTGTTCACCATCGAGACGACGATCGAGCGCGTCCAGGGCGTGCGCCCCTATTCGCCGCTCGAGCTCGCCGGACGCGACATCTATGTGCGCGAGGGCTGCTATCTCTGCCACAGCCAGCAGATCCGGCCGTTCCGCGACGAGGTCGAGCGCTACGGCCATTACAGCCTCGCCGCCGAGAGCATGTACGACCATCCCTTCCAATGGGGCTCCGAGCGCACCGGCCCCGACCTCGCCCGCATCGGCGGCAAGTACTCGAACGACTGGCATGTGGCGCATCTCACCAATCCGCGCGACGTGGTGCCGGAATCGGTGATGCCGCCTTACGCCTTCCTCGCCGAGCACCCGCTCGACCTCGACCGGCTGGGCGATCATCTGCGCACCCTCCGCATCGTCGGCGTACCCTACACCGACGAGATGATCGCCGACGCCAAGGCCGACGCCATCGCCCAGGCCGACCCCGCGGCGGACCCGACGGCGCTGCTCAAGCGCTATCCCGGTGCGGCGACCGGCGGCTTCGGCGGCGATCCCGCGGGCATCACCGAGCGCGATGCGCTCATCGCCTACCTGCAGGTGCTCGGCACGTTCGTGAAGTTCCGCGACGTCTCGCCCGACGCGCTTGAGCAATAGCGGAGTGAGGAAGATGGATTGGGTCGCGCTCGTCGGATACCTGCACGCACCGCTCTCGGTACTGATGCTGGTGATCTTCTGCGCCATCGTCGCCTGGACCTACGCGCCGCGGCGCCGCCGCGACATGGATGACAGCGCGCGGATCCCGCTGCGCGACGATCGCTGAGGAGCGGCCATGCCGACGAAAACCGAAAAAGACGCCATCACCGGCCGCGAGACCACCGGCCATGAATGGGACGGCATCCGCGAGCTCGACACGCCCTTGCCGCGCTGGTGGCTCTACACCTTCTACGCGACGGTGGTGTTCGCGGTGGGCTATTGCGTGCTCTATCCCGCCATCCCGCTGCTGCGCTCGCACAGCGAGGGGCTGCTCGGCTACACCAACCGAACCGCGCTGGTCGCGAGCACGCAGCAGGCGGCGGCAGCGCAGGCCGGGTACATCTCCCGCATCAGCGCCGCCTCGCTCGATGAGATCCGCAAGACGCCGGAGCTCCTCGCCTTCGCCGAGACCGGCGGCCGCGCCGCCTTCGCCGAGAATTGCGTGCCATGCCATCGCACCGGCGGCGCCGGCGCCAAGGGCTATCCCAACCTCGCCGATGATGACTGGCTGTGGGGCGGCACGCTCGCCGCCATCCACCAGACCATCACCCATGGCGTGCGCAACGCCGATCCCGATTCGCGCCAATCGCAGATGCCGCGCTTCGGCGCCGACAACCTGCTGAAGCCCGAGCAGATCCTAGACGTTGCCGACTACGTGTTGTCGCTGTCGCACCAGCCGGCGCCGGCCGATGCGGTCAAGCGCGGCAGCGCCGTCTTCGCCGAGAACTGCGCGCTCTGCCACGGCGAGAAGGGCACCGGCAACCAGGAGGTCGGCGCCAAGAACCTCACCGACGGCATCTGGATCTACGGCGGCGACAAGGCGACGCTGGTCGAGACCATCACCAACGCGCGCAACGGCAGCATGCCCGCCTGGGGCGCGCGGCTCGACCCCACCACGATCAAGATGCTGGCGGTCTACGTCCACTCGCTGGGCGGCGGTCAGTGACGGCGGGGGATGATGACGACCGCGCCGGCACACGCGCATGAGGCACAGGATCACGAGGGCATCCCGCTCTTCGCGCCGCATGAGAAGGTCTATCCGCGCAGCGTCCAGGGGCCGATCCGCCGCCTGAAATGGGCGGTGCTGACGCTCTGCCTCACTTTATATTACGTCGGCCCCTGGCTGCGCTGGGATCGCGGGCCGGCGCATCCGCATCAGGCGCTGCTGATCGACATGCCGGCGCGGCGCGCCTATTTCCTCTGGATCGAGATCTGGCCGCAGGAGGTCTATTACCTCGCGGGACTGCTGATCCTCGGCGCCATCGGCCTGTTCCTCGTCACCAGCCTGTTCGGCCGGCTGTGGTGCGGCTACACCTGCCCGCAGACCGTCTGGACCGACCTCTTCCTCTGGGCCGAGCGCCTCATCGAGGGCGACCGCGCGCAGCGCATCCGCCTCGACCAGCAGAAGCTGTCGCCGGCGAAGCTCGCGCGCAAAGCCGCCAAGCACACCGCCTGGTTGGTCATCGCCGCGGCGACCGGCGGCGCCTGGGTGATGTATTTCAACGACGCGCCGAGCCTCGTGCATGACGTCTTCACGCTCAGCGCCACGACGACGCAGTACGGCTTCATCGCGCTCTTCACCGCCACGACCTATCTGCTGGCGGGCTGGGCGCGCGAGCAGGTCTGCACCTATATGTGCCCCTGGCCGCGCATCCAGGCGGCGATGATCGACGAGGACACGCTTGCCGTCACCTACCGCGGCTGGCGCGGCGAGCCACGCGGCAAGCACAAGAAGGGCGAGAGCTGGGAGGGTCGCGGCGACTGCATCGATTGCCGCGCCTGCATCGCCGTCTGTCCCACCGGCATCGACATCCGCGACGGGCTGCAGCTCGAATGCATCGGCTGCGGCCTGTGCATCGACGCGTGCGACGACATCATGGCGAAGGTCGGCCGGCCGCTCGGGCTGATCGCCTTCGACACCGACGCCAATGACGCCGCCCGCCGCCGCGGTGAGACGCCGCAGCGCCGCTTGCTGCGGCCGCGCACGCTGGTCTATGCCGCGGTGCTGGTGCTCGGCGCCGTGGTGATGACCGTGGTGCTGGCGCGGCGCAGCACGGTCGAAGTGAGCGTGCTCGCCGACCGCGCGCCGCTGTTCGTGCACTTGTCCGACGGCGAGATCCGCGACGGCTACACGCTCAAGATCGAGAACAAGGGCGGCGAGACGCATGTCTACGCCCTGACCGCGCTGGGCCTGCCGGGCGCGCTGCTGCACGTCGCCGAGCTCGAAGCGCCGCCGGTGCCGGCGGCGCAGGGCGTGACGCTGGCGGTCAGAGGCGACGGCATCGGCGCCTTCCGCGTCTACCTCCAGGCACCCAAGACAGACCAGCGGGAGATCCCGTTCAGCTTCGTCGTGCGCGAGACCGAGAGCGGCGAGACGGCGCGCTACAACGCGATCTTCCGCGGTCCCGGATCGTGAGGAGCATGTCCCGTCCAGCAGCGATCGCGGGCGAGTCGGCATGCACACATCTCTGCCCCTCCCCCCTTGAGGGCCGGGCAATCGCATGTGCCGCCGAGCCACTGGGAAAGTTTGACCACGGAGGCACGGAGGTCACGGAGAAGCGAAGAATGGCACGCTTCGCGCGCCCAT
>JBKQTR010000151.1:0-3147 GCA_052143095.1 Allostellaceae bacterium
ACGCCAAGCTGATCCACACCCACACCTTCCCGCTCGAGGAATTGCCGACGGCGCTTAGATACGCCCGCGAGCGGATCGAGGATGCGATCAAGGTGGTGGTGAAGATGGCGCGGTAGTGCGTGTTTCCGCTGCATGGGCGCCGGTGCGTCCTTCGACAGGCGCGCTTCGCGCGCCAGCTCAGGATGAGGAAGATTATTGATGGCACAAAGAAATTTTATAGCACAAAGAAAATTGCCTCATCCTGAGCGCGAGCGTAGCGAGCAGTCGAAGGACGCACTGAGTCAATCCAGCGGAACCCCGCTCTAGATGGCGCCGCGGTGATGACGTCCATCGTCGACAGGGATCGGCGCTCGGCCGGAGGCGAGGGCGGTCGCCGGCCGCTCTACGGCGCTCTCTATCTGCAGGTGATCGCCGCCATCGTGATCGGCGCTCTGCTGGGCTATCTCGATCCCGATCTCGCGCGCTCGTTGAAGCCGCTGGGCGACGCCTTCATCAAGGCGATCCGCGTCCTCATCGCGCCGATCATCTTCACCACGGTCGTGGTCGGCATCGCCAATATCGGCGACATGCGGCAGGTCGCGCGCATCGGCGTCCGGTCGCTGATCTATTTCGAGGTGGTGTCGACGCTGGCGCTGCTCATCGGGCTCGCCGTGGGCAACGTCCTGCCGCTCGGCGCCGGCGTCAACGCCGACCCCGCGAGCCTCGACACCAGCCTGGTCGCCGGCTATGCGCAAGGTGCCAAATCGCTGAACCTCGTCGATTTCTTCCTCGGCATCATCCCCGGCAGCTTCGCCGGCGCCTTCACCTCGAGCGAGATCCTGCCGGTGCTGTTCCTGGCGGTGCTGTTTGGCCTCGCGCTCTGCCGCCTGGGCCCGCGCGCCAAGCCGCTCATCGAGCTGCTCGATCTCTGCGCCCACGCGCTCTTCGGCATCGTCCGCTTCATCATGTATGCGGCGCCGCTGGCGGCGCTGGGCGCGGTCGCCTTCACCGTCGGCAAATACGGCGTCGGCAGCCTCGCGAAGATGGGCGAGCTCGTCGCCGGCGTCTATATCGTCAGCATTCTCTTCGTCGTGCTGGTGCTGGGCGGCGCGCTCAGGCTCGCCGGCTTCGGCCTGTGGCGCGTGCTGGCCTATTTCAAGGACGAGATCATCTTCGTCTTCTGCGCCACCTCGGCGGAGACGATGCTGCCGCGCAGCATGGCGAAGCTGGAGCGCCTCGGCGTCCCCAAGGAGGTGGTGGGGCTGGTCATGCCGGCGGGCTTCTCGTTCAACATGGACGGGACGGCGATCTACATGAGCATGGCGGTGCTGTTCATCGCCCAGGCGACCAACACCGACCTCACCTGGACGCAGCAGCTCACCATGCTCTTCGTCATGCTGTTCACCTCGAAGGGCGCGGCGGGGGTTACCGGCGGCGGCTTCATCGCGCTCGCAGCCACCCTGCCGGCGCTCGGCGTGCTGCCGATCGGCGGCTTGGCGCTGCTCGTCGGCGTCGACCGCTTCATGGCGGAGATCCGCGCCGCCACCAACCTCGCCAGCAACATCATCGCGACGTTGGTGATCGGCCGCTGGGTCGGCGCCGTCGACCCCGCTTGCGTCCGCCGCGAGCTCCTGAACGCGCCGCCGCCGCCGCCGCCTCGGCTCGCCGAAGCCGGCGATTAGTCCTCAATAGGGGTTGGCGATCGGCAGCTCCTCGGCGGGATAGAGGGTGATCACCTTGGCGCCTTTGGGCGTCACCACGACCTCCTCCTCGATGCGCGCGGCGGAATAGCCGTCGCTGGCCGGGCAATAGGTCTCGAGCGCGAAGACCATGCCCTCCTTGATCTCGACGGGATCGTCGAAGGAGTTGAGCCGGCTGATGATCGGCCGCTCATGCAATCCTAGGCCGAGGCCGTGCCCGAAGAGCAGGCCGAACGCCTCCATCTCGCTGGAAAAGCCGATCTCTTCCGCCTTGGGCCAGCAGGCGGCGATCTTGTCGGTGGTGACGCCGGGCCGCACCATGGCGATCGAGGCATCGATCCATTCGCGTGCGCGCTTGTAGGCGTCCTTCTGCGACGCGGTGGCGCGGCCGACATTGAAGGTGCGGTAGTAGCAGGTGCGATAGCCCATATAGGATTGGATGATGTCGAAGAAGGCCTGGTCGCCCGGCCGGATCAGCCGATCGGTGAAATTGTGCGGATGCGGGTTGCAGCGCTCGCCGGAAATCGCGTTGATCGCCTCGACATCGTCGGAGCCGAGCTCGTAGAGCCGCTTGTTGGCGAGCGCCACGATCTCGTTCTCGCGGATGCCGGGCTTCAGATGCTCGGCGATGTGCTGATAGGCGCCGTCGACCAGCCCCGCCGACATGTTGAGCAGCGAGATCTCGTCGGCGCTCTTGATCTCGCGCGCATCCAGCATGACCTGCTGGCCGTCGCGCACGTCGATGCCGGCGGCCTGCAGCTCGAACAGCATGGCGGGCTCGACCAGATCGACCCCCACCGGCAGGTCGCGGACGCCGTTCTCGTCGAGGATCGACTTGATCTCCTCGGCCGCCTTGCGCATCAGGCCGATCTTGGGATGTATCGCGCCGCGCAATCCCAACATGCCGGCATGGCAATTGTGCTGGTGCAGCCAGGGCGCGTAGAGCCGGTGGTGCTTCGCCGCCGAGCCGAAATCCCAGACATGCGGCTCGCCGTCGCCGGGCAGCAGGGCGTAGCGCGTGAGCTTGTCGCGTGCCCAATTGCCGATCACCGTGCTCGACATGTAGCGGATGTTGTACTGGTCGAAGACCAGCAGCGCGCCCAGACCGGAGGCCGCCAGCGCCCGGCGCGTGCGGGCGAGGCGGTAGCGGTGGAGGCGGCGGAAATCGATGCGCTCCTCGAAATCGACGGCGCTGGGGCCGAGCGCCAGGATCGGCCGCTCCCAATTGTGCCGGGGATCGATGTCCTCGGGGCTGATGATCTTGGGCTCGATCGGGCGTTTGGGCATGCGGGTTCTCCGTGGATTCCGGGCATCGGCTTAGAGCAAGTTTCCGCTGGATCGACGCCGTGCGTCCTTCGACTGCTCGCTACGCTCGCGCTCAGGATGAGGCGTTTTTCTTTATGCCATCAACAACCTTCCTCATCCTGAGCTGGCGCGCGCAGCGCGCCTGTCGAAGGACGCAGTGCCG
>JBKQTR010000152.1:0-17301 GCA_052143095.1 Allostellaceae bacterium
ACATCAGGTAGATCGGAATGGCGATCGCCACCGGCGGCATCATTCTCGTCGACAGGATGAAGAAGAGAAGGTCGTCGGCGAGCGGGACGCGGAAGCGCGAAAACGCATAGGCCGAGATCGTGCCCAGGAAGACCGCGAGGAAGGTCGAGCCGAACCCGATGATGATCGAATTCATGAACCTGGGCGCCACCTTCGACGGGCCGGCGATCACCATGTTGCGCGAGCGGACCAGCTTGTCGTACCAGGTCTCCGCCGGCGGCAGACTGGCGATGAAGTCCGGCGTCTGACGGGTGCGCACTGTGAACAGGTTGACATAGCCTTCGAGCGAAGGTTCGAACAGGAATTTTGGCGGATAGGCGATTGCGTCCGACGGCGACTTGAATGCCGTCGCGCCGATCCAGAGAAGGGGCGCGATCGACATCAGCGCGTAGGCGATGACGAAGAATCCGGCGATCGCCTTGGCGCGCGGCGAGGCCGCGACGACGGAATGGGCTGTGGTCAACGCGCTCATCGGCGCTTCACCCGGTTCAGCGTCTTCACGTAGATGTTGGCTGCGCCGAAGACGGTGACGAAGAGGATGATGGCGAAGGCCGACGAGTACCCCGTCCGCCATTTCTCGAAGGCCTCGCGCTTGAGCGTGATCGAGGCGAGCTCCGTGGTCGAGCCGGGACCGCCCGAGGTCAGAAGGTTGACGAGATCGAACATCTTAAACGCCTCGATCGCTCGGAACAGAACGGCGAGCATCAGGAACGGCAGCACCATCGGCAGCGTGATCGACCAGAACTGCCGCCAGGGCGAAGCCCGGTCGACCTCGGCCGCCTCATAAATGTAGTCGGGAATGGAGCGCAGTCCGGCGAGGCAGATCAGCATGACGTAGGGCGTCCACATCCACGAATCGACGAGCACGATCGTCCAGGGCGCCAGCGCCACGTCGCCGATCATCGAGAAGGAGCGCGGCGGAACGCCGCTCAGAAAGCCGACGACGTAGTTGAAGGGCCCGATCTGCGGCTGCAGCAAAAGCGTCCAGAAATTGCCGACGACCGCGGGCGACAGCATCATTGGCACGAGGATCACGGTCGTCCAGAAGCCGTGCGAGCGGAAGCCCCGATTGATCAGAAGGGCGAGGCCGAAGCCGATTACGACCTGCAGCGCGATCGATGAGACGACGAAACGCGCCGTCACCTGCATGCCGTGCCAGACGTCCTCGTCGGTCAGGATGTCGACGTAATTCGCGAAGCCGACGAACTTGATCGGCAGGTGGCCGAGGTTCGACTTGTAGTTGGTGAAGGAAAGCCGGATCGCCCAGATGAGGGGAAAGATGTTGATCGCCAGCAGAAGCGCGATCGTGGGCGTGATGAAGATCCAGGCGATGCTGCGGTCGGACAATCCGCGCATTCGTCGAGCGACGCGGGGCGCAACCTCAGCGGCGCGGCCGTCGACGAGCCTTTCCGCCTGTTCCTGCATGGCCATGGCCATCCCTTCGAACTTGGCGATCGTCCCCGGCGCCGGAGCGCCGGGGAGGTCCAATTGCGTGATTTTACGCTAATTGGTCGTCGCCTTGCCTTCGTCCTTGAAGACCTTGGTCCAGTCCTTGACCAGCATGTCGAGGGCTTCCTTGGAAGTGCCCTTGTCCGCCACAACATAGTCGTGAACGCGCTTCTGCATGTCGAGCAGGAGGTCGACATAGAGAGGCTCGGCCCAGAAGTCCTTGACGAAGCCCATCGTCTGCAGGAAGGCCGGAGCGAAGGGCGCGCTCGCCGGGAAGCCGGGGGCCGCGACAACCGCCTTGTGCGCCGAGTAGCCGCCGAGCTCCCACCACTTCTGCTGCACCGCGGGCTGGGCGAACCACTTGATGTAGTTGAGCGCGTCGTCCTTGTGGTCGGAATAGGAGACGACCGAGATGCCTTGCCCGCCGAGCTGGCTGAACTGGCCCTTAGGTCCGGCCGGATTGACGAAGAAGCCGATCTTGTCGCCGCCGACGTTGGGGTCCTTGTACAGGCCGGGGAAGAAGGCGAACCAGTTCATCTGCATCGCGACCTGGCCCGACTTGAAGGCGTCGAGCCCTTCCTGCATGTAGGCGTTGGTCAGGCCCGGCGGCTGGCAGCACTTGTAGAGCTGCTTGTAGACGTCGAGCCCCTGCACCGCCCCGGGCGAGTTGACGAAGCCGTCCATGTGGTAAGGATGCTTCGGGTCGTCGTAATCGAAGCCATAGCCATAGAGCGCGTTGGTCACGCCCATCGTAATGCCTTCCGAGCCGCGCTCGGTGTAGATGTACGTCCCGTACACCTTCTTGCCGTCGATCTCCTTGCCGGTGAAGAATTTGGCGGTCTCGAGCAGTTCGTCCCAGGTTTTCGGCGGCTCGAGCTCGCGATTGTATTTCTGCTTGAACTCGGCGCGAAGCTCGGGCTTGGCAAACCAGTCCTTGCGGTAGGTCCAGCCGACGGCGTCGGCCATCGCCGGCAGCGCCCAATAGTTGGGGGTGTTCTTCGGCCACTCTGAATATCCGAGGACGGTCGCCGGCATGAAGTCGTCCATCGAGATGTGTTCTTTGGCGAAGAAGTCGTTCAGCTTGATATAGTGCCCGTTCTCGGCCGAGCCGCCGATCCACTGGCTGTCGCCGATGATGAGGTCGCACAGCTTGCCGTGTGAGTTGAGCTCGTTGACGAAGCGATCGGCGTAGCTCGTCCATGGGACGAACTCGTATTTCATCTCGATGCCCGACTTCGCCGTGAAGTCCTTGGACAGCTCCACCAACGCGTTCGCCGGGTCCCAGGCCGCCCAGCACAAGGTGAGCTGTTTGCCCTGTGCGCTGGCCTCGCCGCTGGCGAGAGCCGCCAACCCAAGCGCGCCCGCGCCGATCATCAATCGCATGCACCCGTTCATCACGCCCTCCCTTTCTGGCGGTCATGCGACCGCCGCTCGGCCCATCAGGCGCCGCCATGGCAGCCGGATGCGCAGACCCTGTCACTCAGTGCTTATTGCGCCCGCCCGAGCCGTCGTCCCGGCGCGCGGGCGCCCGCACTTTGTTTAGTGACGATGCTTAGTGAAGGCTTTCACTAAACAAACCCGATGTCAACAATTTCGTCTGTTTGTGTCTCGCTGGCGGACCCATGAAAAACTATCCTGCGCCGGTATGATAATAAGCGACCGATTCCGTCGATGCCGTGCGACACCAGCATCGCAGCATGTTTAGTGTTTCGATGCGGACGAGAGGGACGCGATCAGCCGGTTGCGACGGCAGCGCCGCCCTTCGGCGGGGTGCTCAGGCGAGCGCGTCGAGCACCGCTTCGGCCACGGTGCCCGGCGCGTCGAGATCGGCGAGATGGCCGGCGCCCGCGATCACCCGGACAGTGCTCTTGCCGGCAATCCCGGCGGCAAAGCGCTCGGCGTAGGAAGGCGCCAGCACCTTGTCGTCGCCGCCCCAGAGGATGAGCGTGGGACAGCGGATGCGATGGAGGCGCCGCTCGAGCCTGGTATCGGCAAGCGGCCAGAGCAGGCGCGCCGCGGTCTCGCTCGCCCGCGTCGCAACGATCGACCACTCGGCGGCGGACACACCGTCGGGCGCCGCCATGGTGGCGGCGTAGGCATCGGGCCGCGTCGAGAGCAGCGCCGGCAGCGTGCCCGGCTTCTGCGCCCAGAGATCGGCGGGCGGCGCGGATCGGTCGTAAAGCCCGAAGGGCGCGATCAGCACCAGCCGGCGCGCGAGCCCCGGCGCTATCGCCGCCGCTTCGGCCGCGAGCGCGCCGCCGATCGAAGCGCCGATGAGGTCGCCGCCGGCGAGCCCCGCGCCCTCGAGCAGATCGAGCACCGCCGCCACCCAGTCGAGCGGCTGATCGAGACGGTCATGGCCGGTGGCGCCGGGAAAGCCGGGGATCGACGGCGCCACCACGCGATGGCGCTCGGCGAGGCGATCGAGAAAGGGCGTCCAGCGCGGCAGCCCGCCGAGCCCGGCAAGATAGAAGACCGCGCTGCCCTTGCCTTTCTCCCAGACGCGGCAGGGCACGCCGTTGACCGCGACGCTACGCTCGGAGGGCGCGCTCATTCGGCGGCTTCCTGCGTCTCGGGCCGCGGAGCGACGCGCGCGGGTTTCGGCAGCGGCGTCGGCCACCAGCGGTCCTCCCAGGCATCGTCGAAGAGGCCGCGGAGCTGCGGCAGCACACGCTCGGCGAAGAGCCGCGTGTTGTGGCCGGCAAGCTCGCGGCTCATATTGCCGAACTGCAGCAGCAGCATGAGATGGCCGACATTGAGATCGGTCGCCACCGTCTTGAGCTGATCGGCGACCTCGTCGGGCGAGCCGATGATGACGAAGCCCTTGGCGAGGATCTCGTCCCAAGTGGCGCCGCCGTTCATGGTGGCCGAGCGCTGTGCGGCGAGCGTCACCTGCGAAGTGATCTTGGCGCGCTGCGTCGCCTCGCTGTTGTAGCCCGGGGGATTGGCGTAGCGGGGATCGACATGCAGGCACCGGCCGTAGAAATACTCCGCCGGCTCCTTGTAGAGCCGCATCGCCTCCTCGCGGCTCTCGGCGACACCGACGAATTGCAGGAAGCCGGCGCGGTAGGGATTGCGGTCCTTGCCCAGCCGCTCCATCTCGCGCCAGAAGCCCATCATCGTCTCGCGCCCGGCCTGGTAGCCGAAATAGGAGAGGTAGCAGTAGACGTAGTCGCGCGCGGCGCACCACTGCCAAGTCTCGACCGAGCCGCCGCCGGGGATCCAGATCGGCGGATGCGGCTTCTGCAGCGGCTGCGGCCAGACATTGACGTAGCGCTGCTGGTTGAAACGGCCGTTGAAGGCGAAGGTCTCGGCCCTCGTCCAGGCTTCGACGATGAGGTCGTGCGCCTCGAGATAGCGCGCCCGCAGCGTGCTGGGGTTCTGGCCGTAGGCGTAGCAAGTGTCCATCGGCGTGCCGACGGGAAATCCCGCAATGAGCCTGCCGCCGGAGATGCAGTCGATCATCGCCATCTCCTCGGCGACCCGGGTCGGCGGGTTGTAGAGGGCGAGCGAGTTGCCGAGCACGCAGATCGCCGCGTCCGAGGTGCGCCGCGCCAGCGAAGCCGCGATGAGGTTGGGCGACGGCATCAAGCCGTAGCCATTGGCGTGATGCTCGTTGACGCAGATGGCGTCGAAGCCCTGCGCCGCGGCGTATTCGAGCTCGTCCATGAACTCGTTGTAGAGAATATGCGCGAAGGCCGGGTCGAACAGGCTGCGGTCGATATCCACCCACACCGAGTTGTGGCGCTCGCGGAAATCCTCCGGCAAGCGTGTATAGGGCATGAGGTGGAACCACATGAGCTTCATGACCGTCTTCTCCCTGAGCCGCTTTCGCTCATGTTCCAGCGAAATGCGGCCCAGCGCAACCTGTTCCGGCGGGCGAACCCCCTTGGGATACGCCATCTCGCGGAGGATGCCCCCGTCATTGGGCACATGCGATGATCTGCTCCTCTCCGCCCCACTGGGTCGGAGAGGCTGGGAGAGGTGGGGCTGTCAATGCCCTTGAGCGCGAGAACGCAGATCGCATGACAACGAGGAATTAGTTACTCGACGGTGTACTTATGACGATCCACCGCGACCTCGAAACACCCCCACCTCTCCAGACCTCTCCGCCCCTGGGGTGTAAAGGCCGGAGACATGGTTGACACGTGTTCGGAGACATACTGGACGGGTGCAGCTCGTCCCGGTAGTCCACAGGAGGGACCCGCGCATCGCGCAGCGACCGCCCTGCTTGATCTCGACGGTGCGGCTGTCGAGCGCGGGCAGCATCTTGCCGGGATCGCGGGTGACGACGACGTCGACCACCGTCGGCCGGTCGCGCTCGCCGATGCCGGTGGCGAGCGCGCCGGGATCCTCGACGCGAATGCCGCGGCAGCCCATCGCCTTGGCGATCTCGGCATAGTTCATCTCGACGGCCCCAAATCGACGAATCTGATGTCTCTTGAATCTGAGATACCGGCTCGCTGAATTTTTACCTATCGACCGAACGTAATGCGCCCCTACCCCCAGCCCTTGATTTACGTAGGGTTGCCGACGCAAAGTAAGGGATGATCGCAGTCGGCCATGAGCCCGACGGATCGGAATTTTTCTGGCTGGGGGGTTGAAGCAGCCGAACCAATGCCGGACTCGAGTACTCTTCGATTTAATCCGAGGGCGCGGATCATCCGCACTGTCGGCGACCAGCTGATCAGCGGTCCTGAGGCCGCCGTGATCGAGCTTGTGAAAAATTCCCATGACGCCGATGCCTCTTATGTGCGCGTGAGGTTCGAGCCTCCGCTCGAAGAAAAACAAGGTCAAATCATCGTCGAAGACGATGGGCACGGTATGACGCTGCAGGATATCCAGGAAAAATGGATGGAGCCCGCGACGACCGACAAGATCGAGCGGAGCAAGAGCCCCAGCGGTCGGACGCTGCTCGGGTCAAAAGGAATTGGCCGATTCGCAACAGCTAAGCTAGGTCACAGTGTGGAGCTTGTGACTACCGCGATCCAGCCTGGAAATGGCGGCACTGAGACGACCAGAGTTTATGGAATTGACTGGGACATTTTTGAGGAGAAAAAATATTTATCCGAAATTGAATTTCCGTTCGAGCGCTTGACCCCTGCACCGCAAACCGGCACGCGGCTCACGATAAGCAGACTACGAAATCGATGGACAGAAAGCAGTCTTCTAAGGTTGCACCATGAAATGCGTCGGCTCATTTCACCGATTGCAACCTCGGAAGACGAGGCGTTTCGCATCTATCTTGATCTCAGCGCGTGCACGAGAGCTGCGTGCGGATTCGACGGTGACGCCATCGTCAATGGTCCACTCCCATCAAGGCAGGTGCAAAAAGATCCATACCGCGTCCGGCCCTTTCCGCTACTTAAATCATGTGATTACGAAGTTTCCGGGAGCTTCGAAGAGGACGGGACTTTCGAAGGAACCCTCACAATCCATCGAGGCGGACTCAATCCCGAGGCCATCGAGTTGCGAGTCCCTCTTGATATCGATGCCGGAGAGGCGTCGTGCGGACCGGTACTTGTACATTTATTTATATTCGACCGAGATGAGCAGGCGTTGACTCAAATGGCGGGTCGAGCCGGCTTCGGAAGCATTTCGGCTCGCGACGCGAGAGCTCTTCTTAATAGCGTAGCTGGTATCGCGATCTACCGCGATCGATTTCGTATCCGGCCGTACGGGGACAATGACAACGATTGGCTAACTCTCGACAAACGCCGCGTGCAGAACCCGACAATGTGCATTGGGCACAATCAGGTATCCGGGATTCTCGTTATCGATAATGAGATCAGGTCTGGTCTCGTCGAGCGCAGTAGCCGTGAAGGTCTGGAGGAAAACGGAAGCCTGAGGCGGTTGCGGCGTCTCATCACCGAGTTGCTGGCAAAGAAAATTGAACCCAGACGCTTTGATTTTCGAGAGGACACCGGGCTTGGAAGGCAGAGACGAGACACTTTATCCGATGCGTACAAGATCGCGCAGCTTAGGCAGCTAGAGGACTTTGTTGCAGCGCTCCCCGAGCCAGCGAGAACCGAAGGTGTTCAGGCGGTGAGCGATGCCGCCACCAAGCTGACGGGATATCTAGAATCTCTGCAAGAGAGACTTGCTATGTTGGAAGCGAGAGTAACTCTTGGCCTTATTATCGGCGAGGTTCTACACGAGGGAAGAAGCCCGGTATTCTTCATTCAATCGGAAGTCGCGCGCTTTGCTCGCTGGTGGGCAACGATATGTGAGGAGAGCGAGGAGGCCCGCAGGCATCGTGAAGATGTGCCCAGGATAACTCGCGGTCTGCTAAACAGCGCGGAGCAGCTACGCGGGCTGTTCTCCTCGCTTGAGCCATTGTCTAGCGCTCGGCGCGGGACACCACGCCAATACAATCCGAATCAGGTAGTCATCGACGTATTCCATTTGTTCGAATCTCGGGCCTCGCAACTGGGTATAAAACTGGACCAGCGATCCGATTTGAACGTGAAGGATGTATATGGGTACAAGGAAGACCTAGCTACGGCGCTTACGAACGTCGTCGAAAATGCGCTGCACTGGCTTTCTTACGGCAAAACTCAGGACCCACAAATTCGGGCAGAAGTAAAATCCCACAGCGATGTCTGTGTTATAGAGGTATATGACAATGGTCCCGGCATCCCGCCAGAATTTCAATCGCGTGTCTTCGATGTTGGATTTACGCTGAAGGCGAATGGTACCGGCTTGGGCCTGAGCATTGCCCGTGAGGCGATCAGCCGGAGCGGAGGCGACATCGAGCTGCTCGACACCGTGCAGGGGACGGGATTTCGCATCATCGTACCTATCAAAGGCTAGCTCGATGCCGCGGCGCTTCATCCTGTTGGTTGAAGACAATGCAGATCAGGTCGGCGTCTGGAAAGCCGAATTTGCTGAATTCAACGACGACGACACTCGGCCTTTCAAGGTCGTGCTATTGACAGCGGCGACGGTCGAAGAGGCGAGGAACGCGCTAGAAGAATACCATATTGATGCGGCGATAGTTGATTTACGTATTCCCAGGGCTGCTGGCGGTGACCTTACTGCACAAAGCGGCAATGAAATCCTGCGACAGATTAGCGAGACAATTGCTGGACCGATTGCTGTTTTTAGCGCACACGCTGGCGAGATAGGGGACTTCGTTGCGAGCACGCCTATTAAGGTCTTTACGAAAGAAGCAGCTCAGCTGAGAGCGATAGTTGACTGGTTCTGCGAGCATGATTCCTTGATGACCGCAGTACGAGCGACAGTGACGGACGTCAGACGCGAGACTGCTCGGATATTTTCGGGTAGCATCTGGAAACGATGGGACCAGACGAAGGCGCTCGGCCTGACGCCCGATCAGCTTCGTCAAGTGGTGACCCGTCAAGTGGTGTCACACGTCGCCGAGCAGCTTTCGCTGCCGCTTAACAACGTTCTTCCGTATCATCCTTTTGAATTCTATTTCGAACCGCCATTGCGAACGGATAGGCTGCATACAGGCGATCTTCTCGCAATCGAAGGCGAGGTTTATGTGATATTGACGCCGCAGTGTGACATGGTGCGTGGCTATCCAGAGAAGGTCATCCTAGCGAAATGCAAGCAAATCGAAAATTGGGCGGGGGTACCCGCAAGGGAAAGACAAAGATATGCCACTCAGAACCACGCGCAAAAGTCTCACTTTCTCCCGCAATGTGGCGCTCGCGGCCCCTGGACGGTAGATTTCAAATGGCTGATTACGATCGACGGCGGCGACGCTGATCGCTTCCGGCCCATGAGGTTCGCGAGCATCGCGCCCCAATTCATACCAAATCTAATTCAACGGTTCTCCTCCTTCATAGGGCGTATTGGGCAGCCTGAACTAGATGTCTAAAACGGTCAAAGCGCGGACAACTGCTTCCATCACCGGCGGGCAAACACCGTTCCCGAGGAGTCTGATGCGGTCGCGCCTTGTCCCAACGGGCAGTTGGTAGTCTGTATCGAAGCCCATCGCTTTCTTGAGCTCGGCTACCTGGAGCATCCGCATCGTGTGGCCCCGATCGCAATTCTCGATGAGAGCAAAGCGATCGATGGTTGTTATTGTGCGCAGTGGACGTGTAAGCGGCTGCCATCCGCCGCTGCCGTCGCTGCCGTAGTACACGAGAATAAAGCTCGCGTCGTCGCCAAGTTCCTTAAATGCCCGCTGGGCTCGTTCCAGAGTTGCCTTGGCGCGACCGGGGCGATAGAGCGGAGACCTACTCCAAGTACCAGGCGGATCGAGGATCGATTTCGCCGTCGGGCGTCGTCCTGATCTTTTCCTAGTAACGAGAGCGGGTGCCTGCTTGCGATCACCGACGATGAACAGCCGCCGACGCGTTTGCGGGACACCGAAGTCTGAAGCGTCGAGAATCTGCTCCGCCAGATGATAACCGAGTTCGACCAGTTCTTGCTTAAGCTCACCATATCGAGACCATGGGCGCATATGCACCACATTCTCCAAGACGATCCAACGCGGTCTAAATTTTCGTGCGTACTCGACGAGATGCATTGCTGTCGCTCGACTGGCTTCGTCCCGCGGAGCTGAACCTTTAGCACACGTATGATTTGTGCATTCAGGGGACGCGAGTATCAGATCAATCTCGCCCCACTTTTTCTTCACCACAGAGAAAGAAACGTCTTCCAGTCTGCTGGTGACAACGTCGGTTGATGGGAAATTCGCGCGGTAAGTTTCAGTAGCAATCGGGCACATGTCGATTGCGGCGACAAGCTCGATGCCCGCCGCACGTGCACCCGCACTACTGCCTCCACCTCCGCTGAAAATGTCGAGCCCTCGCAGCAACACGACCTCCGGCACCCTGGTCTGGACAAACTCGGCCAGGTTACCAGGTTCTGAAATTTACGCCAGGCCCTTGTTTCGAGGCCACCGATCAAGGCCGGAGCGCCTTCCGTAGACGTGTCCGCAGGCGCGCTTCGTTTTCGGTTTCACATTCCCAGATCGTGACGACCTTCCACCCAAGCGCACGCAACGTTGAATTTGCCCGTTCGTCACGTGCGACGTTCGCCTCGAATTTTTTCATCCAGAATTCCGGGCGGGTTTTGGGCGTAGTGCAATTTCGGCAACCTCTGTGTCGATGCCAAAAACATCCATGGACGAATAGAGCAATTCGAAGCCGAGGGAATACTAGATCAGGGCTTCCGGGAAGATCGCTGCGGTGAAGCCGGAAACGGAACCCGAGCGCGTGAGCCCCCCGTCGAACTGCAAACTCTGGGACCGTATTTCGTCCGCGTATTCGAGCCATCATTTCGCTGCGGCGCTTGCTGTCAACTATATCCACGGGCGTCTAGCCTTTAAGTATTGAGATCTTGATTGTACCTTCGTTCGATCTTGTTTGCTGCAGGCGCCACCAGAGTCAAGTCAGGCCTGACCGCCCATTGCCACGAGCCGTCGTCGCCGTCAGTGCCGCTTTAGACGCGCACGCCGTAGCCCGCTCCGCCGCGGGCGGAGAGTGGGCGCAGGCGATGCATGCCTCAAGCACTGCGCACGCGAGGCGTGCCCCAAGCACCCGCTCACGCGATGCGGTCGCCCTGCTTGATCTCGACGGTGCGGCTGTCGAGCGCGGGCAGCATCTTGCCGGGATCGCGGGTGACGACGACATCGACCACGGTCGGCCGGTCGCGCTCGCCGATGCCGGTGGCGAGCGCGCCAGCGAGCGCGCCGGGATCCTCGACGCGGATGCCGCGGCAGCCCATCGCCTTGGCGATCTCGGCGTAGTTCATCTCGACGAGATCGCTCGACTGGTAGCGCTTGCCAAACATGGCGTGCTGCAGCGCCTTGACGTAGCCCGAGGCGGCGTTGTTCACCACCACCACGGTGAGGTTGGCGCCGGCGCGACGCGCGGTCTCGAGCTCGCCCAGCACCATGTTGAAGCCGCCATCGCCGGTCACCGCCACCACCGGCTTCTCCGGCGCCGCCAGCGCCGCGCCCATGCCGCCGGGGAGACCGTAGCCGATCGAGGCGAGGCCGCGATCGGCGATGAAATGCCGCCCAGCCGCCTTGGTGTCGTAGAGCAGCCCGGTCCAATGCGCGGCGAAGCCGCCATCGGCGACCAGGATGCTCTCTGCCGGCATCAGGCGGTTGAGCTCGTGGCAGAGCCGCGCCATGTTGACCGGCCGCTCGTCGGAGGTGAGCCGCGGCTGCGCCTCCTCGCGCCAGCGCCCCATCCGCGCGCCGAGCTCGGCGAGATAGCCCTTGCGCGCCGCCGCGAGCCGCTTGGCATCGCCGGCGCAAGCCGCGGCGAGATCCTCGAGCCCGGCCCGCGCGTCGCCCCACAGTGCGATATCGGCGGGATGGCAGCGGCCGATCTCTTCGGCGACGATCTCGAGATGGATCACCGGCACCGCTTTGGGCAGCAGCGCATAGCGCTTGGTCGGGATCTCGCCGAGCTTGCAGCCGACCACCAGCAGGCAGTCGGCGGCGGCGATGAGGTCGTTGGCGATGCGCGAGTAGCGGCCGAAGAGACCGGCCGAAAGCGGGCTGGTGCAGGCGATGGCGCCCTTGCCGCTCATGGTATGCGCCACCGGGATCGACAGCGTCTCGGCAAGGTGCTGCAGCGCCGCCGCAGCGCCGGAGAGATGGATGCCGCCGCCGGCGAGGATCAGCGGCCGCTTGGCGGAAGCGAGCAGCGCCGCGGCGCGCGCCACGTCCTCGGCAGCCGGCCGGATGCGCCGCGCCGGCGCGGCGAGCGTCGCGGGATCGATGGCGAAATCCTCGGCGGCAAACTCGTGCTCGCCATGGCAGACATCCTCGGGCACGTCGAGCAGCACCGGCCCGGGCCGGCCGGATGTGGCGATCGCGAAGGCGCGGCGCAGCAGCTCCGGGATACGGCTCACCAGCTCGATGCGGATAAGCTCCTTCACCGCCGGGCGCAGGATCTCGGTCTGACGGCATTCCTGCGTCATGTTCTTCCAGGAATGCGCGCGATGAGTATCGCCGGTGAAAGCGACGATCGGCGTGCCGGCATTGAGTGCTTCCACCAACCCGGTGACAAGGTTGGTGGCGCCGGGGCCGAGCGTGCCGTCGCAGAGGCCGGGCCGGTTGGTGACGCGCGCATAGGCATCGGCGGCAAAGGCGCCGCTGCGCTCGTCATTGATCAGGCAATGCTTGAGCCCGAGCTGTCCCACCGCGTCGTAGAACGGCAGCAGCTGGAACCCGCCCATGCCGAACATCGGCCCGGCGCCGGCCAGCCGCAGCATCTCCGCCATCGCGCGCCCGCCGCTCATGCGGCCGGAGGGATGGTTGGCGAGCGGCGGAGAAGCGGACATGGAAAATCCTTTCAGAGGCTGGATGCCTCAGCGGGGCCATTATTGCCGGCCGCGATCACGGTGGCGACGAAATCGGGCACCGCCATGCCGAGGCGCGCGCCGACGCGTTCGGCTTCGAGGTTGAGCGCCGAGAGGCGGCCGCTCTGCCAGACCGAGCGCGCCTCGCCGATGCGCGCGGTGGCGCCGGCGACGGTGGCGGCGATGATGCCGCGCGCCGCGAGCGCCGGCAGGCGCGAGACACCGGCGCGGTCGATGCCGATGCCGGCATCGTGATAGACCGCGGCGCCGACGGCGATGCGAACCGCGCTTTCCGGCCGGCCGCCGAGCAGCGCGCCATGCGATCCCGTGACGACGATCATTCCGGCATCCTCGGCGCGCACCAGCGAGTTCGAATCGAGCCCCCACACCTCCGGCTCGCCCGCTTCCCGGCGTAGCAGGAAGCGCGCCTCTGCGTAAGCCGGCGGGTCGGCTTTGCAGGGTGTCGCCTGCAGCATGCTCGCGGCGCAGTCGCGGCAGGCATCGCCCGGCGCGCAGCCGAGAGCCTCGGCGGCGCGGTTGACATGGCTCACCCTGCCGCGCGCCGCCATGTCGGCGCCGTCGCCGATGCGGGCGGAGAGATGGCCGATCGCCGCCGCCGCCATGCCGAGCCGGTCGAGATAGTCGAGGCTGGCGATGCCGGCGCGGTCGAGGCCGAGCCCGGCATCATGCAGGATGACGCCGCGCAGCTGCGCCTTGGCGGCGAGATAGGCGGGGTATATCCCGCCATGCGAGGCGGCGATCAGCACCTGCCCGGCATAGCTCTCGTCGAGCTTGGTGATGCTGTCCACCACCTTCACCGCTGCCGCCATCGCGTTTCTCCTTGTCGGCCCGCCGCAACTCTCCGATAAAGGACGGGCGAGTGCGAAAAAGCAAGCCGCCGCGACACGGAGGAAAAGCATGGCAGAGCCGCCGCGCGCCAATCTCGACGCCGAGCGTCTGCTCGCGCATTACCGCATGATGAGCCGCATCCGCGCCTTCGAGGAGGCGGCCGAGGCGGCGCTCAAGGCGGGCGAGGTCAAAGGCGCCATCCATCTCTCGATCGGCCAGGAGGCGATCGCCGCCGGGGTCTGCGCCAATCTCCGGCGCAGCGACCTCATCGCCAGCAACCATCGCGGGCATGGCCACACCATCGCCAAGGGCGCGTCGCCTTCGGCGATGATGGCGGAGCTGTTCGGCCGCGAGACCGGCACTTGCCACGGCAAGGGCGGCTCGATGCACATCGCCGATTTCGACATCGGCATGCTCGGCGCCAATGGCGTCGTCGGCGCCGGCATCCTCATCGCCGTCGGCGCCGCGCAAGGCGTCAAGCTGAAGCGCGAGGACCGCATCGTCGCCTGCTTCTTCGGCGACGGCGCGATCAATCGCGGTCCGTTCCTCGAAGGCCTCAACTGGGCGAAGATCTACGCGCTGCCGGTGCTGTTCGTCTGCGAGGATAACGGCTTTGCCGCGATGACGCGCACCGCCGCGCTGTCGGCGGGCGGCGGTCCCGATGCGCGCGCCGAGAGCCTCGGCATCCCCGCCACAGTGGTCGACGGCAACGACGTCGCCGCGGTCGACGAGGCGGCGCGCGAGCTGACGGAGCGCATCAAGCAAGGCGGCGGCCCGCGCTTCCTGCTGGCACGCACCTATCGCCTCAAGGGGCATACCGCCGCCGACGCCGCGGGATATCGCAGCGCCGAGGAAGTGGCGGCAAAGCAGCAGGACGAGCCGCTCGGCCGTTGCGTCGAGGCGTTGCGTCTTGCCGGAAAGAGCGACGCCGAGCTTGCCGCGATCGCCGCTTACTCTTGCCGCGAGATGGCCGACGCGGTCGCCGCGGCGCGCGCCGCGCCCTGGCCGCCGCGCGCGCTCGCCTGGGCCGATGTGCAGGATGTGGGATCGCCGCAGGAGGCGCCGCGATGAGCACGCTCAGCTATCTCGAGGCCGGTAGGCTCGCCCTGGCGCAGGAGATGCGGCGCGACGCGCTGGTCTGGGCGCTGGGCGAGGATCTCGGACGCGGCGGCGTCTTCGGCCAGTACAAGGGGTTGGTCGAGGAGTTCGGGCCCGAGCGCATCCTCGACACGCCGATCTCCGAGGCGGCGATCATGGGGACCGCGGTCGGCGCGGCGCTGGTGGGCACGCGGCCGGTCGTGGAGATGCGCTTTTCCGATTTCGCGCTCTGCGCCGTCGACGAGCTGGTGAACCAGGCGGCGAAGGCGCGCTACATGTTCGGCGGCCAGGGCCGCGTGCCGCTGGTAGTGCGTCAGCCGAGCGGCATGTGGCGCTCCTCGGCAGCGCAGCATTCGCAGTCGCTCGAGGCCTGGTACGCGCATATCCCGGGCCTCGTCGTGGTGACGCCGGCGACGCCGGCCGACAATTTCGGCCTGCTCAAAGCGGCGATCCGCTGCAACGATCCCGTCGTCTATATGGAGCACAAGGATCTCTGGGGCGTCACCGGCGAGGTCGATGAGGGCGCCGAGCCGCTGCCGCTCGGCGAGGCGCGCCGGGTGCGCGAGGGCGGCGACGTCACCATCGTCACCTGGTCGGGCATGCTGCGCCAGGTCGAGGCGGCGGCGGCGCTGCTCGGCGATGGACCCTCGGTCGAGGTGATCGATTTGCGCACGCTCTATCCCTGGGACCGCGAAACGGTCTTCGCCTCGGTGCGGCGGACGCGCCGCCTGCTCGTCGTGCACGAGGCGGTGCAGACCGGCGGCTTCGGCGCCGAGATTGCCGCCAGCGTCGCCGAGGCGCTGTTCGACGTGCTGCGGGCACCGGCGCGCCGCCTCGGCGCGCCGCGCATTCCGGTGCCTTACGCGCCGCCGCTCGAGGAGGTCTGCAAGATCGGCCCGGCGGAGATCGTCGCTTCGGTCCGCGCGATGCTGCGATGACGAGACGAGGAGGATCGCAATGACCGCCACGGCTTTCCGCTCCGCCACTGAGCTTGCTGGCGATATCCGCGCCAAGCGCATCGGCTGCCGCGAGCTGCTGGAGCTTTATCTCGCGCGCGTCGAGCGCTTCAATCCCACGCTCAACGCCATCATCGCGACCGCTCTTGCCGCGGCGCGCCGGCGCGCGGACGAAGCCGATGCGGCGCTGGCGCGGGGCGAGGTCTGGGGCAAGCTGCATGGCGTGCCGATGACGGTGAAGGAATCCTTCGACGTCGCGGGGCTGCCGACCACGTGGGGCCTGCCGGAGCAGAAGGACAATATCGCGACGACCAACGCGCTCGCGGTCGACCGATTCCTCGCCGCCGGCGCGGTGATCTTCGGCAAGACCAACGTGCCGCTGCTGCTGGCGGATTGGCAGAGCTACAACGCGATCTACGGCACCACCAACAATCCCTGGGATGTCGCGCGCGTGCCCGGCGGTTCCTCGGGCGGCTCGGCGGCGGCGCTCGCCGCCGGGCTCACCGCCCTCGAGGCTGGCAGCGACATCGGCGCCTCGATCCGCAACCCCGCGCATTACTGCGGTGTCCGGGGGCACAAGCCGAGCTATGGCATCGTCTCGCCTAGGGGCCATGCGCTGGGCGGGCGCGTCGCCGCCGGCGACATCTCGGTGTGCGGCCCGCTGGCGCGCAGCAGCGCCGATCTGGCGTTGGCGCTCGAGGTGATGGCCGGGCCCGACGAGATCGACGGCGCCGGCTGGCGGCTGGAGCTGCCTCAGCCCAAGAAGGAGCGGCTCAGCGACTACAAAGTGGCGCTGATGCTCGACGACCCCAATTCCGCGGTCGACCGCTCGGTGCAGGACCAGCTGCAGCGGCTTGCCGATTTCCTCGCCAAGCGCGGCGCCACGGTGAGCGACCGGGCGCGGCCGGCGATCGACACGGCGCGCGCGCATGCGGTCTATGTCCAGCTGCTGCGCGCCGCCACCTCCGGGCGGCAGAGCGATGCGCAATTCGCCGCGGCGCAGGCGGCGGCGCGCGCGCTCACGCCCGACGAGGACAGCTATTTCGCGCGCATGCAACGCGCCAACACGATGCATCATCGCGACTGGCTGCGCTTCAACGAGGAGCGTCACCGGATGCGGCTCGCTTGGGCGCGGTTCTACGGCGAGTACGATCTCTTCCTCTGCCCCGTAGCGGCGTCGCCGGCGCCGCCGCACGACCAGCAGGGCGAGCGCTGGCAGCGGATGATCACCGTCAACGGCCAGCGCGTGCCGACCACCGACCAGCTGTTCTGGGCCGGCTATACCTGCGCCTTCTATCTTCCCGCCACCGCCGCGCCGATCGGCGAGAGCCCCGAGGGGCTGCCCATCGGCGTGCAGATCACCGGCCCGCAATACGGCGATCTCTCGACGATCCGCTTCGCCGAGCTGCTGGAGCGCGAGTATCGCGGATTCGTCCCGCCACCGGGATACGAATGAGCCGGGCCAGGATTCCCCGGTACCGGTCTGTAGCAAGTGTCCGCTGGATCGACGCCATGCGTCCTTCGAGACGCCGGCTGCGCGGGCCAACCCGTTCGATCGCTCTGCGATCGAACCCTCCGGGGCCGACCGCGACGCGGCCGGCCGGGTTGGCCAGGATGA